>CAJFOO010000017.1 GCA_904397205.1 uncultured Clostridia bacterium
CATTCGCGATCTGCTGCTGCGTGAACCCGCATTTTTCCCGGAACAGCCGCAAGCGTTCGCCAATTTTCATATTATTTTTCACTCCTTAATATTTAATTTATTTATTCTTCTATAAGTAAATTATAAATAGCAATATTAACTAATTTAGAAATTCCAACATTATATTTTGAATTTAATTCTTCTAAACCAATAACTAGTTCTTTTGGAAGAGAGAAAGTTCGTTTTGAACAAAAATCTTCCTTTTGCATAGCAAATAAATTTACATTTTGTGTTTTTATTAGGTGATTTATGGATACACAGACTAATCTATTTACAGATGCCTCATATATATTTTGAGAAAGAAATACTAAACGTTCATACATTTTTTCACTGATGTCATATGAACGGCGAATAATTTCTTGCTTCTTAAAAAAGACATCTGTTGCTTTCACTGAAATTCACCTCTATAGAAGATTATAGATTATTTTGTAACAATATATAACCCTCACAGAATATTCTAAATCCCTTAATTTTATATTCTTTTTAGAATATAAAATTAAGGGGAATTTAATTTTTCCTTTTATCTTAAGTTTACAGATATTTTCTCAATAAATAAACAGACTATTAATATTAAATTTATATTTATATACACTATAAATATAAAATAAGAATTCATAAACAAAAACGGTGCGGCTCTGGTGATCTGCCCCGTTTTTTTCATTTAGGTTGAATTTATCCTATTTTTTGTGTATAATAGAAGCGGAGGTGATATGGATGCAGATTAACACCGATACCCTCGTTTCCATCTCGGAAGCGAATCAAAATTTTTCGAAAGTCGCGCGGCTGGTCGACGAAAACGGCGCTGCGGTTATCCTGAAAAATAATGTGCCGCGGTATTTGATTGTCGAATTCAGCCAGGCCGAAAAAGAACAGCTTGCGCCCGATGAGGATGTGATGGCGGTATCTAAGCGGATCATCGAAAAAAACCGGCAGGCCTATGAAGTCCTTGCCAAATGAAAAGGCTTACCAAACGGCAGATCCTTCTGCTGCACAGCGAGCTGATCCGGGAAACCGGCGGTATGGATGGCCTTCGGGACGAGGGGCTTTTGGATTCCGCGCTGAACGCTCCTTTTCAAAGTTTCGGCGGCGCGCAGATATTTCCGTCCTTACAGCAGAAGGCCGCCCGGCTGGGGTCTGGGCTGATTGCAAACCATGCCTTTGTGGATGGAAATAAACGGATCGGCGCACATGTAATGCTGGTATTCCTATCGCTCAACGGGATTGAACTGGAATACACACAGGAACAGCTCACGGATATGATCCTGAAAGCAGCATCCGGCACGCTGCAATTTGAGGACATGGTCACATGGATCATTGAACACCAAATGTAAAAACGGCGCGGCTTTGGTGAGCTGCCCCGTTTTTTTATCTGTTTTTTCAATTTCCTCTTGACCTGGAGCGTACTCCAGAAGGTATAATGGAAACAAGAACGGATAGAGATAAGGAGGAAATCATATGTCGAATAAACCCATCCCAGGAACCGGCGGCGACCGGTACATTCCTTATAGCGAGCGTACCGGGGAGGAATCCGCCGTATATTTTACCCGCGATCTTTCTCCGGAAGGCTTGCAGAAAGTATTCCGCCGCGTCGGCGGGAACATCACCGGGAAAGCCGGGATTAAATTACATACCGGCGAGCCGAACGGCCCGAATATCGTACCGCGCCCGTGGGTGCAGGAGCTGATCCAAAACGATTTGCCCGGCGCGACGATCCTGGAGACCAATGCGTACTATGAGGGCGGCCGCTATACCACCGAACAGCATCGCGAAACCCTCAAGGTGAACGGCTGGACTTTCTGCCCGGTGGATATCCTCGACGAGGAAGGCACCGTGGCCCTGCCGGTCAAGGATGGAAAATGGTTCACCGAGATGCACATGGGAAGCCATCTACCCCATTACGATTCCCTGTTTGTCCTGACGCACTTCAAAGGGCACGCCATGGGAGGCTTTGGCGGTTCGGCGAAAAATATCGGGATCGGCTGTGCGGATGGCCGTATCGGTAAGGCGATGATCCACACCACGCCGGGTTCTGCGGATCAATGGGACATCACCATGGAAGAATTCATGGAACGCATGATGGAATCCGCTAAAGCCGTGGTCGATCACTTCGGTGAGCACATCTGCTTTGTGAACGTATTGCGCAATATGTCGGTTTCCTGCGACTGCGAAGGCGTTGCCGCCGCACCGGTAGTCACGCCGAATATTGGCATCCTGGCTTCGCGGGATATTCTGGCTATCGATCAGGCGTCGGTGGATCTGGTGTACGCGCTCAAGGAAGCCGATCATAAGGATCTGGTGGAACGGATCGAATCCCGCCACGGACTGCGCCAGCTCAGCTATATGAAAGAGCTTGGCATGGGCAATGACCGCTATCAGCTGATCGACGTGGATCACGACGATGCAGTCATCACCCCGAAAGATGCAGTAAAGGATGTTGTTCCTTTTTCCGGTTAATGGCTAAGGGGGAGGGATAGGATGAAGAAAGTCAAGATTACCGTATTAAAGACGACTTTGGATAAGGAATTAGCGGAAGAATACGGCGCGGAAGGATTGACTGCGTGTCCGATGCTGAAAGAAGGGCAGGTATTCTATGCCGATTACGCGAAACCGGATGGTTTTTGCGACGAAGCGTGGAAAGCGGTGTATCAATATGCATTTGCTTTGGCGCACGGCGCGGGAAATGAAGTGTTTTATTACGGCGACTGGATCCGCAAGCCGGGGGTAGCGATTTGCAGCTGCAACGACGGGCTTCGGCCGGTGATCTTCAAGCTCGAAGCGACTGGGGAAGAATCACAGATCGATTATACCCCGGTACGGTAATACAGAAAAAAGGCGCGGGATCGGAAAAGATCTCGCGCCTTTGGTTATTCATCGAGTTTTTTGATGGTCAGGATTGCATGTGCGTTTGCATTGGTGACCGCACTCAGGTTAGGCGGAAGCGTATGCAATACGGCAATCACTAAATCGAGGATATCGTTTTGCTGCAAGGGGACATAAACGGTCCCGGATAACTGGCCGTTATACGAGGAACCGGGAGAGGAATCTTTGGCTAATGTTTGTGAGCTTCTGGTATTGGGAAGAATCGCCCCGTTTTGCCGGATGCCGATGCCGATATCGACGGATTTGTTTGTGGATAACAAAACATTATAATGGATTTCATAAGTGCCGTTCTGTTGTACTGTGAGGGTATTATTGGCGTTAGGGGTGACATTTTGGGAAGGCAGGGTCGTATTGAGTCCCAGCTGCATATACGAGTTGGCGGAAGTAAAGGCAGGCAGCTGCGCACCAGTTTGATATAGACCGCCATAGGCAGCTAATCCAGAAGTAGCGCCAGTTGCCCCTGTAGAACCAGCCGCACCGGTAGCGCCTGTGGCACCGGTCGCTCCAGTGGGTCCGGTCGGTCCGGTAGCGCCTGTGGCGCCGGTTGCTCCAGTGGGTCCGGTCGGTCCGGTAGCGCCTGTGGCGCCGGTTGCTCCAGTGGGTCCGGTCGGTCCGGTAGCCCCCGCAGCGCCAGTTGCTCCCGTCATACCAGTTGGCCCAGTTGGCCCGGTCGGCCCCGTGGGACCGGTTGCTCCCGTAGCACTGCCGGTAGGCCCAGTCGGCCCCGTAGCGCCAGTTGCTCCCGTCATACCAGTTGGCCCGGTTGGCCCGGTGGAACCGGTAGCCCCCGTGGCGCCTGGAATGAGGCAGGGGCAGCATAGAACCGGAGGGGGGCAGGGATCAGAAGGACAAGGCCCGCAGTGATAAATATTCAAGATGGAACACCTCCTTTTGTTGGGTTTGTTCCATTCTATGCTGGTCCGCGGATTTATGAGACAATTTGTCCTGCTCTCGAATAAAAAGTCCCCCTTTGGCTCAAACGCTCCAAGGGGGAAACCGTTATTTTTTTGAACAGAAAGCGACTGCCGCTACTACGCCGGGGCCGGTATGGGATCCGATGACTGGACCAATGGGATGGATTAGGATTTCTTTTACCCCGGTTTTTTTATGGATTTGTTCCGCCACATATTTCGCATCCTCCAAAGCATCCCCATGGACTACCCGCAGATAGCTGCCGGGGGCCATGGTAGAGGAGATTTGCTCGGCAATATAGTCAAGGGAAGCCTTGCGTCCCCGTACTTTTTCCGCCATGCACAAAGCGCCGGTATCGTCCACATGGATAATCGGTTTAATCCCCAGCATACTGCCTACCAAAGCCGAGGCAGCAGAAATCCGCCCGCCGCGCTTGAGATGGCCAAGATCGTCTACCGTAATCCAATGCGCGATATGGCTGCGGGCTTGTTCCGCCCAGTCGCCCGCTTCTTGCAGGGTAGAACCGGCGCGCTGTTTTTCCACACAAAGCTCGACCAGATAGCCTTCACCCAAGCTGGCGCATTGGGTATCGACGACACGGATCGTGCGTTCGGGATACTTAGCCCGCAGTTCTTCCGCTGCAGAGCAGGCACGCTCATAGGTGGCGCTCAGGGCAGAGGAGAAACACAAATGCAGGATGTCGCGCCCGGCTTGGAGGATAGGTTCCCAAGCCTCGACGAAGCGGGCGGAAGGGATTTGGGAGGTTGAACACGAAGCTCCCTGGCGAAGGGCATGGAAAAACTCGGAGGAAGAAATTTGTGGGTGGAGCAAATCATCGAGATAGCTGGTTTCTTCCAGAAAGAATGTAAAGGGAAGGACGGTAATCCCTAATTCTTCTACCAGCTTGGCGGGCAAATCGGTGGTTGAGTCGGTTACAATCTGATAGGAATACATGCAAAGCCACTCCTTTTTTGGTTACGAAAAGAAAAAGACCTCTGGTTACACCGCCAGAAGTCTCGCTTTGGATAGGTAAAGCCCGCCCAGCCGTAATGTGCTAGAATAACCTGCTACGAAATCAGCAGGTGGGTGTCCGCCCAATGGTTTCGCACTCCCTTCGTCCGGCACAAGCCGGGAGGTCTGAAGTCTGCCACCGGAGCTAAACTCCCAATAAAAAAGTTGTAGGGTTACTTATGCAACGGTCCACGAACTGGGCAGGGAACCTTTGTTTTTGGATTGTCTTTATTATACCATGGGAAAGGGGTGTTTAGTTTCTTTAAAAGAATAAACTTTATTTACTATCACGTCAAAATACCGAAATTTAGCAGTGTATTTTAGGGAAAACATACGGTTTTATGCAGTTTGCTTCCCATTGTCCGGTTTTGTTTAGTCTTCCCCCTCTTCTGCGGATTCAAACATTTCATCAAAGCGGCTTTCAAAGAGGGTGGCCAGCTTATCGAGCAGGGCTTCATCTTCTACTTCAGCCAATTGTTCTTCCCCGTCCACTTCAATGGCTTCAAAAATATAATATGTCTCTTCTTCCAAAGTATTCTCCGGTTCCTCAAAGGTCGGCAGCAGGGCATAGAAACAGCCGTCTTCATTTTCGATGACGGAAAGGATCTCAAACTCGTGCTCCTGGCCTTCGTCGTCAATCAGGGTAATCAAGTCGATTTCTTGGTTCTCATCCATGGGGTTTTCATCTCCTTATCATTCGATTCTATAAGCTTATTGTATCCTTCCCAGGGCCGGAAGTCAATAAAAATGTGAATTTAAATATTTTATATAGTTTATTCATTTTCTGTTCCCATAAAACTATTGACATGTTATAAGGGATATAGTATAATACACCATAGAAGGGAAATGATCCCTTCCCCTGTAACGGGAAGAAAAGGAGGAGCTGTGTTCTCCGCATGATTTTGCCGGAATCCGGCTGTTTTTCTGGAAAGGAGGGGAGTCCAATGGAGAGCCAAGAAGAATACCAGCGCCAAGTGGGGTTTGTAAGCGGCCTGCTCTGTTGGCCCCTGTAAAACTGGCTTTGCGTCACAAGAAAAGAGGGCCTATCCTTTTGCAGAGATCCCCGTATTAGGCTGCCGGTACCATATAAATTTTGACCCCCTAAACAATTCAAAATATTTTTCTACCGGAAGAATCTTGGCAAGCCTGCTTGTCAAGATTCTTTTGTTTTGTGATATCCTCACAGAAACAATACTGGAAAAAGGATAAGATAGGAAAGAAAGGCAAAACTGTTTATCATAGCGCAACAATTTGGGAAAACGAGGTGTGATACGATGCAAACACAGGCACAGGACAAATATGATGTGATTATTATTGGCGGAGGGCCGGCAGGGTATACAGCGGCTTTATACTGCGCCCGGGCAGAACTGAAAACACTCCTGATCGAAAAATTGGCTCCGGGCGGACAGATGGGCACCACCGCCCGCGTGGAGAATTATCCCGGTTTTATCGAAGGGGTAAGCGGGTTTGAACTGGCCATGTCCATGAAGCGCCAGGCGGAACGCTTTGCGGCGCAGACCCGGGACGGGCAAGTGGTTTCGGTGGAGCTGGAGGGCAAGGAAAAAACAGTCTGCCTGGCGGATGGCTCCCAACTGCACGCCCGGGCGGTGATCCTGGCCATGGGCGCGTCCCCCAGGGAATTGGGCCTGCCGGGAGAGAAAGAGTTGCGCGGCCGTGGAGTCTCTTATTGCGCTACCTGTGACGGGGCGTTTTTCCGCGGGAAGACGGTCGTAGTTGTGGGCGGCGGCGATACGGCGGCGGCGAGCGTGCTGTTCCTTTCCCACCTTTGCCAGAAGGTGATCCTGATCCACCGCCGCGATACCCTGCGGGCCTCGGCATCCTATCGCAAACCGCTGGCTGAGTGCGGCAACGTGGAATATTGCTGGGATAGCCAGGTGCAAAGCATCCTGTACGATCAGAAAGTTACCGGTGTAGAGGTGAAGGACGTTCAGACCGGGGAAGCGAAAACAATCGGCTGTGACGGGGTGTTTGTGATGGTGGGCTATACGCCCAATACCGATCTTGTCCAGGGGAAAGTCCCCTTGGATTCCCAGGGATATGTGGCCGCAGGCGAGGATACACAGACCGGGATTGCAGGGGTATTTGCCGCTGGCGATTTGCGTGCCAAGCCCTTGCGTCAGATTGTTACGGCGGTATCGGACGGAGCGGTGGCCGCACAGATGGCCGAGAAGTATCTTGATCTTGAACAACTTGGATAAAACGGCCCGGGTTTTCACAAGATATCCCAGGTTTGTTCACAAAATATTCATGTGAATACGATAAAATATGGCTGTAAAACAAAAATGAAAATAGAAATGAGGGAAATAATATGAATAATATTGCGCAGGCCAATGTAGTCGCCGCATTTTTTGCTGTGGAAAGCGAAGCATACCAAGCCTTTTCGGAAGTAAAACTGGATCCTTTCCTGCCGCATAGTACTTTGTCGCAGCTTGTCCTGCTGAAAAAGCAGGGGGGCCAAGTGATTCCTCTGGAAAGCTTTGACTCCGGAGAAGACACCAACGACGATACCATTGCCGGCGGCTTTATGGGCGCGTTGATTGGGATCCTCGGCGGGCCTTTGGGGATTCTCTTAGGCGGCGGGGTCGGCGCATTGATCGGCATGGCAGTAGACAATAAGGATATTGTGGATGAAATGTCGATTCTGGAACGGGTTTCCACACGGATGCAGGAGGGGGATACTGCCCTGCTGGCCTTGGTACAGGAGGATGACGAGTCGGCACTGAACCAGCGGCTGGAGAAATTCCAGGCGGTGATCCTGCGCTGGGACGCGGCAGATATCCAGGAAGAACTTGAGGAAGCCAAAATGGTAGAAAAAGAACTGGAACGGCAGGCAAAACAGGAGATGCGCAAACAAAAATCGGAAGAGCGCCAAGCCAAAAAGAAAGCCTACCGGGAAAAATTCCGCCAGGATTTTGAAAACCTCAAGAAAAAGCATGAAAAATAATCCCCTGCCTGCAAGGACAGGAAGAGACTGATACAGAAAAACGGCTGTATCTGGCCAATAAAAAAATCCGGGAGCGGTATATTGCTCCCGGATTTTTCTGTTTTAGTTGTATGGGTTTTACCGTTGATGATATGTGTGGATTTTTTGCAGCCGGTGTACATTTTCGGTTTCAAACTGATCCTTTTCGCTGCGGTGCATCGCCACATTCTGCACCAGTCCGAATCCCAGATACAGGCAGGCGGCGGAAGAGCCCCCGGCGCTGAAAAAGGGCAGGGTAATCCCCATAACGGGAAGAAGGCTCAGGCACATGCCCAGGTTAAAGATCGTTTGGGATGCGATCATTCCAAAGAATCCAAAGCACATGTAGGAGCCAAGGTTATCGCACGAATTCCGGGCGATATGCAGGGTGCGCAGGCAGATAAACAGAAGAAGAAGGATAATCCCCATGCAGCCCAAAAAGCCCAGCTGCTCGCCTGCGACAGAGAAAATAAAATCGCTTTCCTGTACCGGTACCACGCCGCGCTGTACCCGTGGGGCATCTCCCAGGCCCTGGCCAAAGAACTGCCCCGACCCAATGGAAATCATGCCCTGGATTTGCTGCAGGCCAAAGCCCTGTGGATCCAGCTCCGGGTTAAAAGAAACCAGGATGCGGTTGCGCTGGTAATCTTCAAAAATATATTGCCAGGCAATGGGGATAAAAATCAGGATAGCGCCGAACAGGATGGCAAAATAGCGAAAGGGGACTCCCGCGGCCAACGACATACACAAAAATATGAAGAAGAAAATCACGGCGGCCCCATCGTCCCCCTGGAAGTGTGCCAGAAGCATGGGGATGAGCGCATGTACAGCCAGCAGGCATACATGTAGCACCCGGCCGATATTCCCGCTTTCCTTGGCCAGGCTCAGATGCTTGCCGTAGGTCACAAGGAAAAAGATTTTGACCAGCTCGGAGGGCTGAAACGTCGTAAAGCCAAGGTTAATCCATGCCCGCGCATTGACGCCGTCGCTGCCGACAATCGCTGTGCCGAACAGCAGTACATAGACCATTAACAGAATAGCCGCGCCGCCGATCCATTTCCAGAAGCGGGCGATAGATCGGTAATCGAAGACCGTCAGAAGGATAGCCCCTGCATAGCCGATGATAATAGCGATAAACTGGACGATAAAATACCGGTGGCCTTGTCCATTGGACGAAGGTACGGTATATAGCAAAACCAGGCTGTATAGGGACGTGGCCAATAACAAGCCCCAAAGAAATTTATCTGCCCGGCGGAAATAATCGAGCAGGACCTTACCGATTTTGGCAAATCCATGCCGCAGTTTGACTTTTGCGGATGGGCCGGATACATACGTCAAATTTGCATTCACCTCTTGTCTGTAGCACGCGGGACGCAGAAACATCCCTCTTCATCATATGGAAATCAGGTCGGATTATCCGGACAGTCGGTGGATTCTCGGAATTTTTCCACAAGATATGCCTGTGGTTGTTTCTTATTATAGTATGAATGGCGCGAAAGTGCAAGGGATACTTTTTTCTGCGCGGGAAATGTGGTATAATAGCCGCAGGAAATAAAAACAGCAGGCTCTTTGGGCCAGGCATACCGTGGGGAAAGCTGCGCGGGGCGGCGGTTTTGCGGGCACAAGGGCTGCCGTTCCCCGCGAAAGCCGACACGCGATATGGGAGCGGGCGCCGCCCGCCGCAGATGCTGAAAGTACATACAGATAAGGAGTTGCCGATATGTTGACAGATATTGAAATTGCACAGCAATGTAAACTGCTTCCCATTGCCCGGGTAGCGGAACAGTTGGGGATAGGAGAAGAGGAATGGGAACCTTACGGGCGGTATAAGGCGAAGCTGACCCCCGCGCTGTTTGAGCGGGTAAAGGATCGGCCGGACGGCAAGCTGATTTTGGTTACCGCGATCAATCCCACGCCTGCCGGCGAAGGCAAAACCACCACGACGGCCGGTTTGGGCGAAGCCATGGCCAAAATCGGGAAGAAGGCGGTGGTTGCCCTGCGGGAGCCTTCCCTTGGCCCGGTATTTGGAGTCAAAGGAGGGGCGGCCGGCGGCGGCTATGCCCAGGTATTGCCGATGGAGGACATCAACCTGCATTTTACGGGAGATATGCACGCCATTACCGCAGCGAACAACCTGCTTTGCGCCCTGGTGGACAATCATATCCAGCAGGGGAACACACTGGGGATCGATCCCCGGCAGATACAGATCAAGCGCTGCCTGGACATGAACGATCGGGAGCTGCGCGGGATTGTTGTGGGGCTGGGCGGGAAAGCCAATGGTACCCCGCGGGAAGACGGGTTTATCATTACCGTAGCCAGCGAGGTGATGGCAATCCTGTGCCTGTGCCGGGACATCGCCGATTTGAAGCAGCGGCTGGGGAATATCCTTGTAGCCCGCACCTATGCCGGCGGGCCGGTATATGCCCGGGATCTCCAGGCCCAGGGCGCGATGGCTGCCCTGCTCAAGGACGCTATCCACCCGAACCTGGTGCAGACGATCGAAGGGACCCCGGTCATCATGCACGGCGGGCCGTTTGCCAATATCGCCCATGGATGCAATTCGATCCGGGCCACGCAACTGGCCCTGAAGCTGGGGGATTACTGCATTACGGAAGCCGGGTTTGGTTCCGATCTGGGGGCCGAAAAATTCTTCGATATCAAGTGCCGGTTTGCCGGGTTCCGTCCCCATGCCGTGGTGGTAGTCGCCACGGCCAAAGCGCTCAAATACAACGGCGGCTGTTCCAAGGAAGAAGCCTCCAAGCCGAATCTTGCCGCACTGCAAAAAGGTATTGTCAATTTGGGCGTACACATCGAGAACATGCGCAAATACGGGGTACCGGTTGTGGTGGCTATCAACCGCTTCCATACCGATACCCAGGAGGAACTTGCGTTCATTGAAGCCTACTGCAAGGAAAACCATGCGGAATTTGCCTTGTCGGAAGTGTTTGCCAAAGGCGGGGAAGGCGGCGTGGATTTGGCCCGTAAGGTATGCCAGGCGGCGGAAGCGCCTTCGGATTTTGCACCGCTGTACGGGCTGGATCTGCCAGTGGCAGAAAAAATCGAGACGATTGCCCGGAAGATCTATGGGGCCGACGGTGTGGACTTTACGGCGAAAGCCCGCAAGTCTCTGGCAGAGATCGAAGCCCTTGGAGGGAATTCCATGCCGGTGTGCATCGCCAAGACCCAGTATTCCCTGTCCGACGTCCCCTCTTTGCTGGGACGCCCGTCCGGATTCCGCATTACGATCGCGGATCTGCGCTTGTCCAATGGAGCAGGATTTGTCGTGGCCTATGCGGGGGATATCATGACCATGCCCGGCCTGCCGAAAGTCCCGGCAGCCAATTCGATTGACGTGGACGAAACCGGTATGGTTTCCGGCCTGTTCTGATGGCGGGTCAGAAAACCGGGTGGGACTGGACCTTTACCAGCCGTTCCCCCGAGGAAACGGAAGAGTTTGGCCGCCGATTGGCACAGCGCCTGCAAGGAGGCGAGGTGATCGCTTTATTCGGCGGGATGGGCCGCGGAAAAACCGCGTTTACCCGGGGACTGGCCGCTGGCCTTGGTTCCCGCGACCCTGTATCAAGTCCGACCTTTGCCCTGGTGCAGGAATATGCGGGACGCCTTCCCCTTTACCATTTTGACATGTACCGGATAGAAAGCTGGGATGATCTGTATTCCACCGGTTTTTTCGATTATCTGGAATCCGGCGGCGTGCTGGTAATTGAATGGAGCGAAAACATCGAAGGGGCCTTGCCCGCCGGTTGCATCCGCGTGGCCATTGAACCGGGAGAAAAGGAACACGAACGCGTATTTTATGGGAAAGGGGTGGCGCTGTGAAGCTGCTTGCATTGGACTGCTCGGCCGTTTCGGCGTCGGTGAGCGTCTGGGACGGGGAGCGGATGCTGGGGGAATGGTTCCTGCACATCCCGCAGACCCATAGCCAGACGCTGATGCCCATGGTACGGGATCTGCTGGAGATGGCAGGGATCCCTTTGGCGGACATGGAGGTGTTTGCCGTGTCGGTGGGGCCGGGTTCGTTCACGGGCGTGCGCATCGGTGTTTCGTGCGTGAAGGGGATGGCCCTCCCAGGCAATACGCCCTGCGTGGGGGTTTCGACCCTGGAGGCAATGGCCCATCCTTTGGCCGGCCTGCCGGGGACTGTGTGCGCGGTGATGGACGCCCGGTGCGCGCAGGTGTATCATGCCCGGTTTTCCATAGGGGAAGGGGTCCGGCGCGAAGGGGAAGAGGAAGCCCTTCCGATAGCTTCGCTGCCGCAGCGGTACGCGGATGTGGAAGGACCCATTTATCTGGTGGGAGACGGGGCGGTACTTTGCGCCCAAACGGCCTTTGCGGAGGATCCGCGGGTGCGCCTGGTAGCGGAACCGCTGCGGTTCCAGCGCAGCAGCGGGGTAGCTTTGGCCGCCTTACAGGCTATCCGGCGCGGGGAAATGCAGGATGCCGGATCGTTGGCCCCGGTATATCTGCGGCTGCCCCAGGCGGAGCGGGAATTGAAAAAACGGTTGGGACAAACGGAAGGAGAGAAAACAGGATGATTGCATTAGGAGCGGATCACGGTGGGTTTCTTTTAAAGGAGGCCGTGAAGCAGTATTTGGAAGAACAGGGGATTCCCTACCGGGATTTTGGCACCCACAGTGAGGAATCGGTGGACTATCCTCTTTTTGCTGAACCGGTTGCCCGGGCGGTAGCCAGTGGGGAGGCATCGAAGGGGATCCTGTGCTGCGGCACGGGGATTGGGATTTCCATTGCCGCCAATAAGATAAAAGGGATCCGGGCGGCGGTAGTCTGCAATGCGTTCTGCGCGGAAGCGACCCGCCGGCACAATGATGCGAATATCCTCTGTATGGGTGGACGGGTTATCTCTGCGGAACAGGCTGTGGAGTTTACCAAGATCTTTTTGGAAACCCCTTTTGAAGGAGGACGGCATCAACGGCGGATTGACCAGATTGCGGCATTGGAGAGACCATAAAATTAAGGAGGGAAGGGGATAGCATGAAAGCAAAAACACATACGGCGGGGATGTTCGCGTTTATTTTTTTGTTGTCCTTTACGCTGATGGGATGTACCTCTGCCTCCCCTTCATTGCCGTCGGGCGGGGAGTCTTCCTTTTCATCCGCGGCGGCTCCCTATCTGATGGTACGGAAATTTACGATGGTGGCGGGACAAAAAATCATTTTTCAACCGGCTACCATCCGAAAAATCATGCAGTACATCGATCAGGCGCCCAAGACACCTTTGGAAAAACAGGACGAAACGCCTCCTTCGATATTTTCGGTTTCCTGCCCGGATATCAATTATCAGGCTATCCTATACCGGCAAAATATCCTGTATTATTTTAATCGGTACTATCGGGTGGATAACCAGTTCCGCAAAGATCTGGCCGCTTTATATCAAGAAGCTGAGGAGGCCTCCAGTCCTATTATGGGATAAAATTGGCCCGGCATAGGCCGGGCGGCATCAATCATATTATTGCATTGGAGTACGGCATGGCCTTTAGGGGCATGCCGTTTTCTGTTCCGGTTGGTTCCCGTGCGGCTTTTCATCGTCATAGCCTAAGGTATACCCCAGATGTTTGATCATTTGCATGTCGGCTGGCACGGTAATCCCTGCGGTAGTGAGCATATTTCCAGAGATTGCTGCATTGGCTCCGCTCAGAAAACAGGATTTGCCTTTATCCGGCAGCAACCCCCGCCCTCCGGCAAGACGGATAGAGGCTCCCGGCAGGATAAAACGGTATACGGCTACAATCCGGCGCATATCCTCTTGGGCCAGTGTTTGGTTTTGTTCCAGCGGGGTTCCGGCAAGCGGGTTGAGCATGTTTACAGGGACACTTTTTATTCCCAGTTCGCGCAGGGTAAAGGCCATGTCGATCCGGTCTTCCCACGTCTCGCCGAGGCCCATGATCCCGCCGCTGCACACAGAAAGACCAGCCGCCTGCGCAGCCCGGATGGCCTGTATTTTTTCATCGAACGTGTGGGTTGTGCATATGTTGGGGAAATATCTCCGGGAGGTTTCCAGATTATTATGTATCCTGGTCACTCCGGCGGCTTTTAGCTTTTGATATTGCCCTTCATGGAGCAGGCCAAAAGAAACGCAGACGGAAAGGCCGGTTTTTTCCCGGATGGCCCGGATGGTTTCGCACATGGATTCCACTTCTTGATCCGACAGGCGTTTTCCTGAAGTGACGATCGAATACCGCAGTATGCCCTGTGCTTCGTCGATGGTTGCTTGTTTGACGATTTCCTCCGTGGAGAGCAGGGGGTATTCCGGCGTTTGGGTACGGTTGTGGGAAGACTGGGCACAGAAACGGCAGTTTTCGGGGCAGCGGCCGCTTTTGGCGTTAAGGATGGAACAAAGGTCAAACCGGTCGGAACAGAAACGGCGGCGGATCGCGTCGGCTGTTCGGCACAGTTTTTCCAAGGGCTGGGAATATAGTTCCATCGCTTCCTGTCTGGTAATGGATTTCCCCTCCCGGATTTCCTTCCCCAGTGCTTCTGCATCTAGCATCTGATGGCACTCCTTTCTGTTTTTCCATGAGATACCGTTTCTCTATGTATGCAGAAATCATACCATACACACCGCACGATCGTCAACTTAATTTTTAAATTAGTTTACAATTTTGGGTTTCGCTTTTGGATGCGGGGGACGCCTGTCCGTCCTTATAGATAGGCGGATGATTCAAAAATTATACCCTGCCGCCACTCCCGTCCGGCTGGCTGAGGGCAGGGGCAGGCCAAGGCATAGAGATCGTCCGCTTGGGCTTCCAGGGCGAGCAGGCGCTGCGCCGCGGGAGACAGGGAAGGGATTTGCGCATACTTAGTGACCACCGGCAGGGAGCCCGGTGTGGCGGCGATGGTTTTGAGGATGTCCCTGCCTTTTTCGTTCATGCCCAGGATCCGCAGGTAGGGAGGGGGGAGGATGGTATCGCCGGCGCGGATGCCCAGGAATGCCGCGAGGATCAACCGGCGGATCCGGGCATGGGAATACCGTTTGGATTTGATGCGGGCGTAGAGATCTTCCAGGCTTGCCGTTTGCCGCACAGCATCGGTGATACGATGTTCCAGCCCTTCGGTACAGTCTGGGAGGGAAGCGAAAGCGGCGGGATCCATCCGGCGAAGGTGAGCGAGAATGGCGGGCTCCAAGGATTTTATCCGTGCCGGTGCGCGCCCCTGCCGGATTTCATCGGAAAAAACCCGGGCGGCTTCGGCAGGGCAGTAGGGTTCCAGTGAAGCCTGCGGGGATCTTTCCAGCAGTTCCCGCAGTTGGGAGGAAGAAGGAAGCAGGGAGGGGGTTCCGTCAGCATGGTGCGGAGCGCCTTCCCGCAGGATCGCTTGAGGGAGGATGGGGGATTGCAGGGATTGCAGGGCCTTGCAGTATTCTACCCCGAGGATATTGTTCGGGGAATCGAGGAGCGCGGCCTGCGTTTCCCCGCATAACTGAGCAACCGCCTGCTTTCTGGCCAGGGGGAACGGGATTCCCGGAGAGCGCCGCAGTTGATCCCGCAACACAGCCGGAAACACATCGGAACGCAAGACGGCGGCCAACTGCTGCAGGGGGCCGGTTTGTCCGCATTCGCTGCCGAAAACCAACTGGCGGACACAGCCCATCCTGTGCAGGAGATACACCCCGCCAAAAGCAAAGGTTTCGGCCCGTGCAGCAGCCCAGGGAAGCGGCAGTTCGATTACCAGATCTGCCCCGCAAGCCAGGGCGGCCCGGGTGCGGGCCCATTTATCCAGGCAGGCGGCTGTTCCCCGCTGGACAAAGTTTCCGCTCATCACGACTGCCAGATGGGTGGAACCCTGTTCCCGGGCTTTGCGCAGGAGCAAGGCGTGGCCGTTATGGAAAGGATTGAATTCGCAAATGATCCCAGAAAGGAAAAATTTTCCCGACATTTTGAAAAAACTCCTTGCAAATTTCAGATATTTATACTATGATATACCATAGTATCAGAAAAAATCAAAATATTTTATGAAATATGATGATGAGTCGGTGCAATACGAAAAAAAATATGGCACAAGCAGGAGGATTTTTATGAAGATTTTGGTTATCAATGCAGGAAGCTCTTCCCTCAAATACCAGTTGCTGGATATGACGGACGAAAATGTTGTGGCTAAAGGCAACTGTGAACGGATTGGCTTGGACGGAGGGATTTTTTCGTACAAAACCGCCGACGGACGCGTACGGGAACAGAAAGTCGATATGCCAGACCATACCGCCGCGTTTACCAAGGTAAAGGACGCCCTGCTTGACGCCGAGGTAGGCGTACTGCAAAGCTTGTCCGAAGTGGCCGCCATCGGGCACCGTGTGGTGCAGGGGGGCGCACGGTTTATCCAGTCCGTGCTGATTACCGAGGAGGTCATCCAGGGGATTGAAGAACAAATCCCGCTTGCGCCTCTGCATAATCCTGCGCATATCCAGGGGATACGCGCTTGCCAGAGCGTGTTTGGGAATGAGACGCCGCAAGTAGCGGTGTTTGATACATCCTTCCATTCCACCATGCCTCCCCGGGCCTATATGTATGCCATCCCCTATGAGTATTATGAAAAATACGGCATCCGGCGCTACGGTTTCCACGGCACCTCCCACCGCTATGTCAGTGCCCGCTGCTCGGAGATGATGAACCGTCCCCACCGGGAAATGAGCATGATCACCTGCCACTTGGGCAACGGATCTTCGCTGGCGGCCATCAAGGACGGCGTGGTAGTGGATACCACCATGGGCTTGACCCCGCTGGATGGGTTTATGATGGGTACCCGCAGCGGTTCCCTGGATCCTTCGATTGTCACCTTCCTGCAGGAAAAAGAAAACCTTTCGCCCAAAGAAATTGATACCATTTTGAATAAAAAATCCGGTTTGCTGGGGGTTTCCGGAGTTTCCAGCGATGACCGAGACGTCACCAAAGCCGAACTCGAAGGCAACCAGCGGGCGATCCTGGCGCACCAGATGCTGGTTTATCAGATCAGCAAATACATCGGCGCATATACCGTCGCAATGGGTGGATGCGATGCGATTGTCTTTACCGCCGGCCTCGGGGAAAACCATGTGGGGCACCGCCAGAAGATCTGTGAAGCCGTCGCCTGCCTGGGGGTAAAGGTGGATCATGACCGCAATGAAGAAATGATCCGCGGCAAGTGTGGGGAAATTTCCACCGACGATTCCCCTATCAAGGTCTTTGTCATCCCCACCAACGAAGAGCTGGTCATTGCGCGCGATACCCGCGATATTATTGAAAAGATGCTGTATTATAAAAAATAAGCGTTTGCCCCGCGGCGCAGTATCACAAGCCGCAATATTATCGTTTCAGGAGGAACAGCCATGGAAGAAATCAGGATGGATCTGCGGATCCCGGATGAAAAACGCGAAGCAGAAATCCGCCGCACAGCAGAAGTATTGTTCCGCTTGAACCAAACCCCGCCTTTTTCCAAAGAGCGGGATCAGCTCCTGAAGGATTTGTTTACCGGCGGCCTGGGGGAAGGATGCAACATCAATACGCCGCTTTACATGATTATTGCCGAAAACCTGCATATTGGAAACCGCGTCTCCATCGGGCCGTATTTCAAATGCATGTCCGCCGGGCACATTACGATTGAAGACGACGCCCAAATCGCGATGGGGGTTTCCGTTATCACGAATAACCACGATTTTTATGATCGCCCGGTACTGACGATCAAAGACGTGCGCATTGGGAAAAATGCCTGGATTGGCGCGAACGCCATCCTGCTTCCCGGAGTAACGGTGGGGGAAAACGCCATTGTTGGGGCCGGCAGCGTGGTGACCCGTGACGTTGCCCCCAATACCATTGTAGCCGGGAATCCCGCAAAACCCATCAAAACCCTTGACCCAGAGAAATTTCAGTAAATCTGCTTTTTTAAAAATATGGCGGTCCGCTGTTTTGGCGGTCCGCTGTTTTTTTTGGAAAGCAGAAGACAATTGGTTTGTAATCAAAATCAACCGGGGACGGAAAAATCCAGTCTCCCGGTTGATGGATATTATACCGCCTGGTGCGGATGTTCAGAGCTCGGCGGAATTTCCTTCCGATCCCGGAACAAAAGCGAAACGCACCAGATGGCGGCAATCCCTACCAGCGTATAGATGATACGGCTGACGATACCGCCCTGGCCGCCGCCAATCCAGGCGACGATATCAAATTGGAAGACCCCGATGGATCCCCAGTTGATCCCGCCGATGATGGCCAGCGCCAACGCGATTCTATCGAGAATAATCAATGTTGTTCACCTCAATCCATATAGGCCGGAAAATGATCCGCCTTGGTTTTGTTGTATCCGATTGGATCGAGGTTAGTATCGGAAATTTCAAAAATCATTATGCTGGAAATGAAAACTTTGAAAAAAATTTCCCATTTTTTACTTTTCAATAGGATGAACACCATAGGGGACTGGCTGGCAGACATATGCTGCGGGGTATTGTAGCGCCAGGGCGTCCCGGCAGGCATATGCCAGCTCCGGCTGGGAAAACAGTCCGAATACCGTGGGGCCGCTGCCGCTCATACAGGCGTTTTCCGCTCCATATCGGCGCATGGAGGCAGAAATTTCTTCCACTTCGGGAATGCGCAGGGCCGTTTGGAAGAGATTGCCTGTTTGGGAGGGGATACAGGCCCAGTCTCCTTGGTGGATGGCCCGCAGCATGGCGGAGGTATCCGGCCGGCGGAGGATAGGGATGCTGTCTATCGTGCGGTACGCTTCTTTGGTGCTCACACCGTACGCGGGCTTGCACAGGACGATCCAGCAATCCGGCAGGGCAGGGAGAGGGGTCAGGATTTCGCCAATCCCTTCCGCAAGCCCTGTGCCTCCTTGCAGGCAAAACGGCACGTCTGCGCCCACCTGCAGCCCTAGCTTGGCCAGCCTTTCTGCCGGCAAACCAGTATCCCAAAGGCGATCCATTCCCCACAGTACGGCGGCCGCGTCAGCGCTTCCTCCAGCCAGTCCCGCCTGGCTGGGGATAACCTTTTCGATCTGGATCCGGATCCCTCCGGGCAATCCGGTTTCCTGCAGGAACACCGCTGCCGCGCGGTATGCGGTATTGGTTTGGTCATCCGGGACATTGGGATCGCGGCAAACCACCGTGATGCCGCTGGAATCCGTCCGGCACAGGGTAACGGTATCCGCCAGGGATACCGATTGCAGGATGCTTTCGATAAAATGGTAGCCGTCGTCCCGCCGTCCGGTGACGTCCAGGGTCAGGTTAATTTTGGCATAGGCATGCAGGGTAAGCGTTTCCACAGCAAGGACCTCCCTCACAGGTTAAATAAGGAAAAGCGTTTGATATCGATGGCCTGTACCGGGCACATTTCGTGGCAGCAGTAACAGCGGATGCAGTCGTGGGATAGGATGAACGCTTTGCGGTCCCGGATCTCGATGGTATGCTGCGGACAGCTTTCCTGGCATTTAGCGCAGCCGATACAGTCTTTGGCACGGATTTTGGGGAACGGGGTGCAAATTTTGACCGCGAGCGGACGGAATATCCTTGGGACTTTCTGTAAAAAGTCGCTGGGCTGGGATTCGGGCTGCAAAAAATCCGGCACAAGGAAAGCATCCAGCGGCTCCCCAAGGATTTCCAGTTCCTCGGCACGCGCCGGGCAAAGCCCCCGTTCCTGCCCGGATCGGAGCATGGGGATTTCCATGGGATCCATACCGGCGATTGCCGCGCAGGCTACGTCCAGCGGGAAAGGGCTGGTGCTGGCGGCAAGAAGCCCCACCTGGCGCGGCTTTCCCCCACTGGGGCCGTTGCCTTCCATCGCGGTCACAGCGTCTACAAAGGCAATGCGCGGCGCAATGGCTTCGCACAAATCGGCCAGCATTTCCCCAAAATGCTCTTTGTCCGGGAAGCGGCAGTGCAGCTCCGGCTTCATCAGGCCGGGCACTACCCCGAACAGGTTCTTTACCGCGCCGCTTAGCCCTGTCATACAGTGGGACTTCAGTTTTGCAATGTCTACAATCAAATCGGCGTCCAGGGCCGGGGAAATGACCTGGAATACCTTGGAACGCCGGCCGTTCGGTGTTTCTAAAGGACGGTAGGAGCAGTCCGTATTGAGCGTAAAGCCGTGCTCGCGCGCGACGTCTTCATAACCGCAGGCAGCATAGATCCCTTTCAGGACAGCCGGGCTGTATATCCCGCCGGGGCTGTCGGCAATCGTGATGGACGCGCCCAGCCGCTGCAAATACACGCCGATGGCCGCTGTGACCAGCGGGTGGGTAACGACCGCCCGGTCGGGGCGCGCCTTCATAAGCAGGTTGGGCTTGAGCAGTACCTGCATACCGGGCCGGATATACCGCTCCAGGCCCAGTGCGTCGGCCGCCCGCTCCACGGCGGCCTGGAGGACGGGAAATTCATAGGAGGGGCAGGAGGTAAGAAAAACCGGTTCCATGGCAGCGCTCCTTACCCGAGGGACTGGATAAAGCGTTCGATCCGCTTGAGGGCCTCGGTGATGTGATGCAGGGAGTAGGAATACGATACCCGGATGAACCCTTCGCCGCAATCACCGAACGCATTGCCCGGAATGACAGCCACATGCTCCTCATGAAGCAGGCGTTCGCAGAAGGTTTCGGAGGTCATGCCGGTTTTCTGGATCGAGGGGAACACATAAAAGGCCCCTTCCGGCTCAAAACAAGGCATCCCAATCGAGTTGAAGGTGTCCACAATCAGCCGGCGGCGCATGTCGTATTGCTCCCGCATGTGATCGATGTCCTCATCCCCGTTGCGCAGGGCTTCTATCGCGGCGTACTGCGCCATGGTAGGCGCGCTCATAATGGCATACTGGTGCAGCTTGGTCATGGGGCCGATGATTTCCTGCGGGCCGATGGCATATCCCAGCCGCCAGCCTGTCATGGCGTAGGTTTTGGAAAACCCGTTGACTACGACCGTGCGTTCCTTCATGCCTTCCAGCTCCGCAAAGCAGACATGGCCGGTTTCGCCGTAGGTCAGCTCGCCGTAGATTTCGTCGGACAGTACCAGCAGGTCGTGTTCCCGCACCACCTCGGCAATGGCCTCCAGATGCTCGCGGCGCATGACGGCCCCGGTGGGATTGTTGGGGAAGGGCAGGATCAGCAGCTTGCTTTTGGGGGTGATTTTTTGCCGCAGCGCGTCGGCGGTCAGGCGGAACTGGTCTTCCGCGCGGGTTTCGATCACGACCGGTATGCCCTTGGCCATCTGGGTCATGGGGACATAGCAGACAAAGCTCGGTTCCGGGATCAGCACCTCCTCGCCGGGATTGATCAGGCAGCGGATGCACAGATCGAGCGCCTCCGAGCCGCCGACCGTCACCAGGACGTCGGAAGAAGAATCGTACGAAACGTGGTACTTTCGCGCAATCCAGCGGCAGATTTCCTCCCGCAGCTCCTGGAAGCCGCGGTTTGGGGAATAAAAGGTTTTGCCTTCTTCGAGGGTCTGGATGCCGGTCTGCCGGACATGCCAGGGGGTGGAAAAATCGGGTTCCCCGATGCTCAGGGAAATCACGTCTTTCATCTCGTTGGCAATATCGAAAAACCGGCGGATGCCGGATGGTTTAATGGCCTGGATTTCATGGTTTAAGCGGGATTGGTAGTCGATCACTGCACATATTCCCTCCTATCGTGTTCCATTTGGGAATGGAGAATGACATTCCCTTCTTTATAGCGGGTAAGGACGAAATGGGTAGCGGTGGAAAGCACCGAATCGAGCGTAGAGAGACGCTTGGCGACAAACATGGCGATTTCCTGGATGCTTTTGCCATGCACCATGACCGCCAGATCGAATCCGCCGGACATCAGGTAGACGCTCTCCACCTCTTCAAACTCCATGATCCGGTGGGCGATGGAGTCAAAGCCGGTCTCTTTTTTGGGGGCCACGCGCAGCTCGATCAGGGCGGAGACGTTATCATTTCCCTGCACTTCTTCCCAGTTGATAATGGCCTGGTAGCCCCGCAGGATGCCCTGTTCCTCATATTTGGCAATTTGATCCGCCACCTCTTTTTCCGAGATGCCGAGCATGGCCGCCAACTGTGCGTTGGTTAAACGCGCGTTTTCTTGCAGCAGGTTGAGTAATTTTGTCATAGGGGATTCTCCTTTCTGGCAGGAGCCGGCTCAGCGGCGTCCTCATATCAGTCAGTGTGTGCCGGAACGGATATTCCGGGCTATACAATAGGAAGCAGATGGGGTTTTCGTTCCATGAATATGGTAAAGGAGGAAAAACCCGCCTCCCGGATCCGAGCGAGCCCTTCTTCGAGTCCGGAACCAATATCCCCCCACCGGTGAGCGTCGCTGCCGATAGTGACATACCGCCCTCCCAATTCGCGGAAGCGCCGGATCACCGGGAAGGAAGGAAGCGTTTCCCCGATTTTCTGCCGCAGCCCGGAGGTGTTGACCTCCAGCGCCTTGTCCCGTTCCACTAAGGTTTGCAGGATCGCGTCGATCTGGGCGGCATAAGGCTCGGAAGGGATCGAAAGCCCATACTCCCCGATGGCGTAACGCAGCGGATAGGAAAGGTGCGCCAGGGAATCAAAATCCGCCTGCCGCGCCATTTCGAGCACCTGCTGGAAGTAATCGGTCAAGAGCTGCTGCACGTCGATCTGCGTATAATCTAAAAAATAGAAATCCGGCATGCCGCGCAGGTTATGTAAAGAAGCGAGCACAAAGTCGAACGGGAATGCCTGCAATACTTCCTGGGCCGCACTGGGGTTTTGCAGCGGCTGGCCCAGTTCAATCCCCTTGAGCACCCGCAGTTCGCCCTGGAACAGGGCGGCCGCTTTTTTTGTCTCGAGAAAGGACTGACGGATGCTGGAAAGCGCCCCGGTCTGGTGATAGACGTTGCACTCGCAGTGATCCGTGACAGTGAGAGCATACAGGCCCTGGCGGATGGCGTTCTCACACAGCATATTCACCGGATCGTCGGCGTCGAACGAGCAGTTGCTGTGGCAGTGGCAGTCGGACAGGTACGGGTATTTCATAGCGATTCTCCTTGATTGGGTTCCTATTCTTTCCATTTTACCATATCCTGCGGGGAAAAGACAGTGGAAGGAGCCGATTTGGCCATATTTTGGAAAGAGCCGGGCGGCCCGATGGATTTTTTCAGCAGTTTTGCCATTCTCAGCTTATCTTACCGCCAAACGGGGCGGATTTATACTTTTTTACAGGGTGGAAAAAGGATCCGGCTGTTTTGGGAAAAGGATGGGTACCGGTATACAAATGCTTGACAGATTGCGGATTGTGCTTCATAATGAGACATAAAAATACGGAAGATGGAGGCGTTTTCTTTATGCGTGCAGTCATTACGGTTTTGGGAAAGGATATGGTGGGGATTTTGGCAAAGGTTTCCACCCAGTGCGCGGAGTGCGGCGTGAATGTTCTGGAGGTGACCCAGTCGGTGCTTCAGGATCTGTTTGCGATGATCATGCTGGTGGATATTTCCAAAAGCACCGTACCCTTCCAGCAGCTTTCGGACTCTTTGCAGAAAATCGGCGAGGGGATGGGGCTGACCGTCCATGTGATGCATGAGGATATTTTTCAGTCGATGCACCGGATTTAACGGGATACAGGGAAAGGATAGGGCAAATCATGTTGAATTCTCATGATATTCTGGAAACTATCAATATGATAGACAATGAAAACCTGGACGTGCGGACCATCACGATGGGGATTTCCCTGATTGACTGCATGGATTCGGACGTCCGCAAGGCCTGCGACAAGATCTACGATAAGATCTGCCGGTACGCCGGGGAGCTGGTCAAAACAGGGGAAGACATCAGCAAGGATTACGGCATCCCGATCATCAACAAGCGGATTTCCGTCACCCCTATTGCTATGGCAGCAGGTGCGTGCCCGGGCAGCAATCCCGTGGCCTTTGCCAAGACGCTGGACAAAGCGGCCGCCGAGGTGGGGGTCAACTTCATCGGCGGCTACTCGGCCTTGGTGCACAAGGGGTTTGGCCCGGGCGATTACGCGCTGATTGAAAGTATCCCGGAAGCGCTGGCGGAAACCGACCGTGTATGCTCTTCGGTCAATGTGGGCAGTACCAAAGCGGGCATCAATATGGATGCGGTGGCAAAAATGGGACAGGTGATCCGCCGGGCGGCGGAACTGACGCAGGACCGCGAATGCATCGGCGCGGCGAAGCTGGTGGTATTCTGCAATGCCCCGGAGGATAACCCCTTCATGGCCGGGGCGTTCCACGGCGTGGGTGAGCCGGACTGCGTGATCAACGTGGGGGTATCCGGTCCCGGCGTAGTCCGGGCTGCACTGGCCAAGGCGGGGGACTGCGATTTGGCTGCCATTGCGGAATTGATTAAACGCACGGCCTTTAAGATTACCCGGATGGGCCAGCTTGTGGCGCAGGAGGCGTCGCGGCGGCTGTCGGTGCCGTTTGGGATTATCGACCTGTCGCTGGCGCCCACCCCGGCAGTGGGCGACTCGGTCGCGCATATCCTGGAGGAGATGGGCCTGGAGCGCTGCGGCGGCCACGGCACCACGGCGGCGCTGGCCCTGCTCAACGACGCGGTGAAAAAGGGCGGCGTGATGGCTTCTTCCCATGTGGGGGGGCTTTCGGGGGCGTTTATCCCGGTTTCGGAGGACGCGGGCATGATCCGGGCCGCACGGGAAGGCTGCCTGACCCTGAACAAGCTGGAAGCCATGACGGCGGTATGCTCGGTGGGGCTGGACATGATCGTGCTTCCCGGGGATACCCCGCCGGAGATCTTGTCCGCGATTGTGGCGGACGAAGCGGCCATTGGGATGGTCAACAGCAAAACCACGGCGGTGCGGGTGATCCCGGCCATCGGCAAACAGCCGGGGGAAGAGATCGATTTCGGCGGCCTTTTGGGGTACGGCCCGATCATGGAAGTGAATCCTGCCTCCCCCCTAAAATTCATCCAGAGGGGAGGGCGGATCCCTGCCCCGCTGCAAAGCCTCAAAAATTAGTCTTTCAAAAAAGCCCGGCTCAGCCGGGTTTTGTTGATTTTGCTGATTTTTGTTTTTGTTTATTTCTTACAAACATAGCGGGGTAAAATTCAGCTTGATTGCTAATGGTGCTGTCTGTCAACCCCAAAATATTTAATTTTTGTGAATGAAATAAGAAATATCCTCGAAAATCCTCTTGATTTTGTACTTGTTATTTGTTATATTTAGTTTGTATTGTCAAAGTACAGGTGGAAATCTGTGGTTTGCCATCAGACAAGATTTTCCTTGTTTTTTGCTTTCTGCAAGAATTCCTTCTGTATTTTTCAATATTTCGGAAAGCAGCCGCGGCGGCAGGATGGCTGCCTGCTGCGGGCGAAACGGTTTTTGTTGATCAAACTGGGGGAGGTGCTGCAAAGCAGAAGGGGCCCAAGGTTCCGGGAAAGGAGAAAATCTGCGCGGAAGCCGCCGCGTGAGTTGCTGAAGGTGCGTGGCCTTTTCAGCAGCCCGCGGGGAGGACGAGCGACAGGGGGGCCTGTCCACGCGGGTTTTTGCATGGCCCTTTGTGCGTTGTAAATCTGAAGTCAAGTTTTTGTAGATATTGGCTGGCGCCCCAAAGGCCCGCCGTCTGCCACGCAAAAGCTCAGCAAATTTTTGTTGTATGTAAAGGAGGTGCGGTCAAAGGTGCAGGACATTGTCAGACAGATTGTCGATATGGACCGTAAAGCCAGAGAAGCCACCGAGGCGGTTCAGCTCGAGCGGGTCAACTCCGAACGGGAAATCGCCGAAAAGCGCGTGCGTATGCGCGCGGAATATCTGGAAGAAGCCAGAAAAACCATTCCTCAGAACGTCTCTGAGGAACGCAAAGCCGCTCAAGAAAAATGGGAGGTTGTGGAAAGAAGAAACGCTGCTTTATCCCAACAGATGGACGAACTTTACAGCCAGAAAGGTGACGAGTGGGTAAAAGCCATCGTGACCAGAGTGATAGGGGAGTGATCGCATGCTTTCCGGACTTTCCGCAAATGCCGTTTTGGCAAAAGCCCGAGGGATGCATGGCAAATGCCTCACCAAGCAGAATTTCAGTGATCTGTTGATGTGCAAGAGCATCAGTGAGATTGCCTACTACCTCAAAAACCGCACGCATTACAACGGCGTCCTTTCCAATGTGAACGAGATTGACGTGTCCCGTTCGGAACTGGAAGTCGTACTCAAGCAAAAGCTCTTTGAAGACTGCTCTGCTTTAGGCAAATATGGCGCTTCCGTAGGAGAGCGGTTTTCCGATTACTTAATGCGCCGCAGTGAGATTGAGCAGATTATGCACAGCCTCATCCTCATCAATTCCGGCCGGGCCGACGGGTATACCTTGTATATGCCCGAGTACCTGCAGAAGAAAACCCACATCAACGTGGAGGCGCTCGGACAGATGAAGACGTTTGACGATCTGCTCAAGGCTCTTGACCACACGCCCTACCAGAAGCTGGTGGAACCGTTCCGGCCAGGGCCGGGAGAGTTATTGGATTATACCAAAGTGGAAAACGCCCTGTATACTTACTTGTATTCGGAAGTCTTTGCCATGATTAACAAGCATTATAAGGGCAGCGCGGCAAAACAGCTGCGTGAGATTTTCAGCTCCTACCTGGATTTGGACAACTATGTGCGCATTGTGAGAATGAAGACGTATTACCATGCGCCGCCCGAGGCGATCCGGGAAGCGCTGCTGCCGTTTTCGACCATCCGCAAGAGCTTCCTCGAAGACATGATCAACGCTAAGTCGGAAGAGGAAATCCAGGCGATTATGGCCAAGACCAGTCCCGGCAAGCGCTATCTCAAAGGAGGGGAGACGCTCGAAGACGATATCCCGCTGCGGGTGCAGTACGCTACCTGCCGGCACGATATCCACTTCTCCACGCATTCCTCCGTGGTCATGCTGTCTTACATTTTCATTAAGCAGGCAGAAATTTACGACATCATCAATATTATTGAAGGTGTGCGCTATCAGCTGCCTGCGAGCAGGGTTTCCAAGCTGCTCACCATTTTCAATTTTTAATGAAAGGAAGTGTCGATTCTTGGCTGTTGTAAAGCTGAAGGAAGTAAGCATCATCGGCAAGCTGTCGGATATTGACGACATTGCGACTGTCTGCGGCAAAACCAATGCGTTCCACGCAGACAACGCACTGACGCAATATGCCGATGCGCCGGACTTCACCTCGTACACCGAGGAGAACCCTTACGCCGAACCGCTGCAGCAACTTACCGACGCGATGGACAAAGCGGGAAAAACGCTTACTTTACTAAGTGAGAAAGAATCCCAGAACCTCACCATGGATAAGGACGAGATGATTGCTTATGCCAAAGACGTCTCGTCAAAAATCAGCGAGTGGGAAATGGAGAAGATCAAAGCCCAGGAAAAGGTCCGGGAATACACCGCGGCTATCCAGGATATGGGCCACTTTGTGGGCCTGGACCTGGATCTGGACGAGATCAAAGCCTGCGAGTATGTCAACGTCCGCTTTGGCTCCATGCCCAAAGAGAATGTGGAAAAGCTCGCTGCATACAAAGAAAACCCCAACGTGATTTTCACCCCCTGTGTGGCGGATGAAGAGCGTCAATGGGGCCTGTACTTTGCACCGATTGCCAATACCAGCGAAGTAGACCGGATTTTTAACGGCCTGAAATTTGAAAAGGTGACGCTGGAAACCATGTCCGGCTCGCCGGAAAAAACCGTGGAAGAATTGCGCAAAAAGTGCGATGCGGAGCAGGCCATTGTGGCGCAGGCAGAATCCAACATGGAATCGCTCATGAGCCGCGAGGCCAGCAAAATCCAGCAGGTATACACCCTGCTCACAGAGAAAAACGTGTATTTCTCCGCTATCTGCCGCAACGCGGCCCGCTACGACGACAACTTTGTTATCGTTGGCTGGATCCCGAAAGAGGCGGAGGCCCAGCTCAAAGCGCAGCTTGGCAAATATGATTTGCTGGAACTGAGCTTTAAAAACGGCGACGAGGTGCAAAAGCACAATCCTCCTACCGCCATCCGCAACAAAGGGCCGTTCAAATTCTTCGAGTTCTTTGTTGACCTGTACGGCATGCCTACTTACGGGGAATTTGACCCCACCTGGTTCGTTGCCATTACTTACACCTTGTGCTTCGGCATTATGTTCGGCGATTTGGGCCAGGGCCTGTGCGTCGCAGCCATCGGCGCATTCATGGGCTTTAAGATGAAGATGGCCATCGGCAAGGTGCTGATCCCCTGCGGCATCAGTTCCGCGATATTCGGGTTCCTGTTCGGCTCCGTGTTCGGCTTTGAAACCTGGCTTGACGGGGCCCACCAGGCGATGGGCATGGCCACGGCCGCCGGCGACGGCCACAAGCTGATCCACACCATGGGAAGCAGCGTTTCTTCCTGGGTGGTTTACGGTACCATCGGCCTTGGCGTCTGCCTCATTGTCTTTGCGATGATTATTGGTATTATCAACAACCTCAAGCGCAAAAAGATTGAAGACGCTTTGTTTGGCCCCTCCGGCATTGCCGGGATAGCCCTGTTCATCGGTGTAGCCGGCGTGCTGGCCACCATCCTGCTGGGCAACAGCATGCCGTTTGCCCTGCTCAACGCCGGCTGGCTGATTGGCCTGATTGCCGTACCGACCGTGATTATCTTCTTCCGTGAGATTCTCGGCGCCCTGGTCTGCGGGCACAAACCGCACCTGCACGGCGGCGTGGGCGATTTCATCATGCAGAACTTCTTCGAACTGTTCGACGTGTTTATCAGCTACCTGTCCAACGCGATGTCCTTCCTGCGTGTGGGCGCGTTCGTCCTGGTACACGCCGGCATGATGCTGGTAGTCTTCACCCTGGCCGACATGGCGGCTGGCATCCTGCCGCTTTACATCCTCATTGTTGTCATCGGCAACATCGTGATTACCGGCCTGGAATGCCTGCTCGTCTGCATCCAGGTACTCAGACTCGAATTCTACGAGTTGTTCAGCCGTTACTACGAAGGCGGCGGACGCAAGTATGAACCGATTATTGCAAGAGCTGCCGTGCAGCAATAAGCCGCCCGCTTTTGCTTCGGTTCTCACAATCACAAACAATCAAAAAAACGAAAAAACTATTTAAAAAATTTATCGTTAAGTTTTGGAGGAAATGATTATGACTTACGTATTAATTGCTTTGCCTATCGTAGCCCTGGTAGCTTCCGTAATTTTCGCTATTCGTTCCGTTAAAAGAGGCAAGAAGACCCGCAACGCCGTAGCTACCCAATTGCTGGCATTCATGGCCGTTGCCGTTGTAACCCTGGCAGTTCCGCTCGTGGCTTCCGCTACAGAAGACCATGCGACTACTACCGCAGAAACCACCACAACCACTTCTAACGAAGGCCGCTGGGCTGGCTTCCTGGCAGCCGGCGCCGTAACCGGTATCTCCGGCATTGGCGGCGGTATCGCCGTTGCCGCTGCAGCTCCTGCCGCTATCGGCGCTACCTCCGAAGACCCGAAGGCATTCGGTAAAGCCCTGATCTTCGTAGCTCTGGGTGAAGGTGTTGCTCTGTACGGCCTGTTGATTTCCATTCTGATCCTGAACAAGGTTTAATTGGAAAACAGGCTGCATTGGAGAAAGGTTTGTTTGATTTTATTATGGAGAAAGCAGGTGGCATCAAATGCGCTTTCATGTAATAAGCGATAATGAGGACACCCTGGTTGGTTTGCGTCTTGCCGGCATTGACGGCGTAATCGTCCGCAATGAGGAAGAGGCGCAGCAGGAAATAAACAAAGCCATGGCCAAGGCGGATGAAATCGCCGTTGTTCTCGTTGCGGAGAAAGTGGTAGACATGTGCCCTGACTTTGTATATGACCTCAAACTAAACCGTAAGCGTCCGCTGATTGTCGAAATCCCAGACCGGAGCGGGAACGGCCGCACCAAAGAGTCGATTACCCGTTATGTCCGCGAGGCAGTCGGGATTAAGATTTAGTTTTGTATTTAGCACAGCTTAGGCCGCTTTTGCGGCGGAACGGGGGTTAATATGTCGAATGTTGACAAGCTGAGTCAATTTAACTCAGCCATTAATCACTATGCTGAGGCGCAGCGCGCGAAAATTCTTCAGGACATCGAGGCCTACAAGCAAAAGGAGCTGAAGGAAACGGAGGCTACGGCAAAGCTGGAGTCGGAACGCCTGATTATTAAAGAAGTCGCACAGGAGCGCAGCAACATTGTGCGTGAGATGTCTCACAAAGAGCTGGGGGCCCGCCGGGCCCTGCTCGAAAAACGGAAACAGATTGCCGACCAGGTATTTGAGCGCGCAGAAAAGGTGCTGGTAGAGTTTACCGGCACCCCCGAGTATGCAAAATACCTGGAACGGTATGCCAAAGGGTTTGCCGAGATTTTCAGCGGCCCGGGCACCGTAATCTATTACGGCGAACGGGATGAGAAATATAAAGCGCAGATCCAACAGGCATTTGGGCAGGAGTGCACCATGCAGGTGGACCAGAAAATTCAAATCGGCGGCATCCGCGCCGAGAACGAAGCCATGCATTTGGCCGCGGATAATACTTTGGATTCCGTTTTGGAAGACCAGCGAGGATGGTTTGAAGAAAATTCGGGAATGGCTGTGGTCTGAGCCGGATAATACCCATTTGTTTTATCGGAGATGAGTTTGATGGAAAATCAGAATATTATTAACGGCATTAACGGACCAGTCGTTACCGTGAAAGATGCTCGCAGCTTCTCCATGATGGAAATGGTTTTTGTCGGAAACGAACGCCTCGTTGGGGAGGTCATCGGTATCACCGACAAGTTTACAACCATTCAGGTTTATGAGGAAACGACCGGGTTGACCCTGGGCGAGCCCATCTATGGTACCGGAAGTCCGATGAATGTCACCTTAGGTCCTGGCATTATGAGCAGTATCTTTGACGGCATCGAACGTCCGCTCAAAGCAATTGCAGAAGAAAGCGGCACCTACATTGCCCGCGGGAGCACCGCGCCTTCTCTGGACGTAGAGAAGCTGTGGGATGTGACCATGAAGGTCCAGGAGGGCGACGAGCTGAACGTCGGCGACGTGTATGCCGAGGTTCCCGAAACCCCTTCCGTTATGCACCGGTGCATGCTTTCCCCAAAAATTGGAAAGGCCGTGGTTACCAAAGTGTATCCCAACGGCAAATATAAGGTAAACGACACCGTCTTGGAGGTAAAGGATCAAAACGGCAAGGTACATGAGCTGAGCCTTTGCCAGAGATGGCCCATCCGGAATCAGCGCCCGGTAGCCCAGCGCACGTCTTCTACCATCCCGCTGATTACCGGCCAGCGCATCCAGGATACGCTGTTCCCCATTGTTAAGGGCGGCACAGCCTGTATCCCGGGCGCGTTCGGTTCCGGCAAAACCATGACCCAGCACCAGCTGGCGAAATGGTGTGACGCCGATATCATCATCTACGTTGGCTGCGGTGAACGCGGCAACGAGATGACCCAGGTTCTCGAAGAGTTCGGCGAACTGATCGACCCGCGTACCGGCCGTCTGCTGACGGACCGTACCGTGCTCATCGCGAACACTTCCAACATGCCGGTTGCGGCCCGTGAAGCATCCATGTACACGGGCATCACCCTGGCGGAGTACTATCGCGACATGGGTTACCATGTGGCAATGATGGCGGACTCCACTTCCCGCTGGGCGGAGGCTCTGCGCGAGATCTCCGGCCGCTTGGAAGAAATGCCCGCGGAAGAAGGCTTCCCGGCTTACCTGCCGTCCCGTCTGGCGGAGTTCTATGAACGCGCCGGCTATGTACACAACCTCAACGGCACGGAAGGCTCGATTTCCATCATCGGCGCGATTTCGCCCGCCGGCGGTGACTTTTCCGAGCCGGTTACGCAAAATACCATGCGCTTTACCCGCTGCTTCTGGGCGCTGGATAAGTCGCTGGCGTATGCCCGCCACTTCCCGGCAATCGACTGGATGGCCAGTTACACCGAGTATTTCAACGACTTGGAAGACTGGTACAACAAAAACCTGGGAGAAGAGTATGCGGTGTACCGCAACACGGTAAACAACCTGCTGCAGGAAGAAAACAAGCTGATGGAAATTGTAAAGCTGGTTGGCGCCGACGTACTGCCGGATGACCAGAAGCTGATCATTGAAATCGCGCGCGTTATCCGCATCGGGTATTTGCAGCAGAACGCTTTCCATGAGGTGGATACTTACGTACCCATTGAAAAACAGAGAGATATGATGAAAATCATCGTGCATCTGTACAATAAGAGCAAACAGCTGGTTGCTGCGGCTGTCCCGCTGGACGGCCTGCTCGAAACCGGTCTGTATGAACGGGTCATCAAGATGAAGTACGACCTGCCCAACGAGGGCTTCAGCGACGGCGTACAGAAATACATTGATGACATCGACAAGACGGTAGCCTCCGTCGTTTCGGAATAAGGTGTAAACGCCGATAAAACTCCCTCATTTCCCGTGCGAGGATGGGGGAGAGCAAAAGTCTAAAAGGTCGCACGGAGAAGGCGGTTATATATGATTCTAGATTATATTGGCGTGAAAGAAATTAACGGCTCTCTCATTGTCATCGACGGCGTAAAAGACGCTTTCTTTGAAGAGACTGTGGACATCCGCCTCGATGATGGCAGCTTCCGCCAAGGCAGAATTGTACAGATGGATGGCACGCGTGTGGTAATCCAGGTATTTGAAGGGACGCGCGAGATTTCCCTGAACAATACCCGTACAAGACTGCGCGGTCGCCCCATGGAGATGCCTCTTTCGCCCGAAATCCTTGGACGTGTTTTTAACGGGGCTGGCGATCCGATTGACGGCCTGGGCGATATTTTCCCGGAGAAGCGGGTGAATATCAACGGCTCCCCAATCAACCCAGTATCCCGCGTATATCCCAAAAACTACATTCATACCGGCGTGTCGTCCATCGATACCCTCATGACCCTGATCCGCGGCCAAAAGCTGCCGATTTTCTCGGGTTCCGGTATGAAGCACAACGAACTGGCCGTACAGATTGCGCGCCAGGCGAGCATCACCGACAAAGACGGCAAAAACAACTTTGCGATTGTGTTTGCCGCCATGGGTGTTAAGAACGACGTAGCGGAATACTTCCGCCGTTCGTTCGACGAGTCGGGCGTTCTGCAAAACGTTGTCATGTTCCTGAACCTGGCAAACGATCCGATCATTGAAAGAACCCTGACCCCCCGCTGTGCATTGTCCGCAGCGGAATACCTGGCCTTTGAAAAGGATATGCACGTGCTGGTCATCATGACCGACATGACCGCATATGCCGAGGCGCTGCGTGAATTCAGCTCCTCCAAGGGCGAGATCCCCGGCAGAAAGGGCTATCCCGGCTATCTGTATTCCGACCTGGCTTCCCTTTACGAACGCGCCGGCATGGTGCACGGAAAGGTAGGCACGGTAACCCAGCTGCCGATTCTGACCATGCCCAACGACGACGTAACCCACCCGGTTCCGGACTTGACCGGATACATTACGGAGGGACAGATTTCTCTGGATCGTTCTCTGGACGCCAGCGGCATCTATCCTCCGGTGGGTATTCTGCCTTCCTTGTCCCGTTTGATGAAGGACGGCATCGGCGCCGAGTTTACCCGGGATGACCACAAGGCTTTGGCTGACCAGTTGTTTGCTTCCTATGCAAAATGCCAGGACGCGCGTTCTTTGGCGTCGGTTATCGGTGCGGAAGAACTTTCCACCAAGGATAAGCGTTACCTGGAATTCGGCCGGCTGTTTGAAGCCAAGTTCATCACGCAGGGGTATGACGAGAACCGTTCGATTGACCAGAGCCTGGATTTGGGCTGGGAACTGCTTGGCACTCTGCCGCGTGTGGAACTGGATCGTGTTCCGGAAAATATTCTGGATAAGTATTATGTTGACCACACCGATAAGAGCTGAGTAACGACCATGTACTGAATGAGGTGAGCTGTATTGGGCAATCAAGTCGTACCTACCAAAAGTCAGCTGCTTGCCACAAAAAAGTCGCTGAAGCTGGCCAAAAAAGGCTTTGAGCTGCTGGATCGCAAGCGGAACGTTTTGATCCGTGAGATTATGACGCTCCTTGACCAAGCCAGCGCCATCCAGAAGAAAATTGACGTGACCTACAGCGAAGCATACGCCGCGTTGGAACTGGCCAACATTACTTTGGGCAACTGCTCGGAGCTGGCCTGCACCGTACCGTTTGACGACGGGCTGAACGTAGCGTACCGCAGTGTCATGGGCGTGGAACTGCCAATCGTGGATTTGGAAGACAGCCAGATTAATTTTGTTCCGTATGGCCTGCATTCCAGTAATGTCCCGCTCGACGACGCGTTCATCAAATTTACCGAAGTAAAGAAGATGACGGCGGAATTGGCGGAAATTGAAAACAGTGTGTTCCGTCTTTCGGATGCGATCAAAAAGACCACCCGGCGGGCAAACGCACTGAAAAACATCATGATTCCCCGGTTTAAGAGGGAAGTCAAATTTATTACGGAATCCTTGGAAGAAAAGGACAGAGAAGAATTCTCGCGGATGAAACTCATCAAGAGAAAAAAACTCCGGGAAGCCGAAGGGGCGTAGTCCTCAGAAGGTTTCTGTGCAAAGGGCAGAAAGCGGAAGCTTCCTGCCCTTTGTTTTTTTCTGTTTTCGTCGCTGGCATTTTGGTCAGCATCATGGTACAATAAACACAGAAAACGGGAATCGCGGGAAGGCGAAATGGATTTTCCCGGCTCGGCTCGTGAATTTGCCGCGTTCCTTGCCCGCCGCAAAATGCGGTACAAGAAAAGACAAGGGCGTAAAATACGGGATTCGGTTCAACCGGTTGTCCAGGCTGGCAGGGGAAAGCCGCATGTCCTGCCCGCTATAAAGGAGGAAGTACCATGCTGCAGCCAGAAGAAATCCCCTACACGGTTGCCCGTTCCCGGCGCAAAACCTGGGCTATCCACATCACTTCCAGAGGTACAGTGGAAGTGCGGGTCCCGTTGCGGGTTTCTGACCGGCAGGCGGCGGCGTTTTTCCGTGAGCACCGTGACTGGGTATGGACGGCTTGGGAACGCAAACAGCAGCAAATCAAAGAGCAAGAGCGTTTTTCTGTGTCGGTGGGTGATACACTCCCCTTTTTGGGCCGGGAATATCCCGTCTGTGCGGGGGAAATGGTAGCGTTTAACGGGGAGGCATTTTTCTTCCCGCCGGGGGAATATGCCCAGCATAAGCCTGCGCTGCTGGCCTTGTACCGTGCGTTGGCGCAGCAATGGATCCCGCCGCGTGTGGAGATGCTTGCCGGGCAGACGGGACTCTTCCCCCAATCGGTACGGATTACCGGGGCGAAAACCCGATGGGGATCTTGCTCGGGGAAAAATCGTCTGAATTTTTCCTGGCGGCTGATATTAGCCCCTCCTGCCGCAGTGGATTATGTAATTTTCCATGAACTGTGCCACATCCGCTGCCACAACCATTCCCGGGAATTTTGGGCCTTGGTGGAATCCTGTTTCCCTGATTACCGGATGGCCAGGCAGCAGTTACAGGAAGTTTCGCGGCAGCTGGCACGGCGGGATTGGGATACATAAGTTTTAGAAATTTACATTGGACAGAAAGGCGGAATACCATGAATCAACAGGCGTTTTTTCCGGGGGATATCCTGCTCCCCAAAGAAGGATGGGATCGCTGGGCTGTGGTGGCTTGCGATCAGTTTACTTCCCAGCCGGAATATTGGAAACAGGTGGAGGACATCGTGGGGGATGCCCCTTCCACTTACCACATGATTTTTCCTGAGGCATATCTGGAAACCATACCGTTCCAGGAGAAGGTAGACTCCATCCATCGCACGATGGAACAGTATACTGCTTCCGATTTGTTCGACAGTTTGGAAAATACCATGATTTATACCGAGCGCACCCTGCAAAATGGGACGGTACGCAAAGGCGTGGTAGGAGTATTGGATTTGGAGCAATACGATTATACCCGGGAATCGACTTCGCTGATCCGCGCGACCGAAGGTACGGTAGTGAGCCGGCTGCCGCTGCGGATCAAGGTGCGGGAAAACGCACTGCTGGAATTACCGCACATCCTGATTTTGATCGACGATGAAAAACAGAACCTCATCGAACCGCTGCACGATAAAACCAGCCAAATGAAGCCGCTGTATGACGTGGATTTGATGCTTCAGGGAGGCAATGTAAAGGGGTACCAGATGACCCCCGAGGACTGCGGCCTGCTGGCACAGGGGCTGGCCCGTTTAGCAGAACCCAAGGTGTTTGAAGAAAAATACGGCCTGCCGGAGAAAAAACCACTGGTGTTCGCCGTAGGCGATGGCAACCATTCCCTGGCGACGGCCAAAGAATGCTATGAGAGCGTCAAAAAGGTCCTGCCGCGGGAACAGGCTTTGTGTCATCCCGCCCGGTATGCCTTGGTGGAGCTGAACAACCTGCACGACCCCTCGCTGGTCTTTGAAGCGATCCATCGGGCCGTATTTGATGTGGAGCCGGAAAAGTTCCTGCACGAGCTCCAGCAATACTGCGCTTCGCGTCAAGGCAATCATCCGCCGCAGCAGTTTACGGTACTCCTCGGGGGGAAGCAGGAAACGCTGTGCATCCCCTCTCCGGATTGTACGTTAGCTACGGGCAGCGTACAGAACTTCCTGGATGGGTACATCCAGGCACATGGAGGGAAGGTGGATTATATCCATGGGGAAGAGGTGGTACGGGAGCTGTCCCAAAAAGGAGCGGTGGGTATCCTGTTGCCGGCCATGTCGAAATCCGATCTGTTCCCCACGGTCATCCAGGAGGGGGCGCTCCCGCGAAAGACATTTTCCATGGGAGAAGCAAGCGAAAAACGATACTATATGGAGTGCCGGAAAATCCGGTAAATGGAACCATCCGTCTGCGGCCAGCAGGCGGATGGTTTACTTGGCGTAGGGGCATACCCGGATGCAGATGCCGCATACTGCTCCCCGCCCGATATGCTGGAATTGCCGTTTCATGTATTCACTGCACGCCTGTGCGGAAAATAGTTCGTCTCTCGGTGTGCCGGGTTGCCATGGCTTGCCGGAAATCGCCTTGGCGGGGCAGGCTTCTACACACTTGGTACAGGAGCCGCAGGGGGATTCGGGGAGAGATTGTCCTGCGGCGACCGGGCAATCGGTCAGTACGCTCGCGAGCCGTACCCGAGGGCCGTACGTTTTATGCAGGAACAGCGAGCTTTTCCCTATGGTTCCCAGGCCTGCCATACAGGCAAGTTGTTTGTGGGAAAACCGTCCCCGGTACTCCCATCCCGACAAGTTGATGCTTTGCGACGCGGCGATTGGAAGATAACGGTAGCCGTGCTGTTCGAGCCAGAAGCCCGTTTGCAGTACCATCTGATCCAGAAAGGCATTGATCGTGCGGTAATGGTGAAAATAGGTGTGCGTGGGGGCTTCGGCAATCTCTTCTATCACCGCATCGGAGAGCCTGGCTGCAAGGCTGATCCCATATTGGCAGTCCCCTGCACCCATGCCGCTGTGCTCCATCTGCTGCAAATCCTGCGGCTGCAAGCGGGTGAACCCCACGTCCACAAGGCCTTTTTCGAGCAGGAACTGCCGCAGGCTGTTTGGGATTTTCGTTTGGGTATCCAATTTGTTTTCCCCCTTTCAAATAACCATGCCACACCGTCCCGGTTGTGTCCTGCGTTGTGCGGCAGGGCTGGAAAGCCCGCATTTTTGTTTTCCCAGATAGTATATCATATTCTCATGGTACCGTGCAATCTGTGGGGAGGCAGGAGCGGGAGATTCGCAAAAAACCGCCAAAAGAGGGAAAATCTTGCGGATTCGTCCATTTTTTCAGAAGGTATCCCAAAAGATGCTGTTTCCTCTTGCAATCTCCGTTTTTTGTGGTATAATTACAAAGGTATATCCCCAATTATTTTTCTAAGGAGGTGGCGCTGTGCAGCCCGACCCGTATCTTTTTTCCTGTATTTTTCTTGTGCGTGCCGCGTCATCCCTTGGTTTTTTCCACAAGGGGGACGGGTGTGCTTAGCTTTTTCGGAGGTGAGCGCAATGGTGACCTATTACAAAACAATTGATGACCAGATGACTATCCTGGAGACCTGGCAGCCAGGCTGCTGGATCCGGTGCGTCAACCCGACCCAGGAGGAAGTAGACTGCCTGATTGCCGACTTTGAAATTGAGCCGGAATTTTTCCGTGCGGCAATGGACGAAGAAGAATCTTCCCATATCGACAGCGAAGACGGCAATACCCTGATTATTTTGGACAGCCCTATAGTGGCCAAGCCGGATGAAAATATCACCTATACGACGGTGCCGGTGGGGATTATCCTGACGCAGAAAACCGTGATTACCATTTCCATGCAGGAGAACCCTGTCCTCACGGAATTTGCCAGCGGGGCAGTCAAAGGGGTGCAGACCAATTTGAAAACCCGGTTTGTGCTGACGATTATGCTGCGGATTGCGGGCCGGTTCCTGCAATACCTCAAGCAGATTGAAAAAATCAGTAATTTTATGGAAATGCGTCTGCGCAAATCGATGAAAAATAATGAACTCATCCAGCTTTTGGATATTGAAAAATCCCTGATGTATTTTTCCGCCTCGCTGAAGGCAAACGAGATCACGCTGGAGAAAATTATGCGGGGCCGGATTATCCGCATGTATGAGGAAGATCAGGATCTGCTGGAGGACGTACTGATCGAAATCCGGCAGGGTGTGGATATGTCCAACCTGTATCTGAACGTCCTGTCGGGAACGATGGATGCTTTCGCATCGGTCATTTCCAATAACCTGAATATCGTCATGAAGGTATTGACTTCGGTAACCTTATTGATTTCGATCCCCACATTAATTTCTGGGATTTACGGCATGAATACGGACTTGCCTATGGCACACTTCTGGTTCCCGATTGCTCTTTCCGCCGTGCTGATGGCGGTTACCTTCTTTATCTTGAAGAAAAAAGACATGTTTTGACACGGGAGAGGGAACTCTTCCCGCAAGAAGCCAAGCTGGAGTCAGTTTGGCTTTTTTTGTTACAGCCTGCTAACAAAAGTTATCCTATGGCTACGCCATAGTTTTGGTGTATACTATAGAAAGAGGCAGATTTGTTTACGGAAAGGATGGTTTTTTTGAACCGGATATCAGTCCATACTTCGGAAATAGCACAGGCGGCAAAGACACTGCGTGCAGGGGACAGCATCCTCCTGAGCGGGACGGTGTACACGGCCCGGGACGCCGCTCACAAGCGGATTTGCACCCTGTTGGATCAAGGGGAGCCGCTGCCGTTCCCGCTGGAAAATGCTACAGTATACTATGCAGGGCCTACCCCAACCCCGCCGGGGCTTCCCATTGGTTCCTGCGGGCCGACCACCTCGGGACGCATGGATGTGTATACCCCCCGCCTGCTGGATTTGGGCCTCAAGGCCATGATAGGCAAAGGGGAACGTTCCGCACCGGTGGTGGAGGCGATCCGCCGCAACGGGGCGGTGTATCTGTGCGCGATTGGCGGGGCGGGTGCGTTGGCAGCCCAGTGCGTGCGATCCCTGGAGGTGGTGGCGTTTGCGGATTTGGGCTGTGAATCGGTCAAACGGCTGGAAATCAAAGAGTTTCCGCTGGTTGTGGCGGTGGACTGCCAAGGGGGCGATAGTTTCGCACAGGCGCGCGCGACGGCAAGAGGGGATGCTGTATGACCAGCCTGATTATCCGGCTGTTTATCCCCGATTATCAGGATACCTCGCGGTTTCGTGTGCGGGAATCGTACGGGAAAGTGGCGGGGATCGTCGGTATATGTACCAACCTCCTGCTGGCGGCGGTCAAACTGATCGCCGGGATTGTGTTCCAAAGCATCGCGATCACGGCCGATGCAGTGAATAACCTGACCGATTCCGTTTCCTCGATTGTCACTCTGATTGGCTTTAAGCTCTCGGCAAAGCCAGCCGATGCCAGGCATCCCTATGGATATGCCCGCATGGAATATATTTCCGGGCTGGTGGTATCGGTGGTGATCCTGTTTCTGGGGTTTGAGCTGGGGCGTTCTTCGCTGGAAAAAGCGATTTCCCCCCAGCCGACCGATTTTACCTGGCTGGTCATGGGGATTTTGGCAGTTTCGATTTTGGTGAAGGTCTGGCAGGGCCTGTTTTACCGGAAAATGGGCAAGGCGATCCAGTCCACGACGCTGAAGGCGGCTTCTACGGACAGCTTTAATGATGTAATCGCTACCTCCGTGATCCTGATTGGCGGATTAATTACCCATTTTACCGGCTTCAATCTGGATGGATATTTGGGGCTGGGGGTAGCTGTATTTATCATGGTGTCGGGGGTGCGGCTGATTATCGAAACGGCCAACCCGCTTTTGGGGCTGGCGCCGTCCCGGCAGTTGATCGACCGCCTGCGGGAAACCATCCTCAGCTACGACGGGGTGCTGGGGCTCCACGATTTGAAAATCCACGAGTATGGGGAAGGCAATCATTTTGCTTCGGTCCACTGCGAGGTGCCGGCAGAACAGGATGTCCTTGTCAGCCACGAGCTGATTGACACCATTGAACGGGATGTGGAACAGAACCTGGGGGTACATCTGGTGATCCACATGGATCCAGTAGTAGCGGAGGATGAACGGACTACCCGTTTGCGTCTTCAGGTAGAGGGGATCCTGTTGGGGATTTCCCCGGTTTTGTCCATGCACGATTTCCGGGTGGTGTGGGGCGGGGAACGCACCCAGGTCCTGTTTGACGTCACGGCCCCTTTCCGTTTCTCCCTGCCGGATACCCAGTTGGAGCAGCGTATCATTTCTGCGGTGCAAAGCCTGGATCCCGCCTACCATGCGGTGCTGGTGATTGACCACGAAGAGGAGATCCCACCTGCCGGGCGGGAAACCCTTCCGGAGGAAGAAAACCCAAAGGGAGCGGATCCGGAAGGCCCGGCTCCGGAAAAATCAAATCCGGAGGGACCGGATGCCTCCAAAACTCCATAAAAAACACCCCCGCTGCAAAACAGGCAGCAGGGGGTGTTTTTACGCTTTGGTCATCAGCTCGCAGATCTGGTTAGAAAAGGAAACCGGATCCTCCAGGGAAATCCCCTCAATAAGGAGCGCCTGGGAATACAGAAGATCCGCATAGGTTTTCAGTGCGTCGCGGTCGGTTTCGTAGAGGGATTGTAGCTTTTGCAGGATGGGATGGTTCATGTTGATTTCCAGCACCCGCTGTGCTTTCACCTTTTCGGTGGCATGGGGCATGGCGTTGAGCACCTTTTCCATTTCGAGGGAAATCTCGCCGTCGCTGGACAGGCATACGGGGTGCGATTTTAGACGCTGGGATAAGGAAACTTCCTTGACTTTGCCGTCGAGGGACTGCGTCAGGAATTCGAGCAGTTCTTTGTTCTGCTCCGCCTTCTCCTTGGCGGATTGCTTTTCCTCTTCGGTTTCAAGCTCCAGGTTGTCAGAAGCCACGTTGCGGAATTCCTTCCCTTCATAGGACAGCATCACCCGCAAAGCGAATTCATCCACATCGTCCGTCAGATACAGCATTTCCATCCCTTTGTCGCGCAGCAGCTCGGTCTGCGGGAGCATCTCAATGCGGGAGACGGAATCGCCGCAGGCATAATAGATGTATTTCTGCTCCTCTTTCATGCGGCCGACGTATTCTTTGAGGGAAACCAGCTTCTTTTCCGTGGAGGAATAGAATAAAAGCAGATCCTGTAAGGCTTCCTTGTGCATCCCAAAATTGGAATATACGCCGAACTTTAATTGCAGGCCAAATACCTGGAAGAATTGGTCGTATTTTTCGCGGTCATGTTCGAGCATGGAGAGCAGCTCGGATTTGACCTTCTTTTCCAGCCGGGTGCGGATAAGCTGTAACTGCCGGTCGTGCTGGAGCATTTCGCGGGAGATGTTCAGGGATAAATCCTGCGAATCTACCAGCCCGCGCACAAAGCTGAAATAATCGGGCAGCAGATCGTGGCATTTTTCCATAATCAGCACGCCGCTGGCATATAGCTGCAAGCCGGGCTCATAGTCGCGGCTGTAATAGTCGGCGGGGGCTTTCGCGGGGATGAACAGGAGGGCATAGTATGTGGAACTGCCTTCGGTACTGCTGTGGATCACCCGCAGGGGATCCTGGAAATCATGGAACTTTTCCTGGTAGAAACGGTTGTAGTCCTCGGCAGTCAGCTCGTTTTTCTGCTTTTTCCAGATCGGTACCATGCTGTTGATCACGGTTTTTTCGCGGTAGGTTTCAAACTCCGGTTTTTCGTGAGTGCCTTCCTTCATACGGGTCTTTTCGAGATCCATCAGGATGGGGTAGCGGATGTAATCGGAATATTTCTTGACTAAATCCTGTACCTGGTAATCGTTGAGGAATTCGTCGTAATTGTCCTCCTCGGTGTTGGGCTTGATGTGCAGGGTAATGCGGGTGCCATGGCCTTCCTTTTCGCAGGGATCGATGGTATAGCCCTCGCTGCCGGACGATTCCCATCGGTATGCCTGCCCGCTGCCGTAGGCCTTGGTGATGACGGTCACTTTATCCGCTACCATGAAGGAAGAATAAAAGCCAACCCCAAACTGGCCGATGACATCGACGTCCTCACCCTGCTCAATCTTCTCTTTAAAGTGCAGTGAGCCGCTGTGGGCGATGACCCCGAGGTGGTTTTCCAGATCGTCCTCGGTCATGCCGCAGCCGTTGTCTTCAATGGTGAGGGTACGGGCATCCTTATCCAGTTCGATGGTAATTTTGAAATCGTCGCGGCTCAGGCCGGTGCCGCCGTCCTGGAGGCTGTGGTAATAGAGTTTGTCCATCGCGTCGCTGGCATTGGAAATGAGTTCGCGCAGGAAAATTTCCCGGTGGGTATAAATGGAATGGATCATCAGCTCCAGCAGACGCTTGGATTCGGCTTGGAATTGTCTCATCGGTGTATCTCTCCGTTCTCCGCGTAGGATGTTTTGGCACTCATTCTACAAGAGTGCTAAATTTTTATTTTTATCATACTATATTTGAAAAGAAAATTCATGTCTAAATTGTAAATCTTTGTTTTTTTGTCAGGGGTATCTTTATACAGGCATAAACGGAAAAACGGCCAGGGAAATCCCGGGCCGTTTTGCTTTGGCGTAACGTTATACGCACTTGCAGGAGAAGGTCTGGCACTGGCTGTCGTACGGGTTTTCTGAACCGGCCTCTGCGGCGGAAACACACACGCAGGCCGCATCGCATCCGCCGTCCTGGTTATGGACGCACTGGTATGCAGAACAATGGATGTGAAGGGTCTGGCTGGGGGTGCCGTCCACGGCATTTTGTGCGCCGCACCCGGAAGGGCAGAAGGATTCACAGTACGTTTCCTGCCGGTTGACGGCGCTGGATCCGGCAATTTCAATCTGGGAGAGACAGCAACGGTGATCTTTATAGTTGCCGCAGGTTTCTACGCTGCATTTTAAATTGTTCATCTGGTAAAGTCCCCTTTCCTGAATTCGTCGTGCAGTCATCCATCGCGTTTGGAAAGACCATTGGTAGTTTTCCCGTTTTTGAAGGAATATACCCGCTGAATCCGGATCCATAAACCGTGCAAAAAGAAAAATTTTTCTGGGATACGGGGATTTTTTGGATTGTACTTTCTAAAAATTTGTGGTATACTGGTGAAAAATCTGCCTGGAAAAAAGCAGGCGGTTCATTTTTGAAAAAGAATCCAGGATCCGATTCGGTTTTTGGTGGATTTTATTTTGATGGAAAGGGTTTTGCGTTATGAAAAAGTTGACAAAATTTGGAGCGGCCGGGTTTACCGCCCTCCTGGTTGGCGTATTGGCTTTGTCCGGCTGCGGAGCTGAGCAGGAACAGCCAGCCAATCCCCCGGTTTCTTCCGCGGATACCTCTGCCCCTCAAGGAGACGTTTCCGCCGTGTCTTCGGAAAGCAGCAGTTCTGGATCGCAGGCAGGGCAAACCGTCGTGGATACCTCTGCACCGGTGCCGGAATCCGCGCGGGTGGACGATTCCTATTTTGACGACGCGGTCTTTATCGGCGACTCCGTTACATATAAGTTGGAACTTTATGCACAGAAAAACCGCAATACCGAACCGAACTTTTTGGGCAAAGCCCAGTTCCTGACCAATGGGAGCTTGGGTACGCATAATGCGAAGTGGGAAATTTCCGATAAATCGGTTCATCCCAAAATTAACGGCCAGAAAGTGCTCATCCAAGACGGCGTGGAGCAGTTGAATGCCAAGAAGGTGTATATCCAGCTTGGCATGAACGATATCGGCCTGTACGGCGTGGATGATTCCATCACCACCATGGACGAACTGGCCCAGGAAATTTTGAAAAAATCCCCCGACGCAAAAATTTATATCCAGTCCGTCACCCCCATGGTAACCAATGCGGAAGGGAAAAACCTAAACAATTCCAATATCAACATCTATAATGAAAAACTGCTTGAATTGTGCGGGCAAAAAGGGTATTACTACATTGACGTGGCTTCGGTCATGAAGGACAGCGACGGCAGCCTGATTATGGAATATTGCAGCGATCCTGACGGCCAGGGTATCCATCTGACCGACGCTGGCTGCAAAGCTTGGGTCGATTATCTGTACACCCATACAGCATAAGGAAGGGGTAGGATACAATGGCAAAAACCATGAAAATTTTCGCCCTGGGCCTGCTGGCAGGGATCGTTTCCCTGGCGCTGATGGCTTGCAGCTCGTCTCCGGCGGCTTCTTCCGCAGAGGAGGTAAATCTCTCGGAGATCCTGAGTGAGATTTCTTCGCAGGTGGACGTGCCGTCCATGCTGGCATATGACACGGAGGATCTGTATTCGGCTTACGGCATCCAGGCGGAGGACGTAAAGCAGTCGGTGGCCCAGGTGGCGTACGACAGTGTGCGCTCGGACGAAATTGTGATGGTGGAAGCCGTGGACGCGGATGCTGCCGCGCGGGTGAAGGAATGCCTGGATGGCCAGTATCAGTCCAAGCTGGCTGCCACCCAGTCCTACCAGCCGGATCAATATGCGATTATTCAGCAGTGCGAGGTGCGGCAGCAGGGGAATTTTGTCACGATGTTCGTTTCCCCCGACGCGGATCAGATGACTTCCATTTTTGACGCGGCGCTTGCTTCATAAGAACTGCCTGCTGAAAGACAAAACAGGGACGGCTCCGGTCGTCCCTGTTTTTGTCTTGGGGGGTTATGCCTTGCCTTCGCGTTGCCGGGCCGTTTTCTGTTTGCGGTAGATGGATTTCAGCCCGTTGAGCAGCAGGTGCTCGCAGACATGGATCCGCCGCTGGCAGGCCGGTACGACGATCTCCGCCAGGCTTCCCGTGGCGATCAGGGTGGCGGTATCGCCCAGCTCCTGTTCGATGCGGGCGGCAACCCCGTCGAGCATGGCGGCGGTGCCGTATACTGCACCTGACTGCATACAATGGATGGTATTCGTCCCAATTACGGCAGAGGGCTTCTCGATGCTGATATGAGGCAGCAGGGCGGTTTTTGAGGCCAAAGCCTGCAGGTTCAGCGCCAGGCCGGGGCAGATCATGCCGCCGCGGAACTGGGCTTGCCGGTCCACTACGCTGATGGTGGTAGCTGTACCCAGGTCAAAGATGATGCAAGGCAGGGGATAGGATTCCACCGCCGCTACTGCGCCGGCCACCAAATCCGCCCCCAGCTGCGAAGGGGTATCCATGCGGATATTCAGGCCGGTTTTGCTTCCCGGCCCCACAAACAGCGCATGTTTGCCCAGTACCTTCTGGATCGCCCGGGCAAAAGCCGCATTGATTTCCGGCACGACCGATGCGATCATGACGTCCTGAATCTTTTTTACGGGCACCTCGTACAGCTCCAGAAGCTGCCGGATCTGTACGGCATATTGATCGTCGGTGCGGGACGGTTCCGTGACAAAGCGGGCCATAAAGGATGGGGTATCCTCAAAATCCTCCCCGGTGCGGCGGTATCCGCCAAGGGTGATGAGGGAATTGCTGATGTCGATAGTCAGAAGCATAAGGGATTCCTCCAATCGGGATTTCTTCCGTCATTATACCGGAAAACCGGATGGTTTGGCAAGAAATTTCCTGTAGAGACATAGGGATATGTATGGAGCGGTTTGACAAAGGGAATGCTTCATTGTATGATGGGAAAGAAACCCATGGGATAGAAAGGCGGCGTGTAGGCTATGGAAAGACAAAACCAGCCCTCTGTGTGGGGGGAGCTGATGCAGGGGATCCCCTATGAGGGGATGGTGGATGCGGATATCCGGGTTTCGGATATTGTGTACGATTCGCGGAAGGTGCAAAAGGGCTGCCTGTTCGTGTGCCTGCGCGGCAGCGCGGCGGACGGCCATCAATTTGCCCGGCAGGCCGCAAGCCAGGGGGCAGCGGTCATTTTGGCGGAAGAACCAGTGGATGCGCCTGGGGTACCGGTGGCATTGGTAAAAAATACGCGGCAGGCCCTGGCACGGATTTCCGCCGCGTATTTCGGCCATCCTGCCCGGGAACTGACAACCATTGGCCTGACCGGGACAAAAGGGAAAACGACCATTTCCTATATGACGCAGGCCATTTTACAGGCAGCGGGATACCGCATGGGATTAGTAGGCACCATTGGGATGGTCATGGATGATCAGGTGATCTCCACCGACAATACTACACCGGAATCCTATGAGCTGCAAAAATTTTTCCGCCGCCTGGCAGACGCCGGGTACGACGGCGTGATTGTGGAAGCGTCGTCCATTGGGCTGAAAAACTACCGGACGGAAGGGTTTGTGTTTGATTACGGCCTGTTCAGCAATTTTTCGGAGGATCACATCGGCGGCAACGAGCACCCCGATATGGAGGATTATCGCAAAAGCAAGCAGCTTCTGTTCCGCCAGTGCCGACTGGGGATTTTCAACCGCGACGATCCTGCATGGGAGTTTATGAAGGACGGCTGTACCTGTGCCGTGGAAACCTTCGGGTTTTCGCCGCAGGCGGATTTCCGCGCGGAAAACGAAGCGCTGCTGTCGCATCCCGGGTATTTGGGCGTGTCGTTTACGTTTTGCGCCCAGGGCAAAGCCTTCCCGGTGCAGGTGGGCATCCCGGGAAAATTCAGTGTATACAATGCACTGGCGGCACTGGCGCTGTGCAACCATTTTCCCAAGGTGAAGCAGGAGCATTGCCGGTCCGGCCTGCAAAAGGTAAAAGTGAAAGGCCGGGTGGAGATGGTCCCCGCCGGCGGCCCGTATACGCTGCTGATTGACTATGCCCATAACGCGCTGAGTATGGAGAGCCTGCTCCGCACCCTGCGGGAATATCATCCGCACCGCTTGGTGTGCCTGTTTGGAGCGGGAGGGAACCGTTCCCGTTCCCGGCGCTTTGAGATGGGGGAAGTCTGTGGACGGTTGGCAGATCTTTCCGTGCTGACGGCGGATAATTCCCGCTTTGAAGAGGTGACGGACATTCTGGCGGATATCCGGGTGGGGATGGAAAAAACCAGCGGGAAGTTTGTGGAAATCCCCGACCGGCGGGAAGCAATCCGGTACTGTATCGAGCACGCCGAGCCAGGGGATATTATCGTTCTGGCGGGCAAAGGGCACGAACCTTATCAGGAAATCCGCGGGGTCAAATATCCCTTTGACGAGCGGGAGATTGTGGCGGAGATCCTGTGTGATTTACCGGCTAAAAAGGAGGCAAAGCCATGCAGATGACCGTGGGGGAAATCGTCCAGGCATGTAAAGGGAAACTGCTTTGTGGGGATCCCAAAACGGTGGTGACCTCCGTTTGCATCGACAGCCGAAAAGTCAGTGAGGGCGCGCTGTTTGTGCCAATTTGCGGGGAACGCAGCGATGGGCATCAGTACATCCCGTCGGTTCTGGCGGCTGGCGCGGCCGCCACCTTGACACAGGAACATACCCATGCGGTTGGGGAGGCGGCATGGATCCGGGTGCCCCGCACCGTTGAAGCGCTCCAGCAGATTGCCGCGGCCTACCGGGATCGGTTTTCCATCCCGCTGATTGGGATTACAGGGAGCGTGGGAAAAACCACTACCAAGGAAATGGTAGCCCTGGCTTTATCGGCAAAGCATCGGGTGATGAAAACAGCAGGGAATTTCAACAGCCAGATCGGCCTGCCGTTGACATTATTCCAGCTGGAGCCATATCATACGGCGGCGGTGGTGGAGATGGGGATGAGCGAGTTTGGCGAAATGGAACGCCTGGCCGCGATTGCCCGCCCCACGTCGGCGATCCTGACGAATATCGGGGTTTCGCACATCGAAAACCTGCATACAAAAGAAAATATCCGTGCGGAAAAGCTGCACATTGCCGATCGGTTTACTTGCGATTCCGTACTCTTTCTCAATGGGGATGATCCCCTTCTGCAAGCGGTCCCGGATCTCCCCAAGGGGAAAAAAATCCTATACGGCACGGGAGAGCATGCTGCCTATCGGGCTGTCGATATCCGGCGGGAAGGGCAGTCAACCGTATATACCTTCCTTTGGCCCGGCGGGGAATGCCCGGTGCATCTGCCGGTGTTGGGAAAGCACAATGTCCTTAATTCCCTGGCTGCCCTGGCGGCAGCGGACTCCCTGGGAGTCGATCCCCTGGCCGCCGCCGGGCAGATTTCCCTGTACACCCCGCCTGCCATGCGGCAGCAGGTGAAGCGCACCGGTTCCCTGACGATCCTGGATGATTCCTATAATTCCAGCCCGGATTCCGTCCAGAGCAGCCTGGACGTTTTGCGGGGGCTGGCCGCCCAGGAAGGCGGAAGGCGGGTGGCCGTGCTGGCCGATATGCTCGAGCTGGGGGATCAGTCGCAGAAGGCCCATTTTGACATGGGGATAGCCGCCGCCCGCATGGGGGTGGATTGGCTGATTGGGGTGGGGCCAAAGGCCCAGGCTATTGCCGAGGCGGCAAAATGGGCGGGGATCCCCTTGGTGCATTGGTGCGGGGAAACCGAAGAAGCCGTGGAACTGCTGCGCTCGGGGCTGCATCCCAAAGACTGTGTGTTGGTAAAAGGTTCGCGCGGGATGCATACGGATCGGATTGTGGAAGGATTGCTGACGGATCCTAACTCCAGATAAGGAAAAGGCGGTGGAAAGCCGTCTTTTTTGTTTTGAGGAAGGATTGGGAAAAATTTCGGAGAGGTCTTGCGCTTTTTAAAAATTTGTGATAAAATGTAACTAATTTGTTACATTTGTAATTTGTTGTAATGAAACCGACAAGTATTTTAAATGGAAAGAAAGCGTATTGATTTGGAGGAAGCATCCATGCGGCGAACAAAGAAGATGCTGGCCCTTGCCGTCTCTCTGTTTTTTGTGTTCGGGATGGCGGCGGCCAGTGTTGTATGGGGAGCATCTACCGCACAGGCAGCCAGCGGGAAAACCGGCACAGGGCTTGCGGAACATGCAGTGAAAGCCTACCAGGAAGGCTGGAAATATAATTATGGTTCTTATGGGGAATTCATCGGCAGTACCCGGGCGTCGGATTGTACCGGGCTAATCAAGTCCTACCTTTGGTGGACAGACGACAACAGCAACCCCCAAGCGGGTTCGATTGCGGTAGCGGGCGGCGCCAAAGCGATGCTCACTTCCGCTTCCGAGAGCGGGACTATCGATTATTCCGATCCTTCTTCGCTGCCGCGGGTACACGGTTTGATCCTGTACCAGCCCGGACATGTAGGAGTGTATGTGGGGAACAATATGGCAGTGGATAACCGGGATGTGGGGCTGGATGTGAAATATGAGCAAGTATTCGGCCGGGCCAAGCCAAAGTGGACAACCTGGTTCAAACTGCCCCAGATCGAGTATCCCACCACTGGCTGGGCGGTTTATAACGGCCAGAACTTCTATTATGAAAATGGGGAGTATTTGGTCAGCACTACCCGCACTATCGGAGGGGTAACCTATCAATTTGGAGCCGATGGGGTGGCTGTGCAAACTTCCGGAACTGCTGCCGGCATTTCCTCTGCGGCGGAAGAAACCGCCCCGGAGTCTGTGCCGGAAGAGAGAGAGCAGGTTTCTTCTGCCGTGCGGGAGGAACCGGTTTCCCAGATAGAGCAGACTGCTTCTGCGGCCGTTGCCCAAGCAGGAGTTGGCGGTACGGCCGTCTCCGATCCGGTTTCGGAAGAAAATCCCTCGGCACAGGGAACGGGTACGGTTTCGGCTGGACAGGGGCAGACGGCAGATTCTTCCGCAGTATCCGATCCAGCCGTCTCGCAGGGGAGCACCAGCCAAGCCGGCCTGACAGTCAGCCAGCCGGACGCGCAGGCTGTTTCTGAGGGTTCGGCTTCGGTGGAGGAACTTCCCAAAGCTGCCGCCAATCCAATTTCTTTAGGGGAAGCCTCGCAGACTGTGCGGGGGATGAGCAGTTTTCTGGCAGCTATGATTGTTTTCCTCACCATGGGGATTGGGATCCTGATAGGCTGGCCCATTTGGAGCCGGCAGAAACGTTCGGGACGATCCCGGCCGCAGGACCGCTTTTTCCGCCATCAGCGCAATAAATTATAATTCAGATGATAAAAACAAAAAACTTCCCAATCCATTTGGGAGTTTTTTGTTTTTTTGTTGTTTTTGTGTATGGTTCTTTAGGGAATGTGTGGCGGGAAAAAATCCAAACCGCATGGCTTCGGACAGCAATAACAAGAATTACCGCCGGCGTGTACAATTGCCAAAATAAAAAAGTGAGGAACTGCCATTCTAGTCAGTGCAGCATATTTTTGTGCGCAGGAAAGGTGGGAAAAACATGAAAAAATTATTTCGCGCATTAAGCGGATGTTTTGCTGCCGCCGCTGTGACCATAGGGCTTTTGGCGGGCGCAGTGGGCGCCGCTTTACCGGATGCCTATCAGGTTACGTCGGGGTCTTCTTTTGAGGTAGCCGCCATGGGGATGCCGGTCCAGGTGCAGCGGCAGGAAGGGACGGAAATGGTCAACGGGACTGCTGATGCAGTTGCAGACGGTTCCTATACTGCCCAGCTCCGCTTATTTGATTGTATCCCGGTGAAAACCGTACAGGTAAATGTGGTGGAAGAAACCGAGGTTATCCCTTGCGGTACTCCGTTCGGGATTAAAATGTTTACCAACGGCGTGGTGGTCGTGGGAACTTCGGATTTGGAGACCGAGGAAGGCATAGTCAACCCGGCAATTGTTGCGGGGATCCGCACCGGGGATGTGATCCTTTCTATCGACGGGGAATCCGTTAACCAGAACGAAGAGGTAGCCCGTATTGTGGAAGAAAGCGGGGGGGAACCGTTGCAGCTCACAGTACAAAGGGAAACCAAGACGTTTACTGCCACGCTGCAGCCCGTGCTCCCGTTAGGGGAGACTGCCTATAAAGGGGGGCTTTGGGTGCGGGACAGCACAGCGGGGATTGGCACCATTACGTTTTATGATCCGCAGGCCCAGGTTTTTGGAGGGTTGGGCCATGGCATCTGCGACGTGGATACCCGTGAACTATTGCCTATGCGCAGCGGGGAGATTGTCCCCGTAACCATCCATGACGTGGTGAAAGGACAGTCCGGCGCCGCCGGAGAGCTGCGCGGATATTTTACCAGCGATACAGCTTCGGGCTTCCTGCTTTCCAACGAGGAGACGGGGGTATATGGCCGCATGGAATCTTCCCCTGTGCAGCAGCAAGCCGTACCGGTAGCGATGAAACAAGAGGTGCGTACCGGCGCCGCACAGATATTATCCACGGTTTCGGGAGATAGCCCGGAATATTATGATATTGAAATTTTGTCCATTGATTACCAGAGCGGCAGTGCCGTGAAAAACATGGTCATCCAGGTGACGGACGCCGACCTGCTGGAAAAAACCGGCGGGATTGTACAGGGGATGAGCGGCAGCCCTATCTTACAAAATGGAAAATTGGTAGGGGCGGTAACGCACGTTTTCCTTCAGGACGCCACCCAGGGATACGCAATTTTTGCAGAAAATATGCTTTCTGCGGCGGAAAATCTGGATGATTCTGTGGCAAAAGCCTCGTAATCCGAAAAAAAGGATGGCAAATCTTCCGGCTTCCTATATTTTTCCCCTAAACCCCTAAAAAAATTTTTACCAACTATTGCTATTTTTACCATTATATGGTAAAATCAGAGTGACAAAACCATTACAGAATATTACAGGGGGATAAACCATGGAAAAACAATTAAAATTGCTGATTTCAGAGGAAAACAATGAGTGGAGCCGGGAAGCGGGACGGGTATTTCAGGAGATGGGGCTGGATCCTATCTATGTCCGAAAAGACGGGCTGCAGGTCTTGGAAAAAATTGAAGAGGAGCGCCCCGATTTGGTGCTCATGGATTTGTTCATGCCCGGGCTCGATGCGATTGGCGTGATCCATGCAGCAAAAAAATCCCTTGGGGAAGAAAGCCCCCGTTTCTTTGTCAAATCGGCATTCAGCAGCGCCACCCTCGAACGGGAAGTGATGGTCAGCGGGGCGTCCTATTTTACCATCTGTCCCTTCCAGCCGGAGGATCTGGCGCAGCGGATGCTCCAGTTTTGTGCGCATGAACAAGAACAAGCCCAGGAAAACGAAGCCGATCTGGAGATCCAGGTGACGCAGATCCTCCACCAGATTGGGGTGCCTGCACACATTAAAGGCTATCATTATCTGCGCGACTCGATCATTATGGCAATCGAAAACCCGGATATCATCAATGCGGTTACGAAACAGCTCTATCCTTCGGTAGCGAAACGGTATGAAACAACGTCGTCGCGGGTAGAGCGCGCGATCCGCCATGCCATTGAAGTGGCTTGGGATCGCGGGGATGTGGATATCTTAAATTCCTATTTTGGATACACCATCCACAATACCCGCGGCAAGCCGACCAACAGCGAGTTTATCGCCATGATCAGCGACAAGCTGCGCTTGCAGATGAAAACCGCCAGCTAAGCATATGGAGCCATCGGTGCATGGGTGTTTTCTGCATTTTGAGCAGAAAGCCCAAAGCCCCGATGGTTTTTTGGTGTTTTTTTGTCTTGCAAAGCACGGGTAAAAGGTGTATGCTGGGAACAAATCAAGGAATGGGAAAGCCCCAGGAAGGATGGACCAGTATGCTCAATTTTCATTTTTATAATCCCGCGCAGATTTATTTCGGAAAAGGGATGGAAGACCATGTGGGGGAATACGTCTCCCAGTACAGCAATCAGATCCTGCTGCATTATGGCGGGGGATCCATTTTCAAGAACGGCGTGTACGATAGGGTGACCGCTTCTTTGCGCAAAGCCGGGGTGCGGTTTGTGGAGCTGGGCGGGGTCCAGCCGAATCCCCGTTTGTCGCTGGTGCGGGCGGGTATCCAGCTTTGCGACGAGAACAACCTGGATTTTATTTTGGCTGTGGGCGGCGGCAGCACGATAGATTCGGCCAAAGCCATTGCCGTAGGGGTGCAGAATCCCGGGGATCTGTGGGACTATTATATGGATCCGGAAAAACCCATCCGGGGGGCGCTGCCTGTGGGTGTGGTGCTCACTATCCCCGCCACGGGATCCGAAAGCTCACCGAGTTCGGTTATCACAAACGAAGCGAATAACCTTAAGCGCTCGATTGCCAGCCCCAAGATTATCCCCAAATTTGCCGTGCTCAATCCCGAAATTACCTATACCATGCCAAAATACCAGATTGCCTGCGGGGCTTCCGACATATTGTCCCATCTGATGGAGCGGTATTTTACGCCGGTGGATCATGTGGATTTTACCGACCGGCTGCTGGAGGCTTCGATGCGCACGGTGCTGGATAACGGGCCGCTGGCTTTGCAGAACCCCACCGATTACCATGTGCGCGCAGAGCTGATGTGGGTGGGTACGGTGGCCCATAACGGGCTGCTGAATACCGGCCGGATCGGCGACTGGGCGACCCATCACATGGAACATGAACTCAGCGGGATGTATGATATTGCGCACGGGGCAGGGCTATCGATTATGACCCCGGCCTGGATGCGGTATGTGTACCGGGAGAATGTGGGGAAATTTATCCAGTTTTCGCGCCGGGTATTTGGGGTGGAGTATCCCCTGGACGATCCGCGTGCGCTGGTGGAGGAGATGCTGTTCCGCCTGGAAACCTGGTACCGCCGGATGGGGCTGCCGGTCCGGCTGAGCGATGTGGGGATTGGGACCGAGCATCTGGAGGAGATGGCGCGCCGGTGTATGCTTGGCCGAGGGAAGGACGGTCATTTCAAAGTGCTGACCGAAACGGACGTACTGCGGATTTATGAACTCGCTTTGTAAAAGTCAAGGGATAAAAGAAGGGTTTTTCTTGTTTGCCTGCCAAGAAACCCGGCGATTTTTCGGTAAAAATAGCACTTGCTATCGCTGTGCGGTTTGAGTATAATAGGGTATAGAATTTCAATTAGGAAAGGACGTTTCCCATGGGAGTAGAGAACATTAAAGAATTAGAGCCAGAATATTTGCCAAAGGAATGCCCCTTTTGTCATGGACGGGTTTCCACCTTTGGGGCGGAAGACCGCTGGGATTTTTCCAAGGTAAAGGCGGTTTGCTGGAAGTGCGGCAAGCATTCGTATTTTCAGGAAGATAAGGAAAACCGCTGCTATCATCAAATAGAAAAATAAACAGCAAGCAAACGTTCCGTCTTTTCCCAACATCCGGGGGAAGATGGATTTTTTTGTTTCCCATTGTGCTTTGTGATGACAGAAAGAGGCAAAATGGAGAAAAAATTCAAACTTTTGTCAAATGCCCCTCACAATTACCAGGTATACTAAAACCATCCCAGATAGCTATCCCAATTTGATATTACTGAGGGACCCCTTGTGTGGACGGAATACCGGCCTTGGGCAATCCCCAGACCAAAAATTATCCCCATGCCAAAGCGGCATGGGGTTTATCGATCTTATTTTTTTCTTTGGAAAGAAACCCGTTCCAGCCGGTGCCGGAAAATCCGATCCATCAGCCAGGGAAGCAACGCCATCAGCAGGATCGACCACCCAACAAGCGGCAGGAAAACCCACAGCATGGGCAGGGATACGGGGGTGAGGAACAGCAAGCCGTAAGGGAGCACATACATGCCCAAAAGGATAGCGATAGTAAACGTGACAGTAAGGAATATAAACAGCGCGGCACGCATCCAGTTGAAGGGCAGGCACACCCGCAGCAGCACCAGCAGGCCTGTCAGGGCAGTGGTCATGACGCAGAGGGTGGAAAGCTGGCTGCTGGAGAAGGGGAGAAACGCAGAGGCGAGCATAATCCAAAGGACGTTGGTTGCCATACAGACGGCTCCCGGCGCGGCACGGGTGAGCAGGTTGAAGATAAAGCGCCCCTGGATACGTTCGTTATTGGGTTCGAGCGCCAGCAGGAAGGAAGGGATCCCGATAGTAAAGGCATTGATGAGCGTAAACTGGATGGGAAAAAAGGGGTAATCCCGCTGGATGAAAATAAAGCAGACCGCGATAATGGTAGAAAACAGGGCTTTTACCAGGAACAAAGAGGCGGAACGCTGTAAATTGTTGATGGATCGGCGTCCTTCCCGCACAACCAGCGGCATGGAAGAGAAGTTGGAATCCATCAGCACCAGTTGGGATACGGCCCGCGCGGCATCGCTGCCGGACGCCATGGCTACGCTGCAATCCGCTTCCTTGAGCGCCAGCACGTCGTTGACCCCGTCACCGGTCATCGCGACGGTATGCCCCTGCTGTTTCAGTGCCTGGATCAGCTCCAGCTTTTGCTGCGGCGTTACCCGTCCAAATACACTGTATTGTTCCGCAGCTTCCCGCAGTTGGTCTTCGGTTTCCAGCGTAGTGGCGTCCACATAGCAGTCAGCATTTGGCAGGCCGGCCCGCTTGGCAATATTGGCCACCGTGAGCGCATTATCCCCGGAAATCACTTTCAAATCGACTCCCTGTTCTGCAAAGAACTGTAAAGTATCCTTGGCCTCTGGGCGGATGGTATCGCTCAGCAGCAGGAAAGCCAGCGGCACCCGGTGCTCCGGCAGATTTTTTTCCTGGAACTCTTCGGAAGAATACGCCAGCAGAAGAATGCGCTGGCCAGTTTGTGCATAGGATTCTTCTTGGAAACGGATGGTTTCCTCCGCCTCCTCCGGCAGAATGAAAGAGGAAGCCCCCAGGATAAAGCTGCCGTAGCCCGCAAAAGAAGCGCCGCTCCATTTGCGCGCGGAGGAAAAGGGGATGGAATGGGTACACACCCATGAAGAAGGCTTTTCATATGCCCGCTTTAACGCGGCAAAGGTAGGGTTGTTGTCCTGGGACTGCGCCACCAGAGCGGAGAGGATATCTTCCAGCGGGGCGGGGAGCTGGCCGTCTGCACACAGCGGGACCAACTCGTCCACCTGCATGGTGCCCTCGGTAATGGTGCCGGTTTTGTCCAGGCACAGGGTATCTACCCGCGCGAGCGTTTCAATACAGTACAGCTCCTGCACAAGGGTTTTATGCCGGGAAAGACGGATGACGCTGACAGCCAGCACCACGCTGGTGAGCAGGACCAGGCCTTCGGGGATCATGCCCACCAAGGCGGCCACCGTACTGACTATAGCGCTGGGGAACGGCTGGCTGGAAATCCAGATTTGTTTTGCAAACAGGGCCAGCCCGATGGGGATGAGGGCGATGCCGATCCATTTGATCATTTTGTTGATCGAATCCATGATTTCGGAGTGAGGGCGTTTGATGTATTTTGCGCTTGCCGAAATTTTAGAGGCATAATTTTCCTTGCCCACATGTTCCACCCGGGCGCGGCATTGGCCGCTTATCAGGAAACTGCCCGAAAGCAGCGGATCGCCCAGCTGTTTCAATACGGGTTCGGCTTCCCCGGTAAGCAGGGATTCATTGACCTCGCATTCCCCTTCCACTATCACGGCGTCGGCGCAGATCTGCTGGCCGGGTGACAGGACTAAGATATCGTCGAGCACCAGATCCGGCACATTCACCTCGCAGACTTGGCTGTCCCGGACGACATGGGCTTTGGGGGCTGCAATGAGGGAGAGGCGATCGATAATTTGCTTGGCGCGGATTTCCTGGAAGGTACCGATCAGGATATTGCAAAACATCACTCCCAGGAATAGGGCGTTATGGGGGGAGCCTACCGCAATCACCAGGGCCCCCAGGATCACATTCAGGATGTTGAACGGGGTAATGAGGTTATCGCGCAGGATGCGGCCGATACTTTTTGTTTTGATCTCTGGCTCCCCATTGGCGAGGCCGGATTGCATCCGCAAAATGACCTGTTGTTCCGTTAAGCCCAAAGCCGGGTCCGCCTGCACCCGTTCCGGCTGAGGGGGTGTGGCAGGGGCTTCTTCCCGCATAAAACATCTTCCTCTCTGTTTGAAAGCGGAGCAGTCCGGCAAAATTGCCCGGAATCGTTCCGCATAGATAAGCAGTACGCTTATTCTATCATAAAATTTTCTTGTCGTAAACAAGCGATACAGGGTTTCTTGATAACAAATCTGTCACAAAGCCTCGGCAGCGCAGGAAAAAGAAGGAGGGAAAAAACTTAAAAATTTTTCAAAATTAAGAAAAAACAATAAAAGTGTAAATGCTTTTCCGTAAAATATCCAAGGATATTTGTTGAAATATACAATTTTATTTTCATTTATTCTCAGGAACTGTATAAAAAAATAGGTCTTGTTCCCGGAAAAAAATATGATATAATAGAGAGCGGGAAAAAGATTGTAATGAAACTGGATATTTGATAAATTCTTTCGTTTTCCCCTCGTAAAAAAGTTACTTTGCTTTGAGGAAGGGGGGGCTTTACCATTCTTGCACAAGTAAAAAACCGCATACATACCCTGTGTACGCAGGAGCTGCGCCAATTCCATTCATCCGCGGCGCTGCTGGCAATGGCCGGCTTGTTTTTACCGTTTTACCTGGCCATTGCGGTAGAAGGGGTATTGGGGCTTTTTGTGCTGTTCCACGGGGAGCGCAGCCGGCAGGCCTTCCAGGATTTCCGCATCCGGATTATTATGGGGTTTTGCCCGGCTGTCGGCTTTATCGCCGTGCTGTATGGCAATTATTTTGGAGCCCTCGTGGCGTTGCTGTTATTTTTAATTTTTGCTTTGGTATTCTATCTGCGCAGCGGGATGACCCGGCAGTTGTTCCACCGGCTGCTGGATTTGGCCTGCTGTGGGAGCCTTATCTGTTTTGTGGTGGCCGTCATACAAAAAGCCGTCCATTTCTCGTCTAATCCCGGGTACCGGCCGGTTTCCACCTTTTTAAACGCCAATTATTACGGTATGATCCTGGAGTTTATCGTCTTGATAGCCCTGTACCGCCTGTCGCAGAAAACCGGCCGGCGCAAATTCTATGCGGCAGTGATTCTCGTTAATCTTTTGGGGCTGTATCTGACGGCCAGCATGTCGTCGTTTTTGGCTTTGGCTTGCGCCTGCCTGGTATTTCTTTTGCTCAAGGGCAAAATGAAAACGTCTTTTCTGCTTATGGGCGCGGCAGCGGCGGCGCTGCTGCTGGCTACCGTTTTCCCGGAAGTATTTCCACGGATTGATATGATAGACCATACAACAGGGCAGCGCCTGGACATTTGGAGCACGGCTCTGAAGGGGCTGGAAGAACACCCGATTTTGGGCCAGGGCCCTATGACATACCTGCATATCTGCGACCGGCTCGGCGGGTATTATACATTCCACAGCCACAACCTGTATTTGGATACCCTCTTGAATTATGGGGTAATTGGATCGCTGGTAATCTTCTTTTGCGCGATTTCCCAAATGCGGATCATTATTTCCCGTTTAAAGCGGAATATCTGCACCAGCATGAACCTGTTGATTCTGGCGGCCCTGACTGCCGTGCTTGTGCATGGATTAACCGATGTGACCATCTTCAGCCCGCAGACCGGGATGCTGTTCCTGCTGCTGTGTACTTCGATGGGCATCCAGGCCAGGGAAAAGCGGCCGGTGGTACTGGTGCAGCTTCCCGAGCTGGAACCTTTGCGCCGGATCCGCTGGCTGCATGCCCGGTTTGGCCGGGGCAGCGGCGTGTATTCTATTAAACGGTAATAAAAAAACCACCTTTCCTTCTGAGGAGGAACAGGTGGTTTTCTTTTTGTGTCAGGGCTGATCGAGGGCTTCCCGTAAGGAATGGACAAATTCCCCCACATAGGGGACAGCCTGCCGCCCGTGTTCGGCCAGGATCCGTACGATGGCGCTTCCCACAATCACCCCGTCGCAGTACCGCTTCATCTGCCGGACCTGCCCGGGCGTGGAAATGCCAAACCCAACGGCGCAGGGAGCGCTGGCATGTTCGCGCACGGCGGCAAAAAAGGAATCGAAATCGGTAGTGAATTCACTGCGCACACCAGTCACGCCGGTGGAGGAGACACAGTAGAGGAACCCTTTGCTGTTGGAAGCGATAGCCTGGATCCGTTCCGCAGACGTGGGGGTTACCAGGTTGATCAGACGTACGCCGCAGGCCTGTGCTTGATGCAGGATTTCTTCGCGTTCTTCATAGGGGAGGTCGGGCACAATCACCCCGTCGACGCCGCATTCCCGGCACAGGGAAAAGAATTTATCTTTTCCAAAACGGAAAATCATATTGACATACATCATCAGCAAAAGAGGAATGTCGGTTTTGGCCCGCAGGCGCCGCACCAGGTCGAAAATACCGGCCAAGGTGGTACCAGCGTCCAGCGCCCGCTGGCTTGCCGCTTGGATCACCGGGCCTTCGGCAATGGGATCGGAAAACGGTACGCCCAGTTCGATGAGATCTGCGCCTTGCCGCTGCATTTCCAGCACCGTTTGCTCTGTGGTGTTGTAATCCGGGTCTCCGGCGGTTAAAAAAGCGATCAGGGCTTTTTTTCCGCAGGCTTGTAATTCCTGAAATTTTTGATCTATCCGGTTGTCAAACTCATTCATGAAGATGCACCCCTCTGTATCTGGCGATTTGATATACGTCTTTATCCCCCCGCCCGGACAGGCAGACAACCATGGTTTTGTCGGGAGCCATGGCGGGGGCGAGTTTTCTTGCAACGGCAACGGCATGGGCGGATTCGATCGCCGGGATAATGCCTTCTGTGCGGGACAGGTATTCAAAGGCCTGCACCGCTTCCTCGTCGGTAACGGGAGCGTATTCCGCCCGCCCGGTGGAATGCAGATAGGCGTGTTCCGGCCCGATCCCAGGATAATCCAAGCCCGCAGAAATCGAGTAGACCGGATTAATTTGTCCCTCGCCGTTTTGCAGGAACAGGGACTTCATCCCGTGGAAGATCCCGGCAGAACCATGGGCTATGGTGGCGGCATGATCGGGGGTATCGATGCCCCGGCCGGCAGCTTCCGCACCCACGAGCCGCACGCAGCCATGCGGGATAAAGTCATAAAACATACCCATCGCGTTGGAGCCGCCCCCCACGCAGGCAATGACGCAGTCAGGAAGTTTGCCGGCGGCTTCCTGCATTTGGGTTTTCGTTTCTTCGCCGATCACTTTCTGGAAATCCCGTACGATGGTGGGATAGGGATGCGGGCCCATCACAGAACCGATCAGGTAATAGGTATTTTCCACGTTGGAACTCCAGTCCCGCATGGCTTCGTTGATCGCGTCTTTTAATGTGCGGGTACCGCTGTCGACGCCCGTTACCTTGGCCCCGAGCAGGTTCATGCGGTATACGTTCAGGGATTGCCGTTCCATGTCCTCCGCCCCCATATATACTTCGCATTCCATGCCAAACATGGCGGCCACGGTAGCGGTGGCTACGCCGTGCTGGCCAGCCCCGGTTTCGGCAATGAGGCGTTTTTTCCCCATTTTGCGGGCGAGGAGGGCTTGCCCCAAAGCATTATTGATTTTGTGGGAACCGGTGTGGTTGAGATCCTCGCGTTTGAGATAGATTTTCGCGCCGCCCAGATCCTTGGTCATGCGCTTGGCAAAATACAGCATGGAAGGACGGCCGGCAAAATCCCGGTATAGGGTGCGCAGTTCGGCTTGGAAAGCCGGATCATGCTGGTATTGCCGATAGGCTGCTTCGAGTTCCTGGACAGCATGCATGACGGTTTCCGGAACATACTGCCCGCCGAATTCACCAAATCTTCCTGTTTTTTTCATATGCTTTCGTTCCTCTCTGTATCGGTAAGCTTATAGGGCTCGGATCAGTTGGATGATACGCCGGATTTTTTCCGGATCTTTGGCCCCATCCGTTTCGACCCCGCTGGATAGATCCACCCCCCAAGGGGAAACCTGTTGGATCGCTTGTTCCAAATTGGTTTCATCCAGTCCTCCGGCCAGCAGGAAGGGAATGGGGATGGAGGTTTGCGCAATTTTTTGCCAGTCGGCGGTTTGTCCCGTGCCGCCGGCAAGATGAGGGGAAAAGCTGTCTAAAAGGAGCTTGTCGGTTCCCAGCCGCAGGGCCTGGAGGATACTGTTCTGATCCTGTACCCGCACGGCTTTCCAAATTTCTTTCCCCGGGCACCTGACCCGTACCTGCCGGATATATTCCTCGGTTTCGCCGCCGTGGAGCTGGATAACGGCGAGGTTTGCCGTCTGTACGGCTTGTTCAAGGGAATCAAGCGGCTCGTCGACAAATACCCCTACAGGCAAAATCGCGGGATGGAGACGGGCGGTAAGGGCGGCGGCATCCTGCGGGGAAACCTGCCGCCGGCTTGGCGCAAACACAAACCCGGCATAATCCGGCGGGAATGCGTTCACCGCGGCAATGTCCTGTATGCGGCGCAGGCCGCAGAGTTTAATTTTCATGGCCGTTATCCTCCAGCAGATCCCGCAGGACCTGCCCTGGGTTTCCGCTGCGCATAAGGGTTTCCCCAATCAGCACCGCATCGGCCCCGTACCGGCGTACCGCGCGCATATCCTCCCTGCTGCCGATCCCGCTCTCGGATACGACGGCGCAGGCTTTGGGGATAGACTTTGTCAGTTCCGCTGTAGTATCCAGACTAACCTGGAAGGTTTGCAGATCCCGGTTGTTGATGCCGACAATCCGGAAATCCGCTTGCAGGACCCGGTCAAGCTCTTCCCGGTTATGGACTTCGGCCAGGCATTCCATCCCCAGGCCATGGGCAATATCCCGGAATTCGCGCAGGGTTTCCGTATTTAGCAGGGCGGCAATCAGCAGTACGGCGTCGGCACCGAGCAGCTTGGCTTCATAAATCTGGTAGGGATCGATCAGGAAATCCTTGCGCAGCAAGGGCAGATCCACCGCCTGCCGGATTTCCTGCAAATATGCGCTGCTGCCTTGGAAGTAGGATTCTTCCGTCAGAACGGAGACAGCGCTGGCCCCTGCGGCAACATAAGCCCTGGCGGTCTCCACCGGATGGAAATCCGGCTGAATGACGCCTTTGGACGGCGAGGCTTTTTTCACCTCGGCAATGACTGACAGCCCGGACTGCTTGAGAGCGTCGAACAGGCTGATACAACACCGGGAATCCCGCAGGGCGCGGGCTTTTATTTCCTTGAACGGAGCGGCCTGTTGTTCCCGGGCCAGCTGCATTTTCCGTTTTTCCACAATCGCATCCAAAATCATAAATAGGCTCCTTTTTTCAACGGGATCTCGTTTCAATCTAAAAATTTGCGGGTATATGAGGTGAGTTCCTCCAGCTTTTGCAGGGCTTTGCCCGTGTCGATGGAGGACTGCGCCAGGGCGATCCCCTCTTGGATAGACGGCACGGTTCCTCCCGCATATAAGGCGCAGGCGGCGTTGAGCACCACAATGTCCCGCTGGGGGCCGGGTTTTCCCTGTAGGATTTCCCGTGTGATCTGTGCGTTTTGTTCGGCATCACCGCCCTGTACCTGCTCTTTTTCCACAGGGGAAAGCCCAAATTCTTCCGGGCGGATTTCGTATTTGACGAGTTTGCCGTCCCGGATTTCGCAGACCTTGGTGGGGGCGCAAAGGGAAACCTCGTCAAGTCCGTCGTTGCCATGCACAATCATGGCGGAGGCGATCCCCAGGCGGGAGAGGACCTGTGCCATAGGCTCCATAAGGGCTTCGTCATACACGCCCAGCAACAGGTATTCGGTGAGAGCGGGGTTGCACAGAGGACCGAGCAGGTTAAATACCGTGCGCACACCGGATTCCCGGCGGGCGGCGGCGGCAAACCGGAGGGAACCGTGGAATTTTGGGGCGAACAGGAAGGAAATCCCGCAGGCATGCAGACAATCGGCAGCCTGCTGCGGGGTGAGGGAAAGGTTCACCCCGAGGGCTTCGAGGACGTCCGCCGCCCCGCTTTTGCTGGATACGCTCCGGTTGCCGTGCTTGGCGACGGGCAGTCCGGCGCCCGCTACGACAAAGGAAGCAGTGGTGGAGATATTGAATGTATTGGATAGATCCCCGCCGGTGCCCACAATATCGATGGAATGCGTGGCTTCGGGGACAATCGCGGCTTTCTGGCGCATGGCTTTGGCAAACCCGGTGAGTTCCTCCGGGGTTTCGCCTTTCATGCGCAGGGCAATCATCAGCGCGCTGATCTGGGAATCCGTCGCGCCGCCGCTCATAATGCAGTCCATGGCGGAAAATGCTTCCGTTTCGGTTAAATCCTGGCGGTCGATCACTTTGGAGATAAACGGCTTTAATGCCGTCCGTTTTTCGGGCGGGATAGGCGGGGAAGTGTGTACACAGGAAAGAGGAAGCTGCGCCGCATATACCAGGAAATTGCGCAGAAGGAGGGAACCGCACTCGGTAAGGATGGATTCTGGATGGAACTGCATTCCAAAGGTGGGATGTTCCCGGTGGCGCAGTGCCATAATTTGCCCGTCCTCGTCGCGGGCCAGGATTTCCAGGCAGTCCGGCAGGGTACTTTCTTCCACCATCAGGGAATGGTAACGGGCAACCTGGATGCTTTCCGGCAGACCATGGAACAGAGGGCAGGAGGACTGGACGGCAATTTCGCTGGCTTTGCCGTGCATCAGATGGCGGGCCTGCACGACCGCTCCGCCGAATGCCTCGCCAATGGCCTGGTGCCCCAGGCATACCCCAAGGATAGGGAGAGATCCGCTGAAAGCCCGGACGATATCCAAGGTAATCCCGGCGTCCTTGGGATAGCCGGGACCGGGGGACAGGACGATGGCTTTGGGGGCGAGTTCAGGGATTTCCTCCAAGGTGATCTGATCGTTGCGCACCACCTGGATGTGAGGATATAGCTGGCCAATCATTTGATACAGGTTATAGGTGAATGAATCATAATTATCGATTAGTAAAATCATCCGGGTTCCTCCTTCACAGCTTCGCAGCCTCTTGAATGGCGTTGACCACAGCCAGGGCTTTGTGTTTTGTCTCCTCATATTCCTTTTCCGGCACAGAGTCCGCTACAATCCCCGCACCTGCCTGCACATAGGCTTTCCCATGCCGGAACAGCACCGTACGGATGGCGATGCAGGTATTGATATTGCCGTCAAATCCCAGGTAGCCTACAGTCCCGCCGTAAAGCCCCCGCTGGGTCTTTTCCATTTCGTCGATGCGTTCCATGGCGCGCACCTTGGGGGCTCCCGAAAGAGTGCCCGCCGGCAGGACCGCAAGCAGGGCATCGATCGCCGTTTTGTCCCCGCGCAGTTTGCCTTCCACGTCGCTGACCAGATGCATCACCTTGGAATACCGTTCGATCTGCATGAAGCTGGTCACTTCTACCGTGCCGAATTCACTGACTTTTCCCACGTCGTTGCGTCCCAGATCCACGAGCATGGTATGTTCTGCCCGTTCCTTGGGGTCGTGCAGCAGGGTTTGCTCCAGCTTTTTGTCTGCGTCAGGAGTAGCTCCCCGTCCGATGGTGCCGGCGATCGGTTTGGTATGCACTACGCCGTCGGTGACGTTGACCAGCATTTCAGGGGAAGCGCCGGCAATGCAATATTCGGGATCTTTGAAAAAGTAGAGGTACGGGGATGGGTTGGTAGCGCGGAGCATACGGTATACGTCAAAGGGGGCGGGCGGGTTTTCGATTTCCAGGCGCTGGGAGAGGACAATCTGGAACATATCGCCATGGAGGATGTATTCTTTGGCCCGTTCCACCTGTGCCATATATTCTTCCTTCGTGACGTTGGAAGAAATCCGGCATTCTGCCTGGCTGGGTTTTTCCCGTGGGGCGGGGTGGTAGGTTTGCAGGATTTGCGTTAATTCTTCGGCCCGTTGTTCGCATTGCCGGTATTTGGCTTCAACGTCGCCGCCGTGGGAAACGTTGAGAACCAGGATCGCCTTGTTGGTCAAATGATCGTAGGCGATGATTTCGTCGTATAAGAAAAGATGGCAGTCGGGCATTTGCAAATCGTCTTTTGGGGGATGGCATAATTTCTTTTCGAGGTAGCGGACCGTGTCATAGGCAAAGTATCCGATAAGTCCGCTGGTGAGGGGCGGCATCTGGGAAAAAGTGGCGCAGCGATACTCTTCCATGAGGTAGGAGAGGAAAGACAAGGGGTTGTCAATGGGGCTTTCGGAAAGCTTCCCTTCGCGGGTAAAGGCGAGGGTTCCGTTTTTGATGCGGACTTCGGCCTTAGGACGCACGCCGATATAGGAATAGCGGCCCCATTGCTGGGAATTGTCCACGCTTTCGAGGATGCAGCAGCGTTCTTCCCCGGCTTCGAGGGCGTTGAAGATGTGGATCGGCGTGCAGGTGTCGGAGAGGATCTCCCGGCACACCGGGGCAAGACGGAAGGTTTTCAAAGCTTCCTGTACGGTTGGCAAATCGGGATACAGCATGGCGAAACGATCTCCTTTCTCTAAAAAACGAAAATAAAAAGAGCCTATCCTCCCCCGCGCGGATTCCGCGCGATTGGGACGATAGACTCTCGTGGTGCCACCCAAATTCAGGGGCTGCAAAAAAAGCCCCCCTCTGTTTCAGATACGCAACAGGGATACCCCCGTATCAATATCCTACCCTTTAACGCAGGGATACGGCAACGGCTACCGGTCCAGCGGTTCACCGCGCTCCTCACAAACCCATTCCCTAAGCAGCGTGCGCGCCGGCTTCTCATCCACCGCCGGCTCTCTGTGGCGCCGTGTTGCCAGGTACTTCCTTTTGTTCTTCGGATTTTTTTATTGTATGCGATTGTCTGCTTCATGTGGGTTCCCAAAAAGGAACTATCTTTATTTTACTGCAAATTTCCCGGATGTCAAGAAATTTTTTTGCATGCAGGAAAAATTTTTTCCTATACGGCGATGGAAAAACAAAAACGCCGTCAGTTACGACGGCGTCCGGGGTGATGGTGGGAGTAATAGGGCTCGAACCTATGACCCTCTGCTTGTAAGGCAGATGCTCTCCCAGCTGAGCTATACTCCCAGGTTTTGGGGTTTGTCCTTGCGACGTGTATTATCTTATCACAGCGGGAAGCGTCTGTCAAGAGTTTTTTCAAATTTTCGGCTGGGCACCGGAATTTTTTTGTTTTTTTGCGCCGGTTGGGGAAGAAGCCCCCGCCGCAAAGCGGCAGAAACTCTGCATACAGCAGATTTCACACTTGGGCTTGCGTGCGTCGCATACGGCCCTCCCATGCAGTACGGTCCGGTGGCAGAAATCGTTCGATTCTTCGGGGGGAAGCAGGGCGCGCAGATCCTTTTCCACTTTCAGGGGGACTTTGCTGTCGGTCAGTCCCAGCCGTCCGGCGATACGGATGCAGTGGGTGTCGGTGACCACGGCGGGCTTGTGGTAGATGTCGCCCACAATCAGATTGGCGGTTTTCCGGCCCACGCCGGGCAGGGTCGTGAGGGCTTCCACGGTGTCGGGGACGACTCCGCCGAATTCGTCGGCGAGCTTGCGGCACATGGCGTAAATGTCGCGCGCTTTGGTTTTGTACAGGCCGCAGGAACGGATAAGTTCGGCGATTTCTTCCTCCGATCCGTCCAGATAATCCTGTAAGGTAGGGAAGCGGGCGAACAGAGCGGGGGTTACCAGATTGACGCGGGCGTCCGTACACTGGGCCGAAAGCCGGGTGGCTATTAGCAGCTCCAGCGGATTTTGATAGGTCAGGGAACACGTCGCGTCCGGATACGCTTCTTTGAGGGCTTCCACGGCCGCCAGCGCGCGTTGCTTTTTTGTCATGCGCAACTCTCCTTTAGGGATATTTCATTTTATTGTAGCGTATTTTGCCGCAAACCACAAGGGAAAGTTGCAAAAGGATATTTCTTCACCCTTGCAAAAGACGGCGTTGTGTGCTAGAGTAAACGGGAACAGAAGATGCGGATCCTGGCGGAAAAAGGAGGAAGAAGGATGCAGAAAAAATGCAGATACTGTGCCGGCGTATTCGATGGGAATGCGGCAAGCGAATGCTGCTGTGCCGAATGCGAAAAGAAATACCGGTCTTTTTCACAGTATTACAAAAAGTATAAAACCCTGTTTTACTGCCTGATCGGCGTAATACTTGCCTTGATTCTGGTGCCGGTATTCTACCGGCCCGCACAGATCTGCGCGCCGATCGCCTTGGTGCTCATGGGGCTGACGCTGTTTGTATTCCCGTTTGGCACGATTGGAAACAACCGCAAAAAAGGGATAAAAAAGACCGTGTTCCAAGTGCGTGCGCTGGCAGTGGTGGCGCTGGCGCTAGGGATAGGGTTCGGCATTTATATGTTGGTACGGATGCTTTAATATTGGAAGATTATCACAAAAGAGGAGGGCGGAAGAATGAAGCCTTGCCGTATGATCAACAAAATCTACTGGATTTTCCCGGCGGCGGCCCTGGCGCTGGCCGCTGCCGCCTATCCGTTTTTGCCCGAACAGCTGGTCTCGTACTGGGGGATGGATGACGGGGCGGATGCATCCTGGCACAAGGCATTTTTGTTTGCCATCCCTGCTTTGCTGGCGTTTTGCGCGTTTGTGTTTACCTGGCTGCCCACTCGCCGCACCAGCCGGCAGAACCGGGAACGCTTCCAAAAGGAAGCCGGGATTCTGCGGGTGTTGTTTTTCCTTGTGATCCTGGCAGTGGAGATCCTCATTATCCTGTTTGGCCTGGGATATGCGGTGGATGGCAAGCAGATTGCCTGTTTATGCTGCGGCGCGGCAATGGTTGTTGCGGGGTATTTTCTGCCCAAACTTTCCTCCCGCGGTAAGAAAGCCCAGGACGATCCGGCCCGGCTGTGCGGAAAGCAAGCCCTGCGGATTGCCCAGCCGGTATGGATGGCCGGCGGGATAGTGTTTATGACGGCAGGACTGATCCCAGGCTGGGGCGCTGTTGCAGCTCCTGCTGCGGCTTTGGCAGCGATGCTGGGTGCGCCGGGGATCGGTTTTGCAGTTTGCGCCCGGCAGAGACGGTAATTTTTCTCTTTCCCGGCTTGCGCTTTTTCCGCAACCTATGTATAATAAAAACAGGTAACGTTCCTTTGGTGGGAATATTAGTTTTTAGAGAAAGAGGTGCAGTCCCATGTATCAGGATATGATGGATACGATTGGATTTGTCACGGGCTATGACCCGGAAGTTGGGCAGGCGATGAAAAAGGAACTGGAACGCCAGAAACGGAATCTGGAGCTCATCGCCTCGGAAAATATGGTTTCTCCCGCGGTGTTGGCTGCCGTGGGCAGCGTGCTGACGAACAAATATGCGGAAGGGTATCCGGGCAAACGCTACTACGGCGGCTGTGAATGCGTCGATGTGGTGGAAGATATTGCCCGCAAGAGGGCCTGCGAATTGTTTGGCGCGGAACATGCCAATGTGCAGCCGCATTCCGGCGCACAGGCCAATATGGCGGTATATTTCGCCCTGATCCGCCCCGGGGATACCGTCATGGGCATGAATTTGGCAGAAGGCGGCCACCTGACCCATGGATCCCCGGTAAATATGTCTGGCAGCTATTACCATTTTGTGGAATATGGAGTGGATCCGGAGACCCACCGGATCGATTACGATAAGCTGGAAGCCCAGGCCAGGGAGGTCAAGCCGAAGCTGATTGTAGCGGGGGCCAGCGCCTATTCCCGGATTATTGATTTCCGCCGCTTCCGCGAAATTGCGGATGCTGTCGGGGCGCTTCTCATGGTAGATATGGCGCACATAGCCGGCCTGGTGGCGGCGGGCGTGCATCCGAATCCGGTCGAGCACGCGCATGTGGTGACCACCACCACCCACAAGACCCTGCGCGGTCCCCGCGGCGGCCTGATTCTGTGCAAGGAAGAATACGCCAAGGCGATTGACAAAGCGATTTTCCCCGGTATCCAGGGCGGCCCGCTGATGCATGTGATTGCAGGCAAGGCCGTCTGCTTTGGAGAGGCGCTCAAGCCGGAATTCAAAGAGTATGGCAAGCGGGTGGTGGAAAATGCCCAGGCGCTGGCCAAAGGCTTGACTTCGCGCGGGCTGAAGCTGGTTTCCGGCGGGACGGATAACCACCTGATGACCATCGATTTGAGCGGCAGCGAGCTGACCGGCAAGGAGCTGGAGCACCGGCTGGACGAGGTGTACATCACCGCCAACAAGAACACGGTTCCCAACGAGCAGCGCAGCCCGTTTGTTACCAGCGGCGTGCGGCTTGGCACCCCGGCTGTCACGACCCGTGGGCTGACCGCTGCCGATATGGATAAGGTAGCGGAATGCATTGCACTGGCCGCCCAGGATTTCGAGCCGAATGTGGAAAAAATCCGGGGGATGGTCACGGATATCTGCCGCCGGTACCCGTTATACGAATAAGGACAGCATAGAGACAAGGAGCGGGCAGTTTGCCCGCTTTTTTTGTGATAAGGGAAGAAAGGATGGTTTTTTATGGCGTCCCCTCTGGCAGAGCGCATCCGTCCCCAGACAATACAGGACATGGTGGGACAGTCCCATCTGCTGGCCCCGGGGAAGGCGCTGCGCAGTATCATCGAGTCGGGGGAAATCCCGAACCTGATTTTTTACGGCCCTTCCGGCGTAGGGAAGACCACGCTGGCTTCCATGATTGCCCGGCAGGTCAAAAAGAAGCTGTTCCGTCTCAATGCCACCACGGCTTCCACGGCGGATATCAAGGAAGTATATGCCAGCCTGGATACGCTGGAAGGGATGCATGGGGTGGTGCTGTATCTGGACGAGATCCAGTATTTCAACAAAAAACAGCAGCAGACCCTGCTGGAATTTATTGAGGATGGGCGCATCACGCTGATTGCGTCCACCACGGAGAACCCATACTTTTATATATACAACGCGGTTTTAAGCCGGTGTACGGTATTTGAATTCCGTCCGGTGGAGCCAAAGGAGATGGAACGGGCTGTACAGCGGGGCTTTGATTTTTTGGTGCAGGAACGCGGGGAAAAAGCCGCACTCGAGGAGGGGGTTATCGAACACATTGCACTGTCGTGCGGCGGGGATGTGCGCAAAGCAATGAACGCCGTGGAGCTGTGCTTTCTTTCTGCCCCTTGGGAAGACGGCGTGCGCCGCATCTCGCTGGAGCAGGCACAGGCTTTGTCCCAGCGCAGCGCCATGCGGTATGATAAGGATGGGGAGGAGCATTATGATATCCTCTCCGCATTCCAGAAATCCATGCGCGGCTCCGATCCCCAGGCTGCCCTGCATTACCTGGCCCGCCTCCTGGAAGCCGGGGATCTGCCTTCGGCCTGCCGCCGCCTGTTGGTATGCGCCTGCGAGGATGTCGGGCTGGCCTGGCCGCAGATCCTGCCCACGGTAAAAGCCGCGGTGGATATTGCCTTGCAGGTGGGGCTGCCGGAGGCGCGCATCCCTCTGGCGGACGCGGTGGTGCTGGTGTGCAACGCACCAAAATCCAATACGGCGTACCTGGCTATCGACCGGGCGCTTGCCGACGTGCGGGCAGGGAAAACCGGGCCGATCCCCCGTGCGCTGCAAAATAAGCATTTCGACGGCGCCGACTGCGAGAAAAAGGGACAGTTTTACCAGTATCCGCACGACTTTCCCGGACGGTGGGTGCCGCAGCAGTACCTGCCGGATTGCCTGGCAGGAGCGGAATATTATCAATATGGGGAGAATAAAAATGAACAGGCGTTTCAAACTTACTGGGAAACCATCAAGGGGAGGGAAAAAGGTTAAAAAACTGTCTTTTTTCTTGTAACTAAATCGTAAATATGGTAGGATGGACAAGAAGGGTATCATGCAAAAGCACGAGGAGGTGTGATGATGAATTCAGCGATTTTTCGCAGCTTATCCTACGGGGTGTATGCGGTTGGGGTGAAGGGGGAAGAGAATCCCTCGGCGTGTATCGTCAATACGGTATTCCAGATTACGTCCTCCCCCAAGATGATAGCGGTAAGCATGCACCACAACAATTACAGCCACGAGTGTATCCTCAAGCATGGGATTTTTACGGTATCCATCCTGTCCGAGGATACCCCCGGCACCGTGATCGGCGCGCTGGGGTTTACTTCCGGCCGCGATACGTATAAGCTCGGCAATATCCGCCACAAGGTATTGCAGGAGGGCGTACCGGTGCTGAAGGAAAATTGCTGCTGCTGGTTTTTGTGCAAGGTGGTCGACCGGGTGGAAACCCCTACGCACACCGTGTTTATTGCGGAAGCGGTGGCCGGCAGCGACAAAAGCCGCGGGATGCCCATGACGTACGAGTATTACCAGAGGGTGGTCAAAGGGACGTCGCCCCGCAACGCCCCCACCTATGAATCCCCTGAGGAGGTGCGGGATCTGCACGACGGGGAGCGGTTTGTCTGCAATATCTGCGGGTATATCTACCGCGATCCGGACTGCCCCTTTGAAGATCTTCCGGAGGACTGGGTTTGCCCGATCTGCGGGATGCCCAAATCCGCATTCCGGCGCAAAAGTTAAGAAAATATCCCGGCAGCCGCCAGCGTTTGGCGGCTGCTTTTTCTGTTTCCGGCGGGAACCCGAATCCTTTTTTGTGCATACAGTATAGCAGGAGCAATCCGAGAAGATGCGTAAAAAGGAGTTTTGGCCTATGGAACAGGTGATGGCGTTGTCCGGGCTGCCGGTTGGCGGGCAGGCGCGGGTAGTGCGGTTATTGTCCGCCGGGGGGATCCGCCGGCGGCTGCAGGATATCGGGCTCATTGAGGGGACCCGGGTGGAATGCGTGCAGAAAAGTCCGGCCGGCGATCCGGTGGCCTATGCTATCCGCGGGGCGGTTATTGCCCTGCGCCGGGAGGATGCCTGCAAAGTTCTGGTCCAGCCGTGCGGGCTGGACAGCCAATGAAACGGCGGCAGGCGGATGCAAAAGACAGGAAAACCATCTGCTTGGCGGGAAACCCCAATGTGGGGAAAAGCACGGTATTCAACGCGCTGACGGGCGCCCGGCAGCACACCGGGAATTGGGCGGGGAAAACGGTTTCAAACGCCAAAGGGAGCTATATGTATGGGGATACGGAATATACCCTGGTGGATCTGCCCGGCACCTATTCCCTGCTGGCGCAGAGCGCGGAAGAAGTCGTAGCGCGGGATTTTATCTGTTTCGGCGGGGCGGACGTGGTGGTCGTGGTGTGCGACGCCACCTGTCTCGAAAGGAACTGCAACCTGGCGCTGCAAATTTTGGAAATTACAGGGCGGGTGGTGGTATGCGTCAACCTCATGGACGAGGCGGAAAAAAAGAAGATTGCCGTGAATATTTCTGAACTGGAAAAACAGTTGGGAGTCCCGGTGGTGGCCACGGCAGCCAGAGGGAAAAAAGGTCTTGAGGATCTGCGGCGGACGATCGATGCCGCAGCGCACCAGCCTCCCGAACAGCAGCCGTCCCCCCGGCATATGCGCTATATCGCCCCCTTGGAAGAGGCGGTCGCCTTGCTGGAGCCGGCCGTGCGGGCCCAGGCTGGCGCCGGGTGGAACAGCCGTTGGGCGGCATTGCGGCTGCTCGATGACGATCCGTCGATTGTGGAGTCGCTGGGCCGTGCATGGGGGAAAGACATCCTTCAAGAAGCCGGGGTAGCGCAGAAACGGGAGGAAGCCCGCCGGTTATTGGCCGAGCGCGGCATCCCGCAGGAGCAGATCAAGGATAAGATGGTTTCCTGTTTTGTGATCACCGCTGAAGGGATCTGCGCCGACTGCGTGCAGATCCCGTGCTGCGGCTGCCACAGCCGGGATCGGAAAATCGACCGCATATTGACCAGCAAAGCCACGGGGATCCCCATCATGCTCCTGCTGCTGATGGCAGTGTTCTGGATTACGATTACCGGGGCGAATTACCCGTCGCAAATTTTATCGGACGGCCTGTTTTGGGTGCAGGACCGCCTGACCGACTGGTTTGCCTGGATGGATGCCCCACAGTGGCTGCATGGGGCGCTGGTGCTGGGGGTATACAGGGTATTGGCTTGGGTGGTTTCGGTCATGCTGCCCCCCATGGCGATTTTCTTCCCGCTGTTCACCTTGCTGGAAGACTTTGGATATTTGCCCCGTATCGCGTTCAATTTGGATAAATATTTCCAAAAAGCCCATGCCTGCGGCAAACAGGCCCTCACCATGTGCATGGGGTTTGGATGCAACGCGGTGGGGATTACTGGCTGCCGGATTATCGATTCCCCCAGGGAACGCCTTATTGCGATGCTGACAAACAGCTTTGTCCCGTGCAACGGAAGGTTTCCTACGATTCTCGCGATGATCTCCATGTTTTTTGTGGG
>CAJFOO010000018.1 GCA_904397205.1 uncultured Clostridia bacterium
CATCCAATCCCCCGCTCATGCCAAACGTAGCCGCGACAAATACCGCCACGGCCGCCGCCCCGGCAAGGGTCACCGCCCCAATGGTAAACGCAAGCTGTTTGGTTTTCTGTTTCTGTGGACCGCCGGGCTCAGGCGCTTTCGGCGGCACTCCTTCCTGTTCTTCCGGATCCATCTATCCCACCACCTTTCCCTTTCTTCCTTCTCCAAAAAAGAGGACCTTCTATACATAAAGGTCATAAACCGGGGCAAACAGTCAACCTTTTGCCAACCGGACAGATACAACAATCATAGCACAATTTGCACCGAAATTCAAATCTCTTTTGCAAACTCTTCCTCATAAAAGCAGGAAAACACGCATAAAGATAGGGCAGGATAGGACAACCATCCTGCAAATAGTGAAAAAAGAAGGAGAGAACAACCCATGAATCCGAAAAAACATCCAATCTTCAAAAAACGGAAGGGGGATCACTGATGTACATTATCCGGCTGCGCCCGTTCCTCGTCTGGATAGGGATTGCCCTGGCGCTCGGCCTGGTTTCCGGCGGGATTGCCCTGGGAGGGTTGGATTTTTATACTTCCCTGCATCTGCCTGCCGGCTCCCCGCCGGCTGCCCTTTTCCCCGCCGCGTGGGCCGTCTTTCCCCTGCTGCTTGGAGTTTCGGCTTATTTCCTGTGGGCGGGGGATCCGCGGCAAAAGAAACACAGCCTGTTCCTGATAGCCGCCCAGTTTGCCGCCCGGTTTTTGGGGCCGGTTTTCTTTTTCCGGTGCGAGTGGATCTTCCTTTCCCTTTTGTGGCTGGCGCTGGTCTGGATCGTCACCGCCGCCCTGATTTCTTCCGCACTGCATACCAGCCGGATCGCCGCGTATCTGCAAATCCCCTACCTGCTCTGGATCACCTATTTGGGTTATGTGAACTGCTGTATTTTCCTTGGCAACTGACCGTTACCGGCGTGCGACGATTTCCCCCGCTTTTTTATAGATGGAATTTTCCGGGATAAAGCCCCGCACCATCGAAAGGGGATAAATATGCGCATCCCGTCCAATCACACTGCCGGGATTCAGTACGCTGTTGCACCCAACTTCCACCCGATCCCCCAGCATGGCTCCAAACTTTTTCAGCCCGGTTTCTACCCGCTCCCCTTCGATGGATACCTGCACTGCCGTGCGGTCGGCTTTGACGTTCGACGTAATGGATCCCGCCCCCATATGGGCCCGGTATCCCAAAATGGAATCCCCTACATAATTGTAATGGGGAACCTGTACCTTGTCGAACAGAATGACGTTTTTCAGTTCGGTAGAATTGCCTACCACACACCCGGCGCCTACCAATGCACTGCCCCGGATAAACGCCCCGTGACGCACCTCGGTTTCCGGTCCAATGATAGCGGGGCCAGACAAATAAGCAGAGGGGAAAATCTGGGCAGAGCGGGAAATCCACACGGATTCTTCCCGCTGTTCATAGTCTGCCGGAGGAAGCGACGCCCCAAGTTCCCGGATAAACTCCGCAATTTGCGGCAACGCTTCCCAAGGATAGGCTTTCCCCTGCAACAAAGGGGCCGCCGCCGTATGTTCCAAATCGAATAACGCCGCTACAGACATCTGTGTATACATGGCAGTTTTCTCCTTCCCATTCTATCCTTTTTATTATATTTTCAAATGGATAGAGAGTCAAGAAGAATGTGGATAAATTTCCCATTGCAGCAGGACCAGATCCACCAAATCGACCGTCCCGCTTTGATCCCAGTCTGCTGCCAAAAAGTATGGGGAATCGAGTTCTTCTTCGCCCATCAGGTAATCTACCAGGATATCCTCATCCCGCGTATTGACCGTACCCGTTCCATTGAGATCCCCGGAGATAACCACGGTAATTTCATCCAGTAAGGTTTCGCCTTTCCATAACTGAAGCAGATCGCCGGTTTTCAGGATGCCTGAGGTAACCGTATCCCCCTGCGGCCGCACAGCGGCCAATATCATATCTTTGGAAAGATGCAGGGGCTTTTTCACTTGGGCAATGGTCGTTCCGGACGGAACACGCAGGATTCCGGCTTCCCGATCGGCCGGATATTCACTGCTGTCAATCACAGTGGAAGGCTCTGGCTGTCCGTCACTGGAAGAAGGCTCCGATGAAGACGCGGAGGAATCTTCAGAAGGGCTGCTGCCGGAACTGATATCGCTCTCTCCGTCGCCGTGCGCCGGCTCGCTCAAAATTTCACTGCTTTCTCCGCTGGGCAGCATACTGCTCCCGCTGCTGGATATCCCTGGTACTTCCGGGACGGATGAGCCGCTGCTTTCCTCGAAGGAGGTTTCCGGTTCATGCGAAGACCCTTCCCCGGGGATTTCCTCCCAATCGGAGAGCATCAGGCAGGAAATCCCCGCTTCCGTCTGCAACAAAACCGCCGTATCGGTATGGGAAGCCACCGCGAGTACCGGCCCGGCAAAGGTATACGATGCGACAGGCGTATCCCACTCCCCGGGCACATATTCTTCAAGACGGTTCTCCTGTGTCTGCAAAAGGAGATTCCCGTTGGAGAGGGAAGAAACACCCCTGGCAGACCAAGCGGAAGTTTGATAAGAAAACGTCCGATCCTCCTCCACGGAATAAACCGCGCCGTCCGCATCGGCCACCCAGCCTTCTTTTATTGGATGTAGCGGGAATCCGGGGACGTCCCCGGACAACTGCACTGCCTGATCCACAGAAAAATCCACCGATGCATCGGCTCCCCAGATCGCCGCCCCATCCGGGGTATGGGCATACAGGTAAAGGTATCCGTCCGGGGAAACTTCCATTTGCTGCAAGTCCGCTTCCGGGAACAGGGCTGGGAACTGGAACACCGGGAACTCTCCCGGATCGATCGCCTGCTGCAAATCCTCCGCGGAGAACAAGGCAATATCTCCCTGACGGATCCCATAATACCGGCCGTCTCCCGTCTGCCGGAAGGAGTCCGTTAAAAACTCATACCAATCGTTCGAAAAAGACTGGACCTGATCCATCATTCCGCCGGCGGCAGAAAGAGGGAATTCTAAAAGATACCCAATGGTTTCCTCACGATCCACTTTCTGGCCGGACAAAAACAGGGTATCCCCCGTAAGGGAAATCTGGCCGAATGGGAAATCCAATACCTCAAGCTCCAGCTCGTCCTCCCGCAGGCGGGGCGTACCGTCCGGATTCAAGTACAGCAGGTAGGTTTGGGAATCATGGACGCTCACACACAAAAAGCCGCCGTCCGGCAAGGCAAACAGCCGCACCTGTTCCTCATATACGCTGTGTTCCGGCAAAACAGTACCAATGGGCGCTTTGGGAGAAGAAAAGGCGAAAAGCCCCAGGGATAAAAGCAAAAACAAACAAAAAAATGCCCCCAGGATGATCCCAAACCGATGTTTTCTCCACGCACCTGCTTCCCCTAACAAAACCTGTCCCTCCTCGGCAGTATTCTTGATTTCATCCTACCATACTCAAAACAGGCCAGGTATTTTCAGTAAAAACTGTTCACTTCGCTGTAAAAAGCCTTCACAAAACAGAAAAAAAGCTGTCTTTTCTTTTAAAGACAGCTTCCTTTTTCTTTATTTTACTACCAGGTTCACCAGCTTTTTCGGGACATATAACTCCTTGACAATCTGTTTCCCCTCCAAAGCCGGCCGGATTTTTTCATCCGCCTTGGCCGCCGCCAAAGCGCCGGCAGCATCCAGATCCGCCGCAATCGAAATCCTCGATCGCACCTTGCCGTTGATCTGCACAGCAATCTCTACCGTTTGATCCACGCATTTTTCCGGGTCATACGCCGGCCATTCCTGCTGGCAGGCCATCCCTTCCCCGAGCTTAGCCTGCTCCCAGATTTCTTCCGCCGCATGGGGCGCAAACAGGTTCAGCAGCAGGACAAATATCCGCAGTTCCCCTTTCGTCACGGAACCGGACTCCTGGATTTCATTCAGGAGCGACATCAGCGCGGCGATCGCCGTATTGAACTTGAGGTTTTCGACATCCTCGCCCACTTTTTTGACCGCCTTATGGAAGGAAGATTCCAAAGCCGGGCGCAGGGTTTCTTCCGGCGTCAGGCAGGAGATCAGGCCGAACGTCCGCTCCAGGAACCGCCGGCATCCTTTGATGCTCGAGGTGCTCCAGGGGGCGGCCTTTTCAAAGTCGCCGATGAACATCTCATACAGCCGCATGGTATCGGCGCCGAACTCGCGCACAATGTCGTCGGGGTTCACCACATTCCCGCGGGACTTGCTCATTTTCTCGCCGTTTTCGCCCAAAATCATCCCGTGGCTGGTGCGTTTGGCATATGGCTCCACCGTGGGCACTACCCCAATATCGTACAAAAACTTGTTCCAGAACCGGCTGTACAGCAGGTGCAGGGTCGTATGTTCCATCCCCCCGTTGTACCAGTCTACCGGGGCCCAGTATTCCATGGCCTCTTTGCTGGCTAAAGCCGTATCGTTGTGGGGATCCATATACCGCAGGAAATACCACGAGGAGCCCGCCCACTGCGGCATGGTATCGGTCTCCCGTTTGGCGGCGGCGCCGCACTGCGGGCAGGCCGTCTCGACCCAATCGGTCATCTTTGCCAGAGGGGATTCGCCCGTTTCCGTCGGCTCATAGGAATCCACCTGGGGCAGTTCCAGCGGGAGCTGACTTTCCGGCACGGGCACCTGCCCGCAGTGCGGGCAGTGGATAATCGGGATAGGTTCGCCCCAATACCGCTGCCGGGAAAATACCCAGTCGCGCAGCTTGAAGTTGACCTTGGCTTCGCCAATGCCCTGCTGCGTGAGATACTCGGTCATGGTTTTCTTGGCCTGCTCCACGGGCAGCCCGTCCAGGATACCCGAGTTTACCATCACGCTGTCCGGGGAACCGGGGAACGCTTCCTTTTCCACATCCCCGCCCTTTATCACCTCGACAATCGGCAGGCCGAATTTCTTGGCAAACTCCCAGTCGCGGGAATCGTGTGCCGGCACCGCCATAATGGCCCCGGTACCGTAGGAAACCAGTACATAATCCGAGACAAAAATGGGGATTTCCTTGCCCGTTACCGGGTTGACAGCGCGCACGCCCCGCAGCTCTACGCCGGTTTTTTCTTTGGCCACCTCGGTGCGTTCAAAGTCGGATTTTTTCGCGGCTTCCTCCTGATATGCCCGGATCTCCTCCAGGTTTTCGAGGCGGTCCGCCCATTTCTCCACCAGCGCGTGCTCGGGGGAAATGACCATGTACGTCGCCCCATAGATTGTATCGGGCCGGGTGGTGTAAATTTCCACCGTATCGCCGGCCGTGGTGGAAAATTTCACCTGCGCCCCCGTGGAACGGCCAATCCAGTTCTTTTGCTGGGCCTTGACCCGGTCCGGGTAATCCACCAGCTCCAGATCGTCGATCAGGCGCTGGGCATAGGCGGTGATTTTCAGCATCCACTGCGATTTGACCTTCCGCACCACTTCGCTGCCGCACCGCTCGCAGCCCCCGTTGACCACTTCCTCATTGGCCAGTACGCACTTGCAGGAGGTACACCAGTTGACGGCCATTTCCTTTTTATACGCCAGGCCGCGCCGGAACATTTGCAGGAAGATCCATTGCGTCCACTTGTAGTAGGAAGGATCGGTGGTATTGATTTCCCGGGACCAGTCGAAGGAAATCCCCAGGGAAACAAGCTGCTGCTTAAACCGCTCGATATTCTTGCGGGTCACGTCGGCGGGATGGACATGGTGTTTGATGGCAAAATTTTCGGTCGGCAGACCAAACGCGTCCCAGCCGATGGGGTACAGCACGTTATACCCCTGCATCCGGCGTTTGCGGGCGACGATGTCCAGCGCTGTGTACGACCGGGGATGCCCCACATGCAGCCCCTGCCCGGAAGGATACGGGAACTCGATGAGCGCGTAGAATTTCTTTTTGTCCGTATCCTGGTTCGAGGCGTGGAATACCCCAGCTTCTTCCCATTTTTTCTGCCATTTTTTTTCTATGGGTTCATGTTCGTATTTCACAAAACCCCTCCTACTCCAAAAAACTGATGTCTACCGGATCCCCATCCTGCCAAAGGCGATCCAAATCGTAAAACTCCCTCGATTCCGGGGTGAACACATGCACGACCACCGGGCCGTAATCGAGCAGGATCCAGGAATTCGACCGGTGCCCTTCCACATGGTGGGGATAGATCCCTTCCTGCTTGAGCTGGAATTCCAATTCATCGGACAGGGCGTGGACATGGGTATTGCTGGTACCGGTGGCCAGCACAAAATAATCCCCCAGTGAGGAAATATCCTCAATTTTAATGATTTTCAGTTCCGCCGCTTTTTTATTGTGTAAAATCTGGCCCGCGCGTTTGGCCAATTCTAAGGACGTCATGATTGTTTCCCTCTCATTTCTCCGGCGTACCGGTCTTTTCCCTCTCCGCCGGGCCAAGGGAACCGTATCCTTGATTTTCCTTGCGGGTATCCTCCCCTTGCAGGACATACCAGTTGTATGCCGCCAGCGTATCGGGATGGATCGCCTTATGCATATGGGCCAAATCCTCAATCGTAAAAGCGGAGCCCAAAAGGACGGCCTGATCCAACCCTTCCCTTGCCAGGCTGCGCAGCCGGTCCACCCCGTCAAACTGCCGGTCCGCCGAGGTGTAATCCGCTACAAACAGGATTTTTTCCAGCAGGGTCATATCGGCCCGGCCCGTGGTGTGATAGCGCACCGCGTCGAGGATTTCCCTGTCCTGGATATGCAGGGTATGCTCCAGGTATGCTGCCCCGGTGATGGCGTGCCAGAGCTTTGGCGCGGACCGCTCCAAATCCGTCAGGGCAATGCCGAAACCGTCGAGCATCCTCAGCTGCTCCTCTCCCGGCGTCTCTTTGAGAATATCGTGCAAAATCCCGGCAATCCACGCCTTTTCCTCGTCGGCGCCGTACTGCCGGGCCAATTCTTCCGCGGCTTCCGCTACGCACAGGGAATGATGATACCGTTTTTCCGAAAGGAACGGCCGGATTGCCTCTTCATAATCCAAAATTTCACTCATGCCTGCAACCCCTTTCTGAAGTCGTAAACCTGATGGACCTGGATATAGCTTTCCACCGCCGGGGGAACCAATCCTTCCAGTCCGCCATCATTTTCCAAGGCCTTGCGCACGTCGGTGGAGGAAACCGGAAAATACGGGATCGGCTCGATCCGCACCCTGGCCCCTTTTCGGCGCAGTTCCTCCGCATAGGCGGAAAGACGTTCCATCCCGTCCTCTTCCCGGCTGCGGGGCGCTACGCAAAGCTGCGCCAGCCGGAAAATCTTTTCCGGCTCTTTCCACCTCTCCACCGTCCAGAACATATCTTCCCCCATGAGGAAGAACAGCTCCCAGCCCGGGTACTGCCGCCCGATTTCCTGCAAAGTCAGCACTGTGTAGCTCGCCGAGTCACGGTTCACCTCGATATCGGAAACCGCATACCCAAACGGTTCCACCGCCAGCCGGCACATAGCCAGCCGGTGCTGCGCATCCGCCAGATGCGGGGCGGATTTATGGGTCGGGCGTTTGGTGGGGACAAGCAGCAGGAAATCGAGCTCCAGCCGCTGGAAAAATTCCCTGGCCAAATGCAAATGCCCCCGGTGGATCGGATCAAATGTACCTCCAAAAATACCCAGTCGTTTCATACGATAGCCCCCTCTGCATGGGTTAAATATTCCGGCCGGCTTTGGGAAGGGGAATGCGGGATTCCTTTGGATTCTTCCGGTATAAAATAAACTTGGTCCCAATGACCTGCACCACTTCGGAGCCTGTCGCCTGCGCCACCTCAGACGAGGTATCCCTTGGGGAATGGGGCGCGGTTTCCAGCACCTTGCACTTAATGAGTTCCCGGGCCGTTAAGGCTTGATCCGCCTGCTGAATAACATCCCCGGTAACGCCCCCCTTCCCCACCATCAAAATGGTATCCAGGGGATTGGCCAGCCCCCGCAGGTAGGCGCGCTGTTTACTGGTAAGCATAGATTCCCTCCTTTGTGTTATCATTTATTGCCTGGCATATTCTTGCAGCTTTTGGGAAAAGGCCGCGAGCGCCTTCCCCCGATGGCTGAGACGATCCTTTTCGGAAGAAGGGATTTGGGCAAACGACAGGCCGTTTACAAAAAATACCGGGTCATAGCCAAACCCTCCTTCTCCCTGAGGCTGTGTACCAATATATCCCTCGCAGATCCCTTCGGCCGTGATCTCCTTCCCATCCGGGAAGGCACAGCAGATCACGCACACATACCGGGCCGTGCGCCGCTCGGAAGGGACGCCTTCCATTTCGCGCAGGAGCTTTTCATTGCGCTGCGCTCCCGTGGCGCCGGGACCGGCATACCGCGCGGAATACACCCCCGGCGCACCGCCCAGGGCATCCACCGCCAGGCCGGAGTCGTCCGCAATGGCGGGCAGGCCGGTTTGGGCGCAGGCTGCCCGGGCTTTTAAACGGGCATTTTCCAAAAAGGTAGAGCCGGTTTCCTCCACATCCTCAAAAGGGAGATCCGCAAAGACAATCCCTATGGGCTGTAAAATCCGGGCGAGTTCCTCGCGTTTTTCCGCGTTATGGGTGGCCAGCACAAACTGCCTGCCGGTTTCCTTTGTTTGCATTTCGCTCCCCCTCAGATGCTCTCTTCGTCTTCTTCCAGTTCCTCGCCGTATTCGTCGAACTGCCGGCCGGCAGCAATCCGGCGGTCGGCCGCCAGGGCCTCTTCCGTTTCCTCCCGGGCAAACAGCGCCTCGGCAAAGTCCTCGGCGTCAAAGGGCTGCAAATCGTCGATGCTTTCCCCTACCCCAATAAACTTGACCGGCAGGCCCAGCTCTTCCCGGATCGCCAGCACCACGCCGCCTTTGGCCGTACCGTCGAGCTTTGTGAGGACAATCCCGGTAATGCCCGCAGCGTTCTGGAATTCCCGGGCCTGATTCACCGCATTCTGCCCGGTAGCCGCATCCAGGACAAGCAGGATCTCTTTATCGCAGTCAGGCAGCTCCCGCTCGAGGATCCGGCCGATTTTTGCCAGCTCGTCCATCAGGTTTTTCTTGTTGTGCAGCCGGCCGGCCGTGTCGCAGATCAGGACGTCTGCCCCAAGGGATTTGGCTTTGGCGATGGTATCGAAAACGACGGAAGCCGGATCAGACCCTTCTTCGCGTTTGACCAGCGCCACACCCGCGCGGTTTGCCCAGACCTCCAGCTGATCGATGGCGGCGGCGCGGAAGGTATCCGCCGCGCCCAGGACCACGGTTTTGCCCTCGGCTTTCAAGCGGGAGGCCAGCTTGCCGATAGTGGTGGTTTTCCCTACCCCGTTGACCCCTATCACCAGGATGGCAGACAGCTTTGTCCCAATCTGCAATTCTTCGCCGCCGCGGAGCATTTCGGCTACAATGTCTTTGAGCAGGCCCATAATCTGCTGGGGATCCGTGACCCCTTCTTTTTTGACCCGTTCCCGCAGCATATCGCAAATACGGGTTGCCGTAGGGACGCCCACGTCCCCCATGACCAGCAGTTCCTCCAGTTCCTCAAACAACGACTCGTCGATCTTGGTAAAAGAATGCAGCATTGTCTCAATCGATCCGCTGATGCTTTCCCTGGTTTTTTTCAACCCTTCCTTGATTTTACTGAATAATCCCATAGCCGGTTCTCCTTCCTCCTTGGGTACTGTGTTTTATTTTACCCGATTTCTCCCATTTGTTCAAGTTCCTTTGGCTCCATCTTGAGCAGTTTGGATACTCCTTCTTCCTGCATCGTCACCCCATACAGGACGTCCGCCTCCTCCATACTGCCCCGGCGATGGGTGACCAGGATATACTGCGTGTGACGGCTCATCCGGCGCAGATAGGCGGCAAACCGGGCGACGTTTGCTTCGTCGAGGGCGGCGTCAATCTCGTCCATGATACAGAAAGGAGGAGGGTTGACCTGCATAATGGCAAAATACAGGGCAATGGCGACCAGGGTTTTTTCCCCGCCGGAAAGCAGTTCCAGATGGGCCGCCCGCTTGCCGGGAAGCTGCACGGCGATTTCCACCCCGGTTTCCAAAAGATTGTCGGGATCGTGCAAAAGCAGCTGGGCCGCCCCGCCGCCAAACAGGGCGCGGAACGTCTCCTGAAAATGCACGCCGATTTCCCGGAACCGTGCCGAAAACTGCTCCTGCATCTGACTGGTCAGTTCACGGATGAGACGGCCCAGTTCCCCGCAAGCACGTTCCACATCCTGGATCTGGCCCGATAAGCGGCTGTACCGCTCCTGTACTTCCTCGTATTCCTCCACAGCGGACACGTTTACGTTCCCCAAATCCCGGATCTGGTTTTTGAGTTCCGCCAGGCGTCTTTGTTCCGCAGGGACAGGCTTGATAGGCGAAACGATCTGCCGGGCTTCCCGCAGGGTCATTCCATATTCTTCCCACAATTTCCCGGTAATCCCGTCGTATTCCTTCTGGATGTATCCCCGGCGTTCCTCCAAGCGGGCCAAATCCTGGGCAAGCCCTTCCCGCTGCTGGGAAGCCTCCCGTTCGCTTTCCCGCAAGGCAAGGCTTTCCTGTTCCAACGCCATGCGCTTGTGCTGCTCATCTTCCGCTTCCTTACGGTATGCTTCTGCCTGGGCCCGGCACTCGCCTGCCGTTTCCTGCGCCTGCATTTCCTGCGCGTCCAGCTCCCGCAGCCGATCCTGCGCGGCCTGGCAGGTTTCTTCCAAAGAGGCTTTTTCCTCCCATGCCTGGCGCGCCTGTTCCGCCAACGCGGTTTGCCGTGCCTGCGCCTGTTCCTCGTCCTTCCTCGCGGAAAGCAGGGAAAGCTGCAGCTCCTGTTCCCAGGACAGCAGGGCCTCCCGTTCCTGCCGGAGCGTCTCCCGCCGCGCCAGACACAACTCCAGTTTTTCCTGTTTCTGTGTTTGCCTGTCACGCCATTGCTGTTCCCTATGCCCGGCCCGGACCTGTCCCTGCTCGATTTCTTGCAGGCGATCCTCAATCCACCGGGATTGCGTCTTCAATTCCTGGCACTGGTTCTCAAAAAGCTCCTCCTGGGACTGGGTTTTGTGATATTGTTCCATCAAAGCCAATAAACGCTCCCGGCACTGCGCCAGTTCCTGTTGTTGTTTCCCGGCCAGACGCTCCGCTTCTTCCCGCTGGCCCGCCGCCTGCTGCAAGGGCGCGTCCGCTTTCTCAAGTTCCCGCTCCAACTGCCGCAGGGTTTCTTTCATACGGGCTATTTCCCCGCGCCGGCTGAGAGAACCTGTCTGCCGGGACGCGCTTCCTCCGGTAAAGGCCCCGCCCGCATGGATTACCTGCCCGTCCAGCGTCACGATGCGGAATCGGTATTGGAACCGCTTTGCCGCCGCAGAAGCCGTATCCAACTCTTCCATCACCGCTACTTTTCCCAGCAGGGAATCCAAAACCTCGCGGTAGGCTTGCGGAATCCGGCACAGTTCGCCGGCAAACCCCAAAAAACCCGGGCACGCTTCCCATTCTTTCCGGGAAAGCGCAGACGGTTTCCCCCGCACGGTGGAAAGGGGTAAAAACGTGGCTCGCCCAGCCTTCTGTTTTTGTAAAAACCGGATAGCAGCCTTAGCGGCGGATGCATCCTCCACCACAATATGCTGGGCGGCGGCCCCCAAAGCTACCTCCATCGCCAGCGCATAAGAGGGATCCGTTTGGATCAGTTGGGAAACCGGGCCGTGGATCCCGGAAAGCCCTCCTTGTTCCGCCCCGCGCAGCACCGCTTTGACACTGTGGGAAAACCCTTCCAATCCCCGTTCCATCTCTTCCAAAAACCGGATTTTCCGGATCTGCCCGTCCACCTCCATCTGCGCCTGATCTTTTTTCCGCTTCCACTGCTCTTGCTGTTCCCGGAACCGCTTGGCATCTTGTTCCGCCTGCTCTATCCGGCTTTCCTGCTCCTGTATCTCCTGCCGGAGCCGCTCGGCTTCCTTCTCCAAATCCCGCCCCGCCTGCCGCACGGCAGACAGTTGTTCCTGCCGTTCCTGGCACTGCCGCTGGAGTTCATTTTGACGCAGGTGCAAATGTTCTTTGGAAGAAAGGGCAGACGCCTTCTGCCATTGGATTTCCGTCTGCTGTTCGGAAAGCTGATCGAGCTGCCTGGAGATATCCTGCATCTGCTGGGAAAGCACCGAAATTTCCTGCGCCAGCTGTTCCTCCCTTTCGCTGCACCGGGTGAGTTCCGCCTGCTGCTTATGCACCTGTTTGCGGCAGCGGAACAGTTCGCGGCGGCTGGCTTCCAGGGCTTTTTCCCGCTCCTGTACGGCGGCAGACACCTTATCCCCTTGCCGGCGTGTCTGTTCCCATGCTCTGCGGTAATGCCCCTTATCGTTCTGGAACACCCGGATTTCCCCTTCCAGCCGCAGCGCTTCAGCCTCCTTTTGGGAAGCGGCAGCGCGCAATTCCTCGGTGCGGGCCGTGCAGGCGTTTGTCTGCTGGAATACCTGTTCCAGCTCCTGCTCCAACCGGGCGGATTCTGTTTCCAGCTCCAGCAGCTGGCTGCGGTGGACGGCAATTTTATCCTCCTGCTCCCGCAAGGCTTGGCCGGAAGTCTCCATCGTATGGAGCCACAGGCCGATTTCCAGCTTCTTTTTTTCCTCATACCACGCAAGATACCGCCGGGCCTTTTCCGCCTGTCCACGCAGCGGCTGCAAACGGCTTTCGAGCTCCCCGGCCAGATCCTGCAAACGGGAAAGGTTTTCCTCTGCCTGGGCCAGCCGGCGCTGCGCTTCCTCACGCCGGTATCGGTACCGCGAAATCCCTGCTGCTTCCTCAAAGATTTCCCGGCGATCCTGCGGGCGGGCAGAAATTACCGCATCAATCTTCCCCTGTCCAATTAAAGAGTATCCATCGCGTCCAAGCCCCGTATTCATAAACAGCTCATGGATATCCTTTAAACGGACAGCGGCCTGGTTGAGCAGGTATTCGCTTTCCCCGCTGCGGTAATAGCGGCG
>CAJFOO010000019.1 GCA_904397205.1 uncultured Clostridia bacterium
AAAGAAGGAATGTAAGGAATTAGAAATATCTCTTCAGCAAGCCAGCGAAGCCGGAGCCATGACGGGCTTCGTCTTTTGCCATTTCATGCACGGTATCATGGATCGCGTCATAATTGAGTTGCTTTGCCAGCTTTGCCATTTCGAATTTCCCTGCGCAGGCACCGGCTTCAGCCTCTGCCCGCATTTCCAGATTTTTCTTGGTGCTGGTGGTTACTACTTCACCCAGCAGCTCAGCAAATTTTGCGGCATGCTCGGCTTCTTCAAAGGCGTATTTCTTAAATGCATCCGCAATTTCCGGATAGCCTTCACGGTCTGCCTGACGAGCCATGGCCAAATACATGCCAACTTCGCAGCATTCGCCGTTAAAGTGGGCAACCAAGCCGTCATAGAGCTCTTTTTCAATTTTGTCTTTTGCGCCTACGCCGATTTCGTGTTCGCAAGCGTATTTAGCATCTGCGGACTGCTCCTTAAACTTGTCGGCACCAGCGCCGCACAAGGGGCATTTTTCAGGAGGGCAATCTCCTTCATGGACATATCCGCAAACCGTACATACAAACTTTTTCATTGGACTTTACCTCGTTTCTTTAAAAATTTAAGAGTTCCTTAATATATTAGGAAAGCAACGGGGGAGAATCCGTCGCTGGCCTAGCAGGATTTTTGGGAACAGGCGGAGCACAATCCATGGAATAAGACTTCATGGGAAGTAACACAAACACCATATTGCTCTGTCACCTTCCGGTCAGCCGAAGCATTGATGAGATCTTCCAAGATATCCACAACTGCCCCGCACTGGTCGCAAATGAAATGGGAATGGGGAGAAAGATTCCCGTCTAAGCGCTCCTGGCCGTTTACTGTAGCCACACGTACCACAAGCCCCTGCTCCTTGAAGGAAGAGATATTGCGGTATACGGTTCCCAAGCTGAGATCGGGGAACTGGGGTTTTAAGGTTTGATAAATCCACTCAGCCGTGGGATGTGTACAGGTGCTGTGGATAGCCTCTAGAATGGCTTGCCGCTTCCGGCTGAAATTTTGTTTTTTCACCGGTTTCCCTTTTGGGGAGACAAAAGGGAACGAAGCGTTGCTGTCCATTGGGGTATCCTCCTTTTTAAAAATTAAGAATCATTCCTGTTCTTAGACTTATTCTAGCATATTTTTGGGATTCTGTAAAGAGGGAAAGAAGATTTTCTGGATCCATTTCACTTTTTCGGCAAATTTGTTTCCTTTCCTGCGGAGATAAAAAATTTTTTCAAAAAATTTCGGATTCTTTCCTCACAGAATCGATACCGTATGGTATAATAGACGGGAATCCCAGCAATTTTTATTTTTTACAAGGAGGTAATTGTCCATGCAGCCGATACAGATTGGTATATTAGGATATGGAAATTTGGGGAGAGGCGTAGAACTTGCACTCCAGCATACGGAGGATATGGTTTTAGCCGGGATTTTTACCCGCCGGGATCCTTCCGGGGTACAACCGGTAGATTCTGCTGTCCCGGTACATCACGCCGATAAGCTGGAGGAAATGGAAGGGCAGTTGGACGTCTTGATCCTGTGCGGGGGAAGTGCAAAGGATTTACCGGTACAAACCCCGGCCTATGCCAAAAAATTTCATGTAGTTGACAGCTTTGATACCCACGCGAATATTCCCGAACATTTCAGCCGGGTAGACGAAGCGGCAAAAACCAGCGGGCATGTGGGCGTGATTTCCATTGGATGGGATCCGGGGTTGTTTTCATTAAACCGGCTGATGCTGGAGGCCATTCTGCCCCAGGGCACAGGATACACGTTTTGGGGAAAAGGGGTCAGCCAGGGACATTCCGACGCGATCCGCCGGATTGAAGGCGTACAGGATGCGCGTCAATATACCATCCCCGTGGAGAGCGCACTGGAAGCCGTGCGCAGCGGAAAGACTCCTCATTTGACCACCCGGGAAAAGCATCGTCGGGAATGTTTTGTCGTGGTCCGGGAAGGGGCGGATAAAGACCGCATTACCAAAGAAATCCAGACCATGCCAAAATATTTTGACGAGTATGACACGACCGTACAGTTTATTACCCAGGAAGAGCTTGACGCGCATCACCAGGGGATTCCACACGGCGGGCAAGTGATTCACACAGGAAAAACCGGCGCAAATGGAGAACATACCCAGGTAGCTGAATTTTCCCTGAAGTTGGATTCCAACCCGGAGTTTACTGCCAGCGTACTGGTGGCGTATGCACGGGCAGCCTATCGGCTGGCACAGGAAAAGCAGTACGGGGCAAAGACGATCTTTGATATTGCCCCTGGCTATCTTTCGCCCAAATCCCCGGAAGAACTGCGGGCATCCCTGCTGTAATGATGGGATATGGAGAAAAAGGAATGAAGATGGGGCCGGCGCAGAAATACCACACACGGAGGCAGATGCTGTAAGGGAGCTATCCGTATTGTAATATACAGATGTTTTATCCCCGTTGTAGAATTTTTTATGTGACAGCATTCTCTTTTGGGGTTCTTTCCATGCTGGCAACCATCCGGCGGCCTGGTAAGAAAACGGGCATACTGCTTTTTTCCGTCAGCCGGTTTCATGATCCCGGATAGACGGGCCATACTAATAGGACGAAGAAGGACCGGAAGGAGGAGATCTCTTGTCCTATGTATGGCTTATTATCGGGTTTGTATTGCTGGTTAAAGGGGCGGATTTTTTTGTGAGCGGCAGTTCCAAAATTGCCCGTTATTTCCGTATCCCTGCGATTTTGATCGGCTTGACCATTGTGGCGTTCGGCACCAGTGCTCCTGAAGCGGCCGTGAGTATTACCGCTGCGGCAAGAGGACAAAATGGGATTGCAGTTGGCAATCTGCTGGGTTCCAATTTGTTTAATTTGCTGGCGGTTATCGGGGTATGCGCGTTGATCCGCCCCATCCGGGTGCATGGAAGCGTGGTATTCAAAGAATACCCTTTCATGGTATTGTCTTCAGCGGCCCTGTTGGCGTTAGGGAGCGACGCAGTGTTGGACGGTACCGGAGTCAACCAGGTTTCCCGCGGAGACGGCGCGGTTTTGCTGCTGTTTTTCTGTGTATTCCTCTATATGACTATCCGCTCGGCATTGGTATCGCGTGCGGAAATCCAGGAGGCAGAGCTGCACGCCCAGGCAGAACAGGCGGCGCGGGGAGAAAAAGAAAAGCCGATTTCCCTGCCTATCAGTATTTTGGTTTCCTTAGGCGGTTTAGCCGGCGTCGTTCTTGGCGGACAGCTGGTGGTAAATAGTGCCAGTGAAATTGCCCGTTCCTTTGGGATCAGCGAATCCCTGATCGGCCTGACCATTGTGGCGATTGGGACATCCCTGCCGGAACTTGTCACCAGTGTTGTTGCGGCCCGCAAAGGGGAGGCAGACATGGCGATTGGGAACGTTGTGGGGTCCAACCTGTTCAATATTTTCTTTATTCTGGGTACGTCTGCTGTCATCCATCCCTTACCATTCCCGATGGAGTCCGTATGGGATTCCCTGATTTTAATTGGTGTCAGCGTGGTGGTGTATCTGTTTATTTTGACCAAGAGGATGGTAAACCGCATCGAAGGCGGGATAATGGTAGCAATGTACGCTGCGTATACGGCGTATATCCTTATGCGATAAAATAATAAGTCTTTTTTATAATAAAAGGAGGGGTTTTTTTGCAGCTTGCAGAAAAAGGTTCTTATCGATCGATCTCCCCCAAAGAAGCCAGGGAAAAGATACAGGAAGGCGCTGTCATTGTGGACGTTCGTTCTCCTGACGAATATGAGCAGGGACATCTGCCTGGTGCGGTATTGCTGCCGCTGCCCACTTTGCAGCAGCAGCCGGACGGACAGCTTCCCGATAAACAGGCGGTACTGCTGGTATACTGCCGCAGCGGAGTCCGCAGCAAGGAAGCGGCCCAGCGGCTGGCAGCTTTTGGCTATACGCAGGTATATGATCTGGGAGGTATTTTGAACTGGCCCTATGAAGTAGTAAAAGAGTAGGAGGGGTTCGATGGAAGATATAGAAATTTTGCGGAAGTTTTTTCAAAAAGATACGTTTGCCACGGGGATGGGGGCGCAGATCGACTGGGTACAGGACGGAAACGCTGCATGCAGTCTGGTCATTCAGGAAGGACACCAAAATGCCGGCGGTACAGTACAGGGTGGGGCTATTTTCACCTTGGGGGATTTTGCGTTTGCTGTGGCGGCTAATTCCCTGGGAAAGCTGACGGTTTCGGTGGATCATACCATTTCGTTCCTGCAGGCGACCAAAGGGAACAAGCTGATTGCCAAAGCCACCCGCCTTTCCGGGACAAAGCGGATGTGTTTTTACCAGGTGGAGATTACGGACGACCATGAGGAATTGATTGCTTGCATGTCAGTAACAGGGTATATCAAAGATCAGGAGATCCTGTTCCGGGCAGAGGCATAAATACAGGAGAGGCTATCCCAAGCCTCTCTTTTTCATTTTGATGGGTAAGCGGACAAAGTGTGAAAAAATTATCGTATTTCCCCGGTTTTTCCCCGGATTATGTATACAATTTGTATGAAGTTCTTGAAACGGCTTTTTTCCCGAATCTTGCTATTGTAGTGGAAATATGGTATGATAAAAAGAAAATCAGTAATTTGTGAAAGGATGTTACCCATGTCAGGCCATTCCAAATGGAATAATATTAAGCGGAAAAAGGAGAAGACAGACGGAGCCAAAGCAAAAGTCTTTACCAAAATCGGGCGGGAGTTGGCCGTTGCCGTAAAGCAGGGAGGCGGGCCGGATCCGGCTTCCAATTCCAAGCTCAAAGATCTGATTGCCAAAGCGAAAGCTGCGAATGTCCCCAACGAAAATATTGAGCGGATCATCAAAAAAGCGGCGGGGGAAAATGACGCGGAAAATTATGAAAATATTGTATATGAAGGATACGGACCCTGCGGTGTGGCTGTGATCGTGGAGACCCTCACAGATAACCGCAACCGGACAGCCGGGGATGTCCGTCATTATTTTGATAAATTTGGGGGGAACCTGGGGACCAGCGGCTGCGTATCGTTCCTGTTTGAACAAAAAGGGGTCCTGCTGATTGAAAAGGAAGGCCGGGACGAAGACGCGGTGATGGAAGCCTGCTTGGAAGCCGGCGCGTCGGATTTCCAGGCGGATGAAGACGTGTTTGAGATTTACACGGAACCCGAGGACTTCAGCGGGGTGCTGGATGCGTTAACGGCACAGGGGTATGCCTTTGAATCTGCGGAAATCGAGATGGTGCCGACTACTTATACCCGATTGGACGATCCGGATGCGATAGTCAAAATGCAGAAACTGCTGGATATGCTGGAAGAAAACGACGATGTACAGAACGTATGGCATAACTGGGAAAACCCTGAGGACGAATGAGGCGGCAGATCGGCGCTGGGACGGAGGAATGAGGAGCGGTGTTTGAAAACCTATGTATGAACTGCATGGCGGACAAAGGGGTCGAAACCGTTTGCCCTTCGTGTGGTTTTCCGTCGGATCAGCCTCAAATTGCACAAGGATTGCCATATCGGACCCTTTTACAGGAACGGTATCTGGTCGGGCGCGCCAAAAAGAAAAACGGGGAAGGAATCTGTTATATTGGGTACGATACAGCCTTAAACCTGCCGATTGAAATCCGGGAATGTCTTCCGGAAACGTTGTGTCTGCGGGCCGGGGGCGGGGTATCGGTAAGCATCAATACCGCTCACCGGGAGACCTGGCAAAATGTTCTCCAGCAGTTTTTAGAACATTCCCGTCAGATTGCCCATTTACGGGAGTTATCATCCATTCAGGCCATTTATGACATTTTTGCTGAAAACCACACGGCATACACGGTTTCCGAGTGGAATGAACGCATTACCCTGCGCTACTTTGTCAAGCGCAGTGGGGGATGTCTGAGCTGGAACGATACTTACCAGTTGTTCCTGCCGGTGATTTCTGCCCTGAGCGCCATGCATTCGCAGAATATCGGGCATTTTGGAATTTCTCCTGATTCCCTCAATATCATGAAAGACGGGGAGATGTGCCTGGGGGATTTTTGTATTTCCCAAGTCCGGCAGGTAGGCAACTCCCTTCCGGCGGATCTAGCGGATGGATATGCTGCTGTTGAGCAGTATCATCAAGACGGAGCGTTATCCGAAGCCACCGATGTATATGGCTGTGCGGCAAGTATGCTTTTTGCGCTGACAGGAGATTCCCCTTCCAGCGCTTTGCAGCGCGAGGAAGACAGCCGGCTGATGATCTCCACTTCGGTACTCAAGCATTTGCCGCCCCATGTGGTCACCGCATTGGCCAATGCCCTGCAGGTTGATCCGGAAGAGCGCACCCCTACGTTTGAACAGCTCAAAGCGGAATTTTCTGCATCTCCCACAATGACGGCTACCATTGAAGATACGCAGATGCTGAAAAAGATTGCATCGCAAATGGCGGAGACTCCCGCGCCGCCTCCGCCGCCTCCGCCACCACCCCGCAAGAAAAGCAGGTGGCCTTGGATATTGGGAATTGCCGTAGGGTGTGCGGTAATACTGGCAGTCGTCTCCGTGGTACTTACCTGGAGCTGGTCAGGGGATCAACGTACTATCTCGCAGAGCAGGGATGAAGCCCTCTCATCCTTGTCGGATCCCGAAGATGCAGCTTCCCTTATACAGCAGGGAACGGCTGCTTTCTCCGTAGCCAGCACAGCCGGCACAACCAACAGTGTGGCGATTGTGGATGCAATTGAGGCGCCTCGCTTAGTGGGGGAACGTTATGCCGATTATGTAACAACCCCGTCACAGGAATATCAGGTTTTGTTATCTCAGACAGAATTTAACGATAGCGTCCCGGAAGGATATATCATTTCCCAACAGCCGCAAGCGGGAGAGGAAATGAACCGGGGTGGATCGATTGTAGTTGTGGTCAGCAAAGGAGCCGCTCAGCGCAGCCTTCCTGCGATTGCAGGGATGAGTTTGGCTGACGC
>CAJFOO010000020.1 GCA_904397205.1 uncultured Clostridia bacterium
CGGTGGAAATTGACCAGATGGTCCGCAAGCTGTTCCTGTTAGACCTAATGCTTCCCGGCATGGACGGCTTTACCGTGTGCCGTACCCTGCGGGAAACGCTGGATATTCCCATCCTGATGGTAACGGCCCGGCAGGAGGATATCGACAAGATCAAGGGGTTGGGGATGGGGGCGGACGACTATATTACCAAGCCGTTTTCGCCCAATGTGCTGGTGGCGCGGATCAAGGCGAACCTGGCGCAGTACGACCGTCTGAAACATGCCGGCAGCGCAGATAAATCCCAAATCCGGATGGGCAATCTCCTTTTGCAGGAGGATACCAGGCGGGTTTTTGTGGACGGCACGGAAGTGGAACTCAAGAATAAAGAATATGAGCTTTTGTTGTTCCTGATGTCCAACGCGGATATTGTCTTTAGTAAAGAAACCTTATACGAGAGGATCTGGGGCTATGATGCGCTGGGGGATAACGCAACGGTAGCGGTACATATCAATCGCCTGCGGGAAAAAATAGAAAAGAATCCCTCCCAGCCCCGCTATATCCAAACCGTTTGGGGCGTTGGGTATCGGTTTAAACCGTAATGCCGGAAAAATAAAGTCTGTAAGGAGAACCCCAAGCCGGTTTTGTTGGGAAGGCTTGGGGACTTTTTTATAGAAATCAGGCGGTTTGGCCGGCTGCATGGGAAAAAAGTCTGTTTCTGGATCGGTATGTATGCTATAATGAAAAAAACAGGCAGAGAAAGAAGGGGCCGTATGAAACGAAAGAAAGAGTGCAAATCCTGCAAATCCGGCCGGTGGGGATGGCGCTGCTGGCAATGCTGGGTAAGCCTGATTGGTTTAGCCGTCTGTGTTGGGATCGGTATTTTCCTGGCAGTGGGCGGATAAATTTTTTTGGCGGCGGAGTTTTCCGGTTTCTCCTCATATATATAAGGGGAGGAGGAATGCTATGGTAAACAGGAATATCCGGCGGGGCTGCTGGAGAAGATTCCTTCCCGGCATCCTGCTGTGCGGATGGCTGGTATTGTCGCTTGGAACGGCGTATCTGGCATACAGGCAGATGGAGGATTTTGTGATTGTAGTGGATCCCGGCCATGGTGGGGATTCTCTTGGGGCACAGGCAACCCACAATGGGGTAACGGTGTACGAGAAGGATCTGAATTTTCAGATTGCCCTCTTCTTGCAAGAGGAATTGCAGCAGTACCGTACCCCGGCAGGGGAAAAAATCCGGGTGTTCCTGACCCATCGGGACGAGGAAGGAACACCGCCTTCCCTAAAACAGCGGGTTGGAATGGGAAAGCGGAAACATGCCGATCTGGTGCTTTCCCTGCACAATAACAGCAGCGCCGACGGTTCCGGGCAGTACCGGGGAGCGATGGTCCTGGTCACGGCTTCCCGCTCGTCTTCCCTATACCAGATAGAGCAGGAGCTGGGCCTTTCGATCCTGCGTCAGCTGCAGGCGATCGGGCAGGTGGTTTCCCAGGATGCCGAAGGGGAGATTGTATTTTCCGATGCTTCCGGGCTGCTGCGCCGGCGGGCGGATGACGGCACGACGTATCCCAACGGGGATGCGGCGGATTGGTACGGGATTGTGGAACATGGGGTGCGCATGGGTGTCCCGGCCATTTTGGTGGAGCACGCGTATATGGACAACGCGGCGGATTACCAGCAGTTTTTGGGATCGGAGCAGGGACTGCGCCGGTTAGCCCAGGCAGATGCCAGGGGCCTTGCATCCTATTACGGATGGGTTTATTGCGAACCATTGTAATTTGCGGCGTTGTGCTTTATAATAACCTGTAGAGAATATATAGGGAACAAAGGAGAAGGACTATGCAAATTCAGCCGTTACAGCCGGGCGATCTGCCGGATTTATTGGAATTATACCGGGATTTGGTCCCGCATGTCCCTTCCTTGGAGAAGGTACGGGAGCGGTATGCCAAAATGCTGGATAACACCGATTACCTTCTTTTGGGAGCCAAAGAGGAAGGAAAGCTGTTGGGCTCGGTTTTGGGGATATGCTGCAACTGCCTGGCGGTAGACGGCCCCTTCCTGGTGATTGAAGACGTGATTGTGCAGGAAAACCTGCGGGGAAAGGGAGTCGGCCGGATGCTTCTGGAAGAAATGGACCGCTTTGCCCTGCAAAATCACTGCGTGTATGCGATTCTGGTTTCCTCGGGCTTCCGCAAGGGGGCGCATACGTTTTATGAGCGCTTGGGTTTTACCGAAGACGTGCGGGGATTCCGGAAGATGTACCGTCCATTTTAATGGGAATAAGGGGGAAGGAAAATGAAACGGAAAATTGGGGTTTGGATTGCTGTTTGTTTATGCCTGGTTCTGGTGCTTGCCATGCCGGCGTTTGCCCGGGCCGGCGGCGCGGGCGGTGGCGGAGGCTACCGGGGCGGCGGAGGATATGGCGGCGGGTATCACAGCTATTACCGCCCCTACGGCTATGGCATGATGGCCCCCATGCTGCTTGGTCCGCGGCTTTGGGGCGGCCTGGGGATTGCCGCGGGAGCGGTGGTGGTTGCAGGAGGTGCGGCAGCGGTGTTCGTGCCGTTTTTCTCGCTGCTCTACCGCAAAAACAAACTGAAAAAACAAATCCAGGCGCAGGCCGCAGAGGATCCCCTGTGGGACTACGACGCATTGGTTTTGCGGGCAAAGGAGACGTTTTTTGCCGTGCAGCAGTGCTGGACCCAGCGGGATATGGCCATTGGGGAACCGTACCTGAGCCGGCAGCGGGCCGGGCTTTTTGCGGTGGACCTTGCCGGGATGCGGGAACGCGGGGAGAGGAATGTGCTTGAGCAGATCCGCCTCAAGCGGATGCTCCCCTGGAAAATGCAGGCGGCTTCTTCCAGCGGTCCGGCGGCGGTATGGTTTTTGGTGCAGGCATCCATGGTGGATTATACGGTGGCAGAGATGACAGGGCAGGTGGTAAGCGGCAGCAGCCATCCGCAGTCGTTTACCGAGTACTGGCTGTTTATCCAGGAAGACGGCCGGTGGGTGCTCGACGACATCCGGCAGAAAAAAGATAAGCATCAGCTGCCTTTCCCTGTATATACCGGGAATTTATCGCAAAGATAAGGAGAGGCTTTTATGAAAACGTTCCACGAAACCGTCCTGTTGTATTCCCCGTCCGGCGGCGAGGATATCAAGAAGATTAAAGGCGTATGCTTACGGATGGGGATCCGGGCAAAAGAGGCTTCCCCGTCCGACCTTTCCTGCCCGCTGGGGGCCCTGTTTGGGATCAAGGGCTTTCCTCCCAAGGAAGGAGGGGAAGGCCCGGCGGAACCGTTTCCGGAAACCATCCTGGTGATGAAGGGGTTTACCGGCCGCCGGATGGACGCCTTTTTCGGGCAGATGAAGCGGTCTGGGGTGGGAAATATCGCGCTGAAAGCGGTTTTGACGGAGCATAATGCCGCGTGGGATCTTTTACGCCTGCGGGAAGAACTGCTCCGGGAACGGGAAGCTATCTTACAAGGAAAAACCGTGGATCATGAGGAGGAACCAATATGAAAAAGAATATCCAGGGAGCCCTGTGGGGAATCGCGCTGGCAATTTGTGTGGCGGCAGGCGTGCTGGCTGGATGCAGCGCACAGTCCGCCGCCCAGAATCTGACCCCGGAGCAGCGGACACAGCTATATACCGAAGCGATAGAGCAGACCGGATCGTCGATGCTGGAAGCGAACCGTCCGGTCGCGTCGGCAGAGGATCCGTCTGCCAGCCTGCTGCTGGATATGCTGGGAGTACCGGCAGAGGATATGCAGGCGTTTTCCATCTCGCTTTCCCCCATGAATATCAAGGCCTATGCCATCGCCCTGATCCTGCCTGCGGAAGGAAAAGAGCAGGCGGTATTGGATGCGGTAAATGGATTTGTGGAAACCCAGCAGCGCAATTTTGAACAGTATTTGCCGGATCAATATGCGATTGCCCAAAACGCGCAGGTGAAAACCCTGGATGACGGGACGATCCTGCTGGTCATGGACGAGAACGCAGAGCAGGCGGTTTCCCGGATCGAGCAATATTTGCAGAACCCGCAGGGAGCGGGGCCGGACGGGGCTGCTTCTTCTGAAACGCCGGGTTCCTCCGGCGCAGAATCCGGGCGGATCCCGCTGTCGTGACCATGGGGCAGAAAGACGGGTTCCTGTATGAATCCGGGCGTCTGGGCTTCCGGCGCTTCACGGAGGCGGATTTTCCCGCCGTGTGCGGCTTTTTGCAGGATCCGGAGGTCATGGCGGCTTGGGAACATGGGTTTTCGGATGCGCAAGCCCGGCAGTGGCTGCAAGGAAACCTTGCCCGTTACGCGCGGGATGGATTTGGGTATTTTGCCGCGATAGAGAAGCAGACGGGCCGGCTGATTGGGGCCATGGGCCCGCTGGTAGAAGAAATCGACGGGGAAGCCCACATCGGCATTGCCTATATCGTGTCCCGGGACTGCTGGGGCAAGGGGTATGGGGCCGAAGGGGCCGGGGCCTGCCTGCACTATGCGTTTTCCCAGCTTCGGGCAAAGCGGGTAATTGCCCAAATCCGGCCGGGAAACACCCATTCCCGGCGGGTGGCGGAAGCACTCGGGATGCGGGAGGCCGGGCAGTTTGTCAAGATGTATCAGGGCAAGGAGATGCCCCATCTCATTTATGAAAAGGAAAACGGGGAATAAGCCTCCGGGCTGTCTGTAAAACAGGCGGTCCGGGGGCCGTTTTTTTGGTATAAAACGGACAGGGCGGCCATACACATGAGGTAGAACCGGTAATTTGGTAAAAGGAGAGGAAGCCCTTATGGAATATACCTTAAACC
>CAJFOO010000021.1 GCA_904397205.1 uncultured Clostridia bacterium
ACGGAAGGTATGTAACCGAAAGCCGTAAAAATGCGGATTTTCAGCGTTTTTCAGGATATGGAACATTTCCGTTGCTTCTGTAGGTACCGAAGAACTGGCGCACCTCGAGATGGTCAGCGCGATTGTATATCAGCTCACCAAGGATTTGACCGAAGAGGAAATCAAAAAGGCGGGCTTTGATACCTACTTTGTTGACCACACAACGGGGGTCTACCCCATAGCGGCGAGCGGCGCGGCATTTTCGGCGGATACGTTTTCGGTTGCCGGCGACGCGCTGACGGATCTGCATGAGGATTTGGCGGCAGAGCAGAAAGCGCGGACAACCTACGATAACATCCTGCGGTTTTGCGGGGACGATTATGACGTGCGGGATCCGATCCGTTTCCTGCGCGAGAGGGAAATCGTCCATTATCAAAGGTTCGGCGAAGCCTTGCGGATTGCTACCGATAATTTGGATTCCCGCAATTTTTATGCGTTTAACCCCGAGTTTGACAAGCCGAAAAAACGCCGGTAAGCATCGGTTTTGGAGAAGAAGAGGAGGATTCCTCTTCTTTTTGTTTTGGTTCACAAATTTATGGTTGAATGTTCAGGATGTTTATGATATCATATAGATTATATTTTGTTGAGAAAAAGGGATATATAAGGATACCGGATCATAGGAGGTACGCATGGGGGCAAAAATAAAAAAATTCCTTTGGAAAAACTGGCTCCTGATTGTCACTTTGGCGCTCACCATTGGGATTTTGACCTATTTTTTAATTACCACCGACGGGATTGCAGCATTTGGACAAATTGCCGATACCCTGCAAGTCCATTGGATTTTCCTGATGCTGGCGGCAGTTGTGGGGATGTGGGCGCTGGAAGGGATCTGCCTGCATATTATCACCAAACGGATCTATGCCGACTGGCCGCTGCGGTATTCCCTGGTAGTGGGGATGATCGGCCTGCTGTATGGCGCGCTGACCCCATTTTCCACCGGAGGCCAGCCGATGCAGATTTTTTACATGCGCAAAATGGGCATGGATACGGGCAAGGCCGGCGCTATTATTGCCGTAAAAACCGTGGTGTACCAGGTGGTGATGGTCGTGTTTGCCCTGGTCATGGTCGCCTGGAAGCTCCCGTATTTCCAGGAGAGCGTGAGCAACTTTGCCTTTATTATCATTATCGGCCTGGTCACCAACCTGGTTTTTGTGGTTGCCGTGCTGTTTTTTGCGATTAACCAGAAACTCACCGATAAGGTTATCCGTGTCTTTATCAAATTCCTACATAAAATCCACCTGTGCAAACGTCCCGAGGAACGGTATGAGAAAATCCGCAAGGAATTCGGCATATTCTATGAGAGCACCCGGCTGATGGGCAAAGCCTGGCGGATCTACTTTTATACCGTGCTGTTTACCATTGTGCAGGTCTTTTTCACCTGCGTTGTGCCCTACTGTATTTACCGCAGCTTCAATTTCCACACCGAGTCGGCTACCACCATGATAGCCGCGCAGTCCTTTGTCACCATGGTTTCGGCGTTTGTCCCTCTGCCGGGGGCGTCCGGCGGCGCCGAGGGCAGCTTTGCGCTGTATTTCGGCAAGTTCTTCCTGAACAATACGCTGGTCCCTGCAATATTCATCTGGCGGATCGCCACCTATTATATGACCATCCTGGTGGGCGGTATTGTGTACTGGTTCGGCAACCGGTTCCGCCCGCGCAAGCTCACGCCGAGCAAGGCCATGCTCCAAATGACGGCCGCAAAATCCTGAACTGAATATCCTCTGTATCCGCCTCCATGTTTGGGGGCGTTTTTTTGTGCCCGTCCCGGCAGGAGAATTCCCGGAAGCTTGGCTTCTAATTTGGATGCCGTCCACATACAGATACAATAGACTCGAAAAAAATGTGGGGGTGGCATGTGTGGATTGGCAAGAGCTTTCGGCAGAAGAGTGCTTGCAGAAGCTGGGTTCCGACAGGAAAGGCCTTTCCAGCCGGAAAGCGGAAGAAAAACAGAAAAAGGTAGGGAAAAACCAACTGGCCCAGGCCAAGAAAAAGGGGATCGTACGGATGTTTTTCGCGCAGTTCTGCGACTTTATGATCCTGATTCTGCTTGCAGCAGCAGCGATTTCTTTTGTGACCTCCTACCTGCAAAACGATACCGATTATATCGACTCCATTATTATTTTAGCGATTGTGGTGATCAATGCGATTACCGGGGTCGTACAGGAAAGCCGGGCAGAAAAGGCGATTGAGGCGCTCAAGAAGATGGCGGCTCCCCACGCGCAGGTCCTGCGGGACGGCCGCCAGCAGACGCTCCCCTCGGCCGATCTGGTACCGGGGGATATTGTCCTGCTCTCCATGGGCGACTTGGTACCGGCAGATCTGCGCCTGCTCGAAACCCATCATTTAAAGGTGGAAGAGTCCGCCCTGACCGGGGAATCCATGCCGGTAGAAAAAGATGCTTCTGTGCGGCTCGATGCAAAAACCCCCTTAGGGGATCGGAAAAACATGGCGTATTTTGGCAGCAGCATTTCGGAAGGGCGCGGCGTGGGGTTGGTGGTGGAAACGGCAATGCGCACACAGGTGGGTAAAATCGCCCATATGATCCACACCGAGGAAACCCCTCAGACCCCGCTGCAAAAAAAACTGGCCCAGACCGGGAAAATCCTTGGCATTGGCGCGCTGGGCATCTGTGTGGTGATTTTTATTTTGGGACTGTTCCAGCATATCGCCCCCCTGGATATGCTGCTGATTTCCATCAGCCTGGCGGTGGCCGCTATCCCGGAGGGACTGCCTGCGGTAGTGACGATTGTGCTGGCGCTGGGTGTGCGGAAAATGGCGGCGCAAAAAGCGATTGTGCGCCGTCTGCCGGCAGTGGAGACCCTGGGCAGCGCGAGCGTAATTTGTTCCGACAAGACGGGGACATTGACCCAGAATAAAATGACGGTGGTGGAGCTTTCCGACGGGGAGAAGCGGGTGGAGGAGAAAACGCCGGACGGCGCCTTTTTACTGGAACTGGGGTCGCTATGCAACAACTGCACGGCAGAAGGGAAAAGCATCCACGGCGCGCCCACCGAGGCCGCTATCCTGCGGGCCAGCGGGAAGCAGAAAACCGCCTTGGAGAAACTGTTCCCGCGGGTGAATGAAATTGCCTTTACCTCGTCCCGCAAACGGATGACTACCATCCACCGGATCCCCCAGGGGGGATACCGCATTGTAACCAAAGGGGCGCCGGATGTTTTGCTCAACTATTGCAGCAAATGGAAAACGGCTTCGGGGGAGGAAGTGCTCACTCCAGCTTTGCGCCAGAAAATCCAGCGCAAAAATGAAGAAATGGCCTCCCGGGCGCTGCGGGTATTGGGGGTGGCGTACCGGGATACCGTGCAAATACCCCAAGGGGAGGCGGCAGAGCAGGGGTTGGTTTTCTGCGGGCTGATCGGCATGATTGATCCGCCGCGCGAGGAAGTAGCCAAGTCGGTGGCACTGTGCAAGAGCGCTGGGATCCGTACCGTGATGATTACCGGCGATCACCTGGCAACAGCAAGGGCCATTGCCAAACAACTGGGGATTCTGGAAAAAGATACCGCCGCCATGACGGGAGCACAACTGGATACACTGTCACAGAGGGAGCTGGAAAAAAATATCTACCGGTATTCGGTATATGCCCGGGTGTCGCCGGAGCATAAGGTGCGGATAGTCAAAGCCTTCCAGGCCCGGGGAGAAATCGTAGCGATGACTGGCGACGGCGTCAACGACGCACCTGCCCTCAAAGCGGCAGATATTGGGTGTGCGATGGGGCTTTCCGGGACGGACGTGGCAAAAGGGGCCTCCGATCTGATTTTGACAGACGACAACTTTTCCACCATTGTTTCCGCTGTGCGGGAAGGACGGGGGATTTATGCCAATATCCGCAAGACCATCCACTTTTTGCTCTCGTGCAACATTGGGGAAATTTTGACCGTGCTGGCTGCATTTTTGCTGGGATTGCCCACCCCGCTGCTGGCGATCCAGCTTTTGTGGATCAACCTGGTGACGGATTCCCTGCCGGCCTTGGCGCTGGGAGTGGACCCGGTAGAAAAAGATATTATGCAGCGCAAGCCGGTCAAACAAAATACGAGCGTTTTTTCCGGCGGAATGGGGTACAATATGGTCGCAGAAGGGTGCATGATCGGATCGCTGGCTTTGCTGGCGTATACCATCGGCCGGGTTTTCTTCGATTACAGCCCGGAAATCCCTGTGGTAGGCCGTACGATGGCGTTTGCCGTGCTGAGTTTTTCCCAGCTGGTACATACGCTGAATATGCGATCCAAAGAATCCATTTTCCGGGTGGGGATCGCCAGCAACCGCAAACTCCTTTTGGCTATTTTGCTGTGTGCGGCATTGCAGGCAGCGGTGATTTTGATTGAGCCGGTATCCCGGATGTTTAAAACGCAGATGCTTTCCCCATTGCAATGGGCAATTGTATTGGGCTTAGCATTTGTGCCGCTTTTTGTGGTGGAATTGGAAAAACGGGTGTTCAAAAAGCGAAAAAAATAAAAATATCACAAAATGTTACAAACAATAACAAATCTGTAAAGGGATTATTGTTAGAATTCATGAGAAAAATTGTGATTCTTTGTGCAGTATTAGAATTGATTTTTTACAGCAATGCCGATAAAATATATTAGGTTCTAAAATTAATGTGAAAACTTATCAACATCATAAAGGGAGAGCAAAAACATCATGCGGAAAACAGTGGGGAGTATCCGAGTATTAGAATTGGGAACTACATTGCAATATTCGATTTTTGGAAGCCGTCAAGAAGGATATGGCATTGAAATTGTACAAAAAGAAAAAGATGGATCGGTTATCAAAAATTCACAAAGCAATATTACTTACTATGTGAACAAAATACGATGGATCGCTCGCCTGCTGATGCAGGGAAGTGTTTTTGCTGGGAGTTTGCAGGAGATTTTGCAGGAACTGGAGATTTTACCTTTCAGCAAAGGGGAGCTTGAAGCTTCCCCTTTTTGAAAGGAGCTGTCCCATAAAAAAAGCGCCCTTAGGGCGCTTTTTTGCTTTTATACCATATGGTTTTTCCCTGCAAGCAGCCGCTGTTTTTCTTCCCAAAGGGCCTGCGAAAGATCTACATAGGGGCGGTGCGGATATTCAAACCGCTTGACTTCCTCCCAAAGCGTTTCGTCTACTTGTTTTTGGCAGTATTCCTGCACTTCCGTCAGACTGCGCGGATGTGTCAGGTTTTTCCCATGGGAAAAAATTTGTGTTTGCAGCGGTGCAGCACGGAAGTTTTCCAGAGTTTTGCGCTTCCAGGTGTATTCCTGGTGGAAAATCGTATAGGGTTTGGTGTCATCGATCGTTTCGTCATGCAGGGTGATGACATCGGCAATCGCCTTGCCGGTTTCCCGGTCGAACAGACGCCATGGCTTTTTAAAGCACGGGTTGGTGATTTTGACGACGTTCTCGCTGATTTTGATTTTTGGAATGATTTTGCCGGTTTCATCCTCAATGCCGGCCAGCTTATACACGCCGCCGAATACCGGGTCGGACGAGGAGGTAATGAGGCGTTCCCCTACGCCGAAGGAATCCACCTGCGCGCCCTGGATCAGCATATCCCGAATGATGTATTCATCCAGGGAATTGGAAACGCAGATGGGACAGTCGGAAAGGCCGGCTGCGTCGAGCATACCGCGGGCCTTGCGGGAGAGATAGGTTAAGTCGCCGCTGTCGATGCGGATGCCTCCCGGCCGGATCCCGCGGGGCAGGAGTTCTTCCTGGAACACCCGGATCGCGTTAGGTACGCCCGATTGCAGGACGTTGTAAGTATCGACCAACAGCACGCAATTGTGGGGATACTGCCGGGCATAGGCGCGGAAGGCGTCGAGTTCGTTGTCAAAGAGCTGCACCCAGCTGTGGGCCATGGTGCCCACCACAGGAATTTGGAATTTTTTGGCGCTGAGCGTACAAGCCGTGCCGGCACATCCGCCGATGAACGCTGCCCGGGATCCATAAATGGCGCTGTCGAATCCCTGTGCGCGGCGGGAACCGAATTCCATCACGGGACGCCCTTGGGCAGCCCGGCAGATCCGGTTGGCTTTGGTAGCGATCAGGCTTTGGTAATTGAGAGACAGCAGCACCATGGTTTCGATGAACTGCGCTTGCAGAGCCGGGCCGCGTACGGTGAGGATGGGTTCCATGGGGAAAATAGGGGTACCCTCTGGGATGGCCCACACGTCGCAGGTAAAACGGAAGTGCTGAAGGTAGGAAAGAAATTCCTCCGAAAACAGGCGGATATCCCGCAAAAACTCCAGATCTTCCTCTGAGAAATGCAGGTTTTCCAAATACTCTACGAGCTGCTGCACGCCTGCCATAATGGCAAATCCGCCGTGGTTTGGCACCTGCCGGAAAAATGCGTCAAAATACGCGGTCCGATGGGCCAGGCCGTTGGCAAAGTACCCATTGGCCATGGTGATTTCATAAAAATCTGTGAGCATGGTCAAATTTGCGCGCAGCTTGCTGGAGTTGTCGTATGGAAACATAGAATACACCCTCCTGTTTTTTGGCAGGGGCTTCCTGCCCATGAAATGCAGTTACCCTATTATAACAGGAAACCCCCAAAAGCACAAACAGCAACTTGACTATATTTTGTTGGCTTTTTTCTTAAGATTATGGAAAAATGGAAAAATTCTTCTTGTAATTTGCAAAGAATCGTATTATAATAAAAACAAAGAAAGATGCCTTTCCCATTTTTGTTTAATAAAAACCAATAATTTCTGAAAGAGAGTGGTTGCAGGTATTGCAGTTTGGAGATGACGAAATATGAGATTACGGAAACAATCCTTAGGTAACCGGAATTTGATTGGCGCGCGGGTGGAGCTTGCCCGGAAACATCTGGGGATGAAACAGAAAGAACTGTTGGCACAACTGCAAGTCAACGGGGTGGATATGAATGCCTCAGGCTTGTCTAAGCTGGAAGGGCAGATCCGCTATGTTACGGATTTTGAACTGGTTGCCTTGGCCAATATTTTAAGTGTGTCTGTCAACTGGCTTCTGGGGCAGGAAAGCCCTCCTCCGCACAAAGAAGATCCTCTCCCGTTGAGATAACCAAAAGAAGCGGCCTATAGCCGCTTCTTTTGCCGAGGAGGGAGAGCGGCAAGCACCGCTTCGGTTTTTTGCCTGAGCTTGCCTCGCCCTCCTTTTTCTTACATTTTACATTATAGAAGAGACTGCCATTTCGGCAGTCCCTGTTATTTTTCAGCCACATAGGCTTTGATCCGCTCAAAGGTTTGCTGGCTGATCACATGTTCAATACGGCAGGCATCCTGCTCTGCTAAGGCTTCGTCAATGCCCAGCGTCTTTTGCAGGAACTGGGTAATCAGCTGATGGCGCTCCAGCACGGCGGACGCTTTGGCAAAGCCTTTTTCCGTGAGCACAATGTTGCCGCTTTGCTCCACGGTGATGTAGCCGCCTTCTTTCAGGATGCCCACCGCCCGGCTGATGCTGGGTTTGGAAAACGACAGTTCGTTGGCGATATCGATTGAACGCACATACCCCTGCCGCTTGTGCAGGATCAGGATGGTTTCCAGATAATTTTCGCCGGATTCTTGCATGGCGTTTTCCCCTTCCCTTTCCGAATATTTCTTTTCATTTTACCATATATCCTGTAAGAAATCAAGAAAAACATAGGGGAAGGCGAAAGTAAATTTCAATTTGACGGAGGGAATTATGAACGGCTTTAGTATTCGGGAAATGCTTATTATGCAGCAGACACTGCAAGAAAAATATAAAGATATGTGGGAACCGATTTGTCCGGAAGCAGGTAAGCATAAACTGTTGTGGATGATTGGTGAAATAGGCGAAGTGGTAGATATGATTAAGAAAAATGGGGAAAGCAAATTACTTGAAGAGAGTGATTTGCGAAAACATATCCTTGAAGAAATGGCAGATGTCCTGATGTATTACAACGATGTTCTCCTTTGCTATGGAATTCGTGATGAGGAACTGAAAGAAGCATACACAACCAAATTTGAAAAGAATATGCAACGCTGGTAAATCCCGGTTTATGCCTTTTTTACCAAAGTTAAAAATTCGTATACCCCGCCATTGGAACGGCGCTTTGTGATTCCGGAATCCTTGAATCCGCAGGAACGATATACTTTTATGGCTCTTTGATTAAATGACGCCACATGCATGACGAGCGTATCAAATTTGTAATTGTGCCCTAAAAAATCCAGGATTTGCTTCACAAATTGTTTTCCTTTCCCTTTGCCGCAAACATCCGGCCGCATGCCAAGGCCAATTTCGATGGATGCGTTTTCCTGGATAACGCAAAAGAATCCAAATAATGTATGGTTTTCCAATGCTTCATAGTGGTCGTTTTGATTTCTCAAATGTTCATCCATAAATTCTTCGTAGTCTTCTGCATCAGCAGTCATATCATAGAAAGAATAAATACCATCATATTTCCACTCATTTGCAATTTCCAGTGCATGGATTTGTGTTAATGGCCGAAATACCAGTTCCATATCAACTGCCTCCAATCCTCTGCCTCCACTCGTCCTCCAGGATAGCCATACAGATCTCGTCGGCATACTGGTCACCGTCCAAGACAGCATCCCGCAGGACGCCTTCCCGCCGGAACCCCGCTTTGCGGTAGACTGCTTCCGCGCGGGGGTTGAAAGAAAAAACACTCAATTCCAGCCGGTGCAGCTGCAATTCTTCAAAAGCAAAATCCCGCGTGGTTTCCACCGCCCATGTCCCAATTCCCTTGCCACGCATGGCGGGGGGATAAATCGCGATCCGGAAATTGGCACGGCGCAGAGCAGCATCGATCTCGTTGATCACGCTTTCGCCGATAATGCGCCCATCCGGAGCGAAAATTAAAAATAAACAGTGATCTTTCGATTCCAGGGATTGGTAAAAAAACGAAAGTACTTCCTCTTTGGGAAAGGTTTCTCTGCTTCCGGTGAGCCGGGCGGCTTCTTTGTCCAACGGATCGAAAATTTGAGAATAATACGGTTCTGCGTCCTCTTTGTTTGCTGACCGTAAGAGGAAGCCGTCCTTTTCCCATGTTTTGTTTGCGTTCATGATACGATCCTCCTGAATTTTTATTGGCAGATAAGGGAAGAAGGGGCGCTAATTAAACCCATTTTCACCGGCCTGTGCAAATAGCTGCCGGATTTGCGCACGCAGGCCCCGGTGTTCCGGCCGGGAAAGGGAAGGATCCTGCCGGAGGATAGACCGGGCGGCTTCCTGCGCCTTGCGAAGGGTCTCCATATTGCTGGCCATCCCCGCAATTTTGAGGTTGGGCAGCCCGTGCTGGTTGGTACCGAAAAAATCACCGGGACCCCGCAGACGCAGATCCTCCTCGGCAATCTGGAACCCATCGTTTGTCTGGCACATGACCCGCAGCCGGGCGAGGGCTTCTTCATTCTGGGCGTCGGATACCAGGATACAGGATGATTTCACCGTACCGCGGCCAACACGCCCGCGTAACTGGTGCAGCTGGGATAAGCCATACCGTTCGGCGTTTTCAATGAGGATCACGGCGGCGTTGGGTACATTGACCCCCACTTCCACCACGGTGGTCGAGACCAGGATGGAAATTTCCCCCTGGGAAAACCGTTCCATCACGCGCTCTTTTTCCTTTGGGCGCATCTTGCCGTGGAGGATCCCGATTTCCACCGTGGGGAAATATTCCTCCCGCAGCCGGGCGGCATACCCCTCGACGGAAGCCAGATCGTTTTGCCCTTCTTCCACCAGGGGGCATATGATATAGCACTGGTATCCCTGCTCGATATGCCGGCGCAGGAATCCAAAGGCCCGGTCCCGTTTCCGGCTGGGGATCGCATAAGTATCCACCTTCTGGCGGCCGGGCGGGAGCTCGTCCAAGATGGAGACATCCAAATCCCCGTAGATCATGAGCGCCAGCGTACGGGGGATCGGTGTCGCGGACATGACAAGCAAATGCGGGTTGTTTCCTTTACCGGCCAGAGCGCTGCGCTGGGCGACGCCAAAGCGGTGCTGTTCGTCCGTCACGACCAGGGCGAGATCGGAAAAAGATACCCCTTCACCCAGCAAAGCGTGGGTGCCTACCAGGATTTGAATCCGCCCGTCTTCCACCTGTTCCAGGATAGCGCGCCGTTTTGCCGTGGGCAGGGAGCCGGTCAGCAGGCCCACGGAGATCCCGGCGGGAGCCAGCAGGGCAGACAGGGACTGGAAGTGCTGCCTCGCCAGGATTTCGGTGGGGGCCATGAGGGCGGACTGCTTGCCGCTGCGGGCCACACAGTAGCACAGCGCGGCGGCTACGGCGGTTTTCCCGCTGCCCACGTCACCCTGGATCAGGCGGCTCATCGGCCAGGGGGAAGCCTGCCCGGTCATGTCGGCAAGGGACTGATCAATGGCCCGTTTCTGCGCGCCGGTCAGCGGGAAAGGAAGCAGGGCGTAAAATCCTTCCCGGTGATCTGCAATGGCGTGGCTGCTTGTTTCGCGCCGGCTGCGCTGCTTGAGCTGCAAAAGGCCCATTTGCAGGAATAGCAGCTCTTCAAAAATCAGGCGGCTGCGGGCGGTTTCCAAGGCCTGCATGGTCTGGGGGAAGTGGATGTTCTCCAGGGCAAAGCGCAGATGGCATAATCCATACGATTGGCGCAGGGGATCGGGGAGGGGATCCTCCAGGGGATCGGGCAGCAGAAGCAAAGCCTGCCGCACCGCCTGGGAAATGATCCGGGACGACAAGCCCTCCGTTTGCTTGTAAATGGGGCGCACGGCCGGGGCGGATTCCGCCGGGGCAAACTCGGGTACGGTCATCTCGCGGCGCGTGAGTGTCCCGGAGAGCTTGCCGTAAAAGAGGTATTCCTGCCCTTCCCGAAGCAGGTTTGGGATGTAGGGGTTGTTAAAAAAGGTTACCTCCATATCGTGCGCCCCGTCGGATACCACGGTTTTCGTCAGAAGCATCCCCTTGCGGATACGGGTTTCCCTGGGCGGGGAGACGACTGTTGCCCGGATGGGACACGGGACTTGCATGGGAGCCATAGCAATGGGGAAAGGATGGCTCCAGTCCTCGTAGGCGCGGGGATACAGGCGCAGTAAAGCGCCGACGGTAGGCGCGCCGATTTTGCCGAACAGGGGAGCGCGTTTTTCGCCGACGCCTTTGAGCGTTTGGATAGGGGTGTGAAATAAGGAAGCCATACCGTGGATCACTCCACCGAAAGGATAAAGGAATAGATTGGCTGTCCGCCGTTGATCAGGGTGACTTCCACGTTATTGCCTGCTTTGTTCCGGATCCGGTTGCAGGCGTCTTCGGCCTGCATTTCGGAAATCTCTTCCCCATAAATCAGGGTAACAAACGAAGTGGAGCGGGTCAGCATGGAGCGTCCCAGCTTTACCACCGCATGGACCGGATCTTTATCCACGAAGGTTAATTTGCCGTCTTCCAGCGCCAGAATATCCCCCGCCCGCATTTTGTGCCCGCCGAACTCCGAGTCCCGCGCCGCAAAGGTCACGAGGCCCGTACGCACATGGCTGGCGGCTTCCATCATGGCAAGAGTATTTTCGGACGGCGGCTTGTTATCAGCGTAAGCCAGCATCGCAGACAAGCCCTGCGGGATGGTTTTGGTAGGCAGGACGATGACCTCCCGGTCTTCGGCCATGGCTGCGGTTTGTTCCGCCGCCATGAGGATATTTTTATTGTTGGGCAATACAAATACATGCTTGGCCGGAGTAGCCAGTACGGCGTGCAGCAGATCGTCGGTACTGGGGTTCATGGTCTGGCCGCCGCATACCACCTGGCTGCACCCCAGGTCGGAGAACAGGCTTTGCAGCCCGTCCCCGCTGCAAACCGCGACAAATCCCACTTCTTCGGTGGGCTGCACGGGAGCAGGGGGTACCGCTTTGCGCGCCGGATCCGATTGCAGGGGTTTTCCGGCAAGACGGTGCTGTTCCTTCATGTTTTCCACTTTGACATGCAAAAGCTGTCCATGGCGGAGGGATTCTTCCAGGACTTTCCCCGGGGTTTCCGTATGCACATGGACCTTGATGACGTCCGGGTCGTCCACTACGACCACGCAGTCGCCGATGGTTTCGAGGAAGGTGCGCAGATCGAGAGGATCCGGCGCACCGGACAATTCCCGGTCGATGATAAGCTCGGTACAGTAAGTAAAGGTGATGTCCTCGTCAAACTCCGCGGCGGCGTTGCGGAAGAAATCGTCCGTCGGGATGGGGTTCAGGGCCGCATCGGCAGGCAGCGGCTCCGCCGGGATAATTTCCCCGGATTCAAAGACCGACATCATCCCTTCAAAAATGAGGCAAAGGCCTTTGCCTCCCGCATCCACTACGCCGGCGCGTTTGAGCACATGCAGCAGCTCCGGGGTAGCCTCCAGCGCGTCCGCCGCGCCCCGGCACACCGCATCCCATACCAGGACAGGGTTTTCGTCGATAGCGCAGGCGGCCCGCCCTTTTTCACAGGCAACCCGGGCGACCGTCAAAATGGTGCCTTCCGTGGGCTTGGATACCGACTGGTAAGCGGCCTCCACACCGAGCTGCAGCGCCCCGATCAGTTCGCGCCCGGAGACTTCTTCCAACCCCTCCAGCCCCTGTGACAGGCCGCGGAACAGCAGGGAAAGGATCACCCCGGAATTCCCCCGGGCGCCGAGCAGCATGGCAGACGCGGCCGTCTGGATGACGTCGCCGGCTTTGCGGGCAGGTTCTTTGACGAGCTGGCGCACGGCAGCCTGCATGGTCATGGACATATTGGTACCGGTATCGCCGTCCGGCACGGGGAAGATATTCAGTTGGTTGACCAGATCTTTTTGCCGGGCCATGTTGTTTGCACCGGAAATCAAAGCGTCCCGCAGGACAATTCCATTGATCATAGGGGCCTCCTTTATTTTCTTTATCGGATAACCATTGTATTCCCCAAAGGGTGTATTGTATTCCATTATAGCAGAAATTTCCTTTCCATGCAACGGCCTGCGGCCGGGATTTGTACAGATCCCCCCGCAGACGGCATGGTTTTTTCATGTGATTTGGATGCGTTCCACCGAGACAGTCCGGGCTGTTTTTTCGTCGATGCAGAACAGGACGGCGTCCATGTGGCAGTCCCCCTTTGCCGTTTCAAAGCGGACGGGCAGCTTGGAACGCATCTTCTGGATCACCAGCTCCGGTTTTACACCCAGCACGGAATCTGTGGGGCCGGTCATGCCCAGATCGGTGATGAACCCCGTGCCGCCGGGCAGGATGGTTTCGTCGGCGGTCTGCACATGCGTGTGGGTGCCGAACACCGCGGAAACCCGCCCGTCCAGATACCGCGCAAGGGCCCCCTTTTCGCCGGTGGCTTCGGCGTGGAAATCCAGCACGGTGATGGGCGGCATCCCCTCCAGCAGGCGATCCGCCGCGGCGAAGGGGCAGTCTAGGTTTTCCAGGTACACGACCCCCATCAGGTTGATCACCCCGATTTGGATCCGGCCGCGATCCACAATGCAGGCCCCCTTTCCCGGCGCGCCGGGCGGGAAGTTGGCCGGACGCAGCAGGGTTTCCTCCTCGTCGTACCGATCGTAGATTTCCCGGCGGCGGAAGCTGTGGTTGCCCCCGGTAATCACGTCGACCCCGCTGTCGAACAGGTATTGGGCGGATGCGGGGGTAATCCCGTTGCCGTCGGCGGAATTTTCCCCGTTGGCGATGACCAGGTCGATGTGCCGGAGCTTTTTCAGCGAGGGCAGATGGCTGCGCAGGAATTTGCAGCCGGCACTGCCCACCACGTCCCCAATCGCTAAGATATTCATAAGCGCCTCCTTTTTTGTCTCTGAACCAAAACAGCGCCCTGAAAACCAGGACGCCGCCTCTTATATTTCGATGTTATTTTGCATATTCAATCGCGCGGCTTTCGCGCATAATCGTCACTTTAATTTGCCCTGGATATTCCAGGTCGCTTTCAATTTTCCGGCAGATATCCCGTGCCAGAAGAATCATTTTGTCGTCGTTGACAATTTCCGGGCGTACCATAATGCGGACTTCGCGGCCTGCCTGAATGGCGAAGCAGCGTTCTACCCCCTCGAAGGAGGAAGCAACTTCTTCCAGCTTTTCCAAGCGTTTGATATAATTCTCGAGGTTTTCGCGTCTGGCGCCGGGACGTGCGGCGGAAATCGCGTCGGCGGCTTGTACAATGCAGGCCGCTACGGTTTTGGCTTCCACATCGCCGTGATGGGCCTGGATAGCGTGGATCACGGCTTCGCTTTCCTTATACTTGCGGGCTTCCGCCACGCCGATGTCCACATGCGAGCCTTCCATTTCGTGATCCAGTGCTTTGCCGATATCGTGCAGCAGGCCGGCCCGGCGGGCCACGGTGGGATCAATGCCCAGCTCCGAGGCCATGATACCCGAAAGGAATGCCACCTCCAAAGAATGGTTGAGTACGTTCTGCCCATAGCTGGTGCGGTAACGCAGACGGCCCAGGAGCTTGACCAGTTCCGGATGCACGCCGTTCACGCCGGCTTCAATCACCGCGCGTTCGCCTTCCTGGCGGATGGTAGTTTCCACCTCGCGGCGGGCTTTTTCAATCATTTCCTCAATGCGGGTGGGATGGATCCGCCCGTCGGCAATGAGCTTTTCGAGCGCGATGCGGGCAATCTCGCGGCGCACCGGCTCAAAGCTGGAAATCGTAATGGCTTCCGGGGTGTCGTCGATGATGAGATCCACCCCCGTAATGGTTTCAATCGCCCGGATGTTACGGCCTTCGCGGCCGATAATACGGCCCTTCATCTCGTCGCTGGGAAGCTGTACCACGGAGATGGTCGCTTCGGCAGCGTGATCCGCTGCGCACCGCTGGATGGCTGTCCCGATAATCTCCCGGGCCATGGATTCCGCGTCGTCACGGGTACGCTGTTCCACTTCCATGATCTTCACGGCTTTGTCATGCTCAAGCTCTTCCTCCAGGTTTTTCAGCAGGAATTCCTTGGCCTGCTCGGTAGTAAACCCGGAAATCCGTTCCAGTACCTCAAACTGGCTTTTCTTCACCTGTTCGGCTTGTTCCAGCACGTTTTCGGCCTGCTTTTCCTTTTCGGCGATAGCGCCTTCCTTGCGTTCGAGGCCTTCGAGCTTTTTATCGAGGGTTTCTTCCTTCTGCTGGATGCGCCGCTCCTGCCGCTGGATTTCCTTGCGGCGGTCGTTGAGTTCTTTTTCCGATTCGTTGCGCAGCCGATGCAGCTCATCCTTGCCTTCGAGTACGGCTTCTTTCTTTTTGGCTTCCGCAGCTTTTATGGCGTCTTCCATAATGCGCTTGGCTTCCTGTTCTGCCGAGCCGATCGCGGCTTCGGCGGTTTTCCGGCGGTAAGTCAGGCCCGCGTAGAAGCCGCCCGCGCCAAAAAGAATCGCTGTGGCGATGGGCACTAGGATTAAGGCGAGTAACATAATAGCACCTCCTTATCTGTAGATTTTCCTATGTTTAGTTTTTTGTTTTGAATAATGGATAACAACTGTGATATAAGAGGGCGGGCACGGGAACTGCCCGCAAGCAATATGGAAAAAAGCGGAAAATCCCATCTTACTCTATATTGCTCTACCATTATAGTACGTTTTGCCTGCTTCCGTCAAGGGAGAAAACAGAGGATTTTCGGATTGTGCACAGAATGGAAAAAAGAAACGGTTGACAAGCCCCCGTTCTGGTGATACTATGGATATGAAAATACCATCAGCTGCAAGGATGGGGAAGCGTCTTTCCCACCAATCCGCCGCAGAGAGCCGGGGCCATCGGCTGCAAGCCCCGGCGGCGGAAGGGAAAGCCGTCACCGCCCCGGAGCATCCGGCGGGGCGCAGGGGGATCTCCTGCAAAACGCCGGACGGTTGGCGCCGTTATCCGCCGCAAAAGGGCAGGGATCGGACTTCCCTGCTGAATTTGGGTGGAACCGCGAGCGTATAGCCTTGCCCCTTATTTTGGGGCAGGGCTTTTTTACTTGACGCAGGAAAGCCGGCTTGGTGGACAAAATACGGAAAGGAGTCGGAGTTTGATGGAACAAATCAAGATTACACTGAAAGGGGACGTGCGGGAATTCCCCAAAGGGAGCACGGTGGCAGATGTGGCCAAAGCCATTGGCGCCGGGCTGTACAAAGCGGCCTGTGCCGGCCGCTGGAAGGGGGAAACCGTGGATTTGCGCACCCCGCTGGAGGAGGACGGGGAACTGGAGATCCTTACGTTCCAGGAGGCGGAGGGCAAACATGCGTATTGGCATACGGCTTCGCATGTGATGGCGCAGGCGGTCAAGCGGCTGTTCCCCGAGGCCAAGCTGGCGATTGGCCCCGCGATTGAGAACGGGTTTTATTATGACTTTGATCTTGACCGGCCGCTGACCCCGGAGGATCTGCCGAAAATTGAGGCGGAAATCAAGAAGATTATCAAGGAAAACCTGCCTCTGGAGCGGTTTACGCTGCCCCCGGACGAAGCGAAGGCCGAAATGGAAAAACAGGGCCAGCCTTATAAGGTGGAACTGATTGAGGAACACGCGGGCAAGGGCGAGCCGATCAGCTTTTACCGCCAGGGGGAATTTACGGATCTTTGCGCCGGGCCGCACCTGCTTTCCACAGGCTGCCTAAAAGCCGTGAAGCTCACCAGCGCTACGGCGGCGTATTGGCGCGGGGACGCTAAAAACCAGTCCCTCCAGCGGCTGTACGGGATCGCCTTCCCCAAGACGGCGGAGCTGGAAGAATATCTGGAACGCCTGGAAGAAGCCAAAAAACGCGATCACAATGTACTGGGGCGGCAGCTGGGGTACTTCACCACCGTGGATTACATTGGCCAGGGCCTGCCGATCCTGCTGCCGAACGGGGCGCGGGTCATCCAGCAGCTTCAGCGGTTTGTGGAGGATGAGGAACAGAAGCGCGGCTATCTGCTCACCAAAACCCCGTTTATGGCGAAGAAGGACCTCTACCAGATTTCCGGCCACTGGGATCACTACCGCGACGGGATGTTTGTGCTGGGCGACCCGGAGGATGACAAAGAAGTCTTTGCCCTGCGCCCCATGACGTGCCCGTTCCAGTTCCAGGTGTACCTGAACAAAAAACGCAGCTACCGGGATTTGCCCATGCGCCTCAACGAGACCTCTACGCTGTTCCGCAACGAAGCCTCCGGCGAGATGCACGGGCTGATCCGGGTGCGGCAGTTTACGATTTCGGAAGGCCACATCGCCTGTCTCCCCGAGCAGCTGGAGCAGGAATTTTCGGAGTGTGTGGAGCTGGCACGCTTCATGCTGGGCACCCTGGGACTGGACGAGGATGTTTCCTACCGGTTCTCCAAATGGGACGAGAACAATAAAGAAAAATATATTGGTTCCCCCGAGGAATGGGAGCAGGTACAGGGACGGATGCGCCAAATCCTCAATGATCTGCGGATCGATTATACCGAAGCCTCGGGCGAGGCGGCGTTCTACGGCCCCAAGCTGGATATCCAGATCCGCAACGTCCACGGCAAGGAGGACACGCTTATTACCATCCAGATCGACTTCCAGCTGGCGGAGCGGTTCGGCATGACGTATGTGGACGCCGACGGACAGACAAAATATCCTTATGTTATCCACCGTACCTCCTTGGGCTGCTACGAGCGCACCCTGGCCCTGCTGATTGAAAAATACGCCGGGGCGCTGCCCACCTGGCTGATGCCCGAACAGGTGCGTGTCCTGCCGATCAGCGACCGCCTGCACCATGCCGCAGAGAAAATCGAGGAGGTTTTGTCCGGCGCGGGGATCCGGGTGACCACCGACGCCCGCAGTGAGAAGATCGGTTATAAAATCCGGGAAGCCCAGCTCGAAAAGATCCCCTATATGCTCGTGATCGGGGACAAGGAGGTCGAAGAAGGCACGGTCTCGGTGCGCAGCCGCCGGGAAGGCGATCTGGGTTCCATGAAGGTGGAGGAATTCCTCTCGCGGATCCTCACTGAAATCGCCACCAAAGCCAAGGAATAAGGATCTTTAGCTGGTATAAGCAGCCAGAAAAGGAAAAACCAGGCGGAATTCCCCGCTTGGTTTTTTGTTTTGCAGGAAACAGGGACAGAACTTGAAAAATAGAAAAAACCCGGTTTTCCACGGGATAGTTTTCCCGACAGAGGAAATCTTTGGGGAAAAAGGGGAAAATTTCTGCGGAATAGGCCGTAATACGGTGGAAATCTCTGTGGAAAATGTGGATAATTCCACGGGTTTCGTTTTTTTATGCGGAGAATTTTCGGAAACTAAGGAAAACAGGTGAAAGATTGAACAAAGAAATTGCAGGATGATAGGATGTAACTTGCAAAATAAATTCTTGGGAATCCGACAGAAAATAGCTCTTGCCAAACCGGAAAATATATGCTATAATATCCGCACAGGATAAGCGGAAGTAGTTCAATGGTAGAGCGTCAGCTTCCCAAGCTGAATGTTGCGGGTTCGAGCCCCGTTTTCCGCTCCAGTTTAAAAGCCTCGGCGTGCAGATTGCAGCCGGGGCTTTTTTGCGTAAAAAAACAGACCGCCCTGATACTCTGCGTCCAGGCGGTCCGTCGGTTTTTTGGGAAGGTGTTTTTTTACAGCTTGAAATCTTCCTCCCGGAAGGTTTGCAGGGGAGGCAGGGTGCGTGGTGTACGCAGCAGGGGATCGTAAACAAACCCGGTACACGTCCCGTCATCCTTCAAGGCTTGCCGAAGCGCACAGGTCGGGGAAGCTTCCGGCGTTTGGTTATGGGTACAGTACTCGCAGTTGGCGTCAATGTGGTTGCCAAACAGTTTCTTTTTGGGCATGGCGGATCCCCCTTTTCCTCTTCCGGTATTTTCCTTCATTGTAGCACGTTTTACGGGAGAAATCTATCTTATTTTGCGGTTTCCCTTGCTTTTCCGTATTCCGCCTGCTACCAGTACAATACACAGGGCCAACAAGGCTGCCGCGGCGGCGGCAGCCCGGATCGGTGGGGCGTGGGTGGCGGAAAGCCCGCCTTGCAGGGCGGAAGCGGTGTTGTGAAATACGGCGGTTTCCTCTCCCAGAGGGAACGGCGGGAAGAGAGAGAGCAAAGCTAGGAGGAATCCCGCAGAAAAAAGGGCGTGCAGCAGGCGGGAGAGGAAAAAGGGCAGTCTTGGCGGGTGGAAGCCGGAAGCCATGGAGAGGATTTGAAAGTGGATACACAGCCCGCCGAATCCTACCGCCCCGCCGACCAAAGCCAGCGGCGCCCCGAATGCACAGGCGTCGGCTGCCCCGCTGCCGATTTCCCAAAACAAGGGGAACAGGCTGGCCGCAGCGGTGGCTGGGATCCCGGCTGCGTGCATCCCTCGGAACAGCAGTACGGTGATACCCGCAGTGTGCAAAATTGAAAGGCAGGCCGAAAACAGGATCACAAAACAACAGGCGTTCAGCATCCCCCGGGCCGCGTCGGCCGCGGAAGCAGTCAGCGCTTCCCCAAAGGGAAGCGGCGCGCTTGCAGGCAGACTGCCGGAAGTGGGTTCCGGGCGGCTGGCCTTTCGGCGGCGCAGGCGGTCCCACCCTCCCAGGAGGATCCCCAGCAGCAGGGACGCGCCACTCACCGAAAAAAAGATCAGGCATCCCAGCCACAGATTCCCGTATAACCCGGCCCCTATCACCGAGATGGTGAAAGCCGGTCCCGCATTCACACAGAATCCCAGCATCCGGGCGGCCTGTCCTGCGGTGACGCTTCCCTGCCGGTACAACGCGGCGATCCCCCGCACCCCGGCGGGATAGCCCCCAAGCAGGCCCAGCAGGATGGTGGGGCCGCAGCATCCCGGCAGAGAAAACAGGGTACGCGTGACAGGCGCAAACAGGGGTTCCAGCCAGCGGGACAATCCCGACTGGACACAGAACGCCGAAAGGACCAGGAAGGGGAAGGTGGAAGGCAGGAGCGTCCCCAGGCAGAAAGTCAGCCCTTGCAGAGCCCCCTGGGCGGACGCTTCGGGAAAGCAGAGCAGCAATACGGCCGCCAGCACGGCGAATGACAAAAGGAACAGCCCCCGTTTTTTGGATGGGCGGGACGGCGCGGGGGAAGGTTTGACAGATTCCATAGCGGTCCCCTTTCTTTAGGTTACTCCTTTCATTTATATGGGCGCCGGGTGATTTTTATAGCCCTGTGCGCATACCTTTTTGATACGAGCCAAAACCGAGAGGGGGAAGGCAGCTTGGGCAAAAGGATGCGCAAAGGAGCGGAAAACGAACCGGGGATCCGCCTGTGGGAAAAGGCGGCCCATACATTGGAGCTTCCTGCGGCAATGCTGGCCAATGTGGCGCATATGGAGCTGCACGGGAATACCCAGGTCCTGGTGGAAGGGGGAGGGAATATCCTGGAGTATAACCCCGAGACGATCCGGGTCAAAACAGGGAAAATGGTCACCCGGTTTTGCGGCCGGGGGCTGCAAATCAAATGTTTGTCCGAAGACGCGCTGCTGGTCGAGGGGTTCCTGACCGGCATTGAATTTTTGCCGTAGCCTGCGGCATACGAAAGCGGGGAAGAAAGCTATGCTGCTGCGATGGATTCGCTGGGGCCTGGGATATGTGGAATTTTCCATCCACGGCAAAGAACCGGAACGGTTCCTGAACCGGGCCGCCCGGGATCATTTTCATTTATGGGGGATCCGCAAGGAAACCCGGGACGAAAAGGAAATCTTGCTGGCGTGTGTGCGAAAGAAAGCCTATCCTTTGCTGCGTCCGCAGGCCAAACGGTCGCAGACCCGCCTGCGGGTGGAAAAGCGGATCGGCCTGCCGTTTCTGTGCCGCCGCTGGAAAGGCAAGCGCGGCCTGTTGTACGGCGGCGCGGCAGGGGTGGCAATTTTGCTTTTGCTTTCCATGCGGGTGTGGTGCATCCATGTGCAGGGGCTGGAAACCGTCGATCCGGCGCGGGTCAAGCAGGCGGCGTATTCCCTGGGGCTCAAACAGGGGATGCTGCGCAGCGAGGTGGATTCGCGGCTCCTGCAAACCCAACTGATGCAGGAAATCCCGGAGCTTTCCTGGGTTTCGGTGAACACCTGGGGGAGCCTGGTCACGATTGAGGCGCGGGAGCGGATTGTGACGGATCCGGTGGAGGATCAGGAAGGGATTTTTAATATCGTGGCAAGCGGGGCGGGACAGATTGTACGCATGGAGGTTTACCATGGGACCGCCGAGGTACAAATCGGCGACGCCGTCGCCCCCGGACAGCTCCTGGTCAACGGCATCACGGGGCTGGAAACCGGAGGAAGCCTGCCCAGCCATGCCGCGGCAAAGGTGATTGCCCGCACCAAACGCACCTTTTCTGCGGAAGTCCCTTTCCAGCAAACGATTCGCCAGCCTACTGGGGAAACCGTTACCCGCCGGACGCTGCGGGTATTCGGCGCGTCGATCCCCCTGTCTTTGGAGGGGCGGCCCGACGGCCCCTATACCCGCACGCTGGAAGAATCCCCGTTGGTGCTTAACAACATGGAGCTGCCCGTTTCTGTCTATACGGAAACCTTCACGCTGGAGGAGGAAATCCCCGCTACCCTGACGGCAGAACAGGCCCGGGAGCAGGCCATGGAGCAAATCCGTGCGCAGCAGCAGGACGCTCTGTCTGGTTCGGGAGAAGACGGAGCGGTGGTGTCGCAGGAGGTGTACGAGAGCGTGCAGGACGGCAAGCTGGTTTTGACGGCCGAGTGTGTCTGTGAGGAGGATATTGCGCAGGAACAGGAAGTGCTTTGGGAAAAAACCTGATTTTTATTCGATTTTCTTTCAATATTTTGGATGACTTTTCATGCATGTTGTGTTATAATAGGGGTAAAAGCCGGAATCAGACTGGGAAGAATCGCCAAAGTAGCCCTTTTTTATCCATGTTTTAGAAAGGTGATGGGATGTTCGAACAGAAAATCAATATTGACCGCATGGAGCAGGTCATGGCGCTGTTTGGCAGCTTTGATGAAAATATTAAGCGGATTGAAGAGGAATACCGCGTGCGGATTGTCTGGCGCGGCAGTGAAATCAAAGTGTCCGGCGAGCCGGAACAGGTATCCCTGGCGGTGCGCGTCATCCAGAGCCTGCTGACCCTGATCCAGCATGGGGAAATCCTCAGCGAACAAAGCGTGCGGTACTGCATCTCCATGGTCAACCAGGGCAATGAGGAAAAAATGCAGTCCCTGGCAGGCGACTGTATCTGCATCACGTCCAAGGGCAAGCCTGTCAAGCCCAAAACACTGGGGCAAAAACAATACTGCGCCGCGATCCAGAAGAATACCATCACAATCGGCGTGGGGCCGGCCGGCACCGGCAAGACGTATTTGGCGGTGGCTATGGCGGTCACGGCGTTCCGGGCAGGGCAGATGAACCGGATTATCCTCACGCGGCCCGCAGTGGAAGCCGGGGAAAAGCTGGGCTTTTTGCCGGGGGATCTCCAGCAGAAGGTGGATCCGTACCTGCGACCGCTGTACGACGCACTGTTCGATATGCTCGGGGCAGAAACGTACCAGCGGTATCTGGAACGGGGCGACATTGAGGTGGCCCCGCTGGCCTATATGCGCGGGCGCACACTGGACGACAGCTTTATCATTTTGGACGAGGCCCAGAATACCACGCCGGAGCAGATGAAAATGTTTTTGACGCGGCTGGGCTTTAATTCCAAAATGGTCATTACCGGCGACATTACCCAGGTGGATCTGCCCGACGGCAAACGTTCGGGACTCAAGGAGATCCTGCATATTTTAAAACGCGTTTCCGATATCGCCCAGGTGCGGTTTACGGAGCAGGATGTGGTGCGCCACCGGCTGGTGCAGGAGATCATCCGGGCATATGAGGAGGCGTATGAAAAGAAAAAACAGAAAGGAGTTGCTCCGTCTCATGGAAAAAATCCGAGTGATTATTGACAATCAGCAGAAGGCTGTAAAAATCCCCACCGGGCTGCGCATGCTGGTCCGGCGGTGCTGCAATGCGGTGCTGCGGCTGGAAAAATTTGCCTATCCCGCCGAAATCAGCGTCACGTTTGTGGATAACCAGCAAATCCAGGAGCTCAATAAAAAGTACCGGGGGAAGGATACTCCTACCGATGTATTGTCTTTTCCCATGGGGGAAAAGGGGGAATTTGACACCAACCACGATACCGGCGCCAAGGTGCTCGGGGATATTGTGCTTTCGATGGAAAAGGCAGTGGAGCAGGCCGAGCGCTACGACCATAGCCTGGAGCGGGAGGTGGGATACCTCACCGCGCATTCGATGCTGCACCTGCTGGGCTACGACCATGAAAACGGCGGGATGGAACGCGTGCGGATGCGTGAAAAGGAAGAACAGGTGATGACCCAGCTGGGCCTGCCGGGCTCGAGCAGCTATGTGCTGGACGAGGAGGAGGGATAATCCCCCTTGCGTTTTTGGAAATCGTTTGGCTATGCCTTGCAGGGCCTTTGGTTTTGCCTTTGCCATGAGCGGAATATGCGGGTACATACCGTAATTGCGGCCTATGTGTTTGGGGCGTCTGTTTTTTTCACCTGGTCTGCGGGGGAATACGCTGTTTTGTGCCTGACGGTGGGGTTTGTACTGGCAATGGAAGCGGTCAACACCGCGCTTGAGCAGACCGCCGACACGATTTGCAAAACGCGCAGCCCGGCGGTGAAAATCGTCAAAGACGCGGCGGCCGGCGCGGTACTGGTGGCCGCGATGACCTCGGTGGCGGTCGCGGTCTTTTTGTTTTGGGAGCCGGAAGGCTTTGTGCGCCTGTACGCCTTTTTTGCCGGGGCGCCCTGGCGTCTGGCGGGGCTGGCGGTTTCAGCAGCCATCAGCGGCTGGTACATTGTGCGCGGCCCTGGGCGCAGGCAAACCGGCAGGAATTGAAAAGGAGAGGATGTTTTGTCAGGAAGCGTAAATGCACAAGGGAAAAGTGCCTTTGTGGCGATTGTAGGGCGGCCCAACGTGGGGAAATCCTCCCTGCTCAACGCCATGCTTGGGCAGAAGGTGGCGATTGTTTCTTCCAAGCCGCAGACCACCCGTACCCGCATTATGGGAGTGCTCACGCGGGGGGAAAACCAACTGGTGTTTTTGGATACGCCCGGCCTGCACAAGCCCCGTACCCGTCTGGGCGGCTATATGGTAAAATCGGTTACCGAATCCGTCGCGGGAGTGGATGCCTGTCTCCTGGTGACGGAGGCCGGCCGGCACATTGCCCCCGAGGATCGGGAGCTGATACAGAAATTCCGCACGCAGGGGCTGGAAGCGGCGCTGGCTATCAATAAAATCGACGCCGTAAAGGACAAGTCCGTCCTGATGGGACAGATCGCCGAATTTTCACAGGCGTTCCCGTTTACGGCAGTCGTACCGGTTTCGGCTTTGCAGGGGGACGGCGTACCGGCGCTGCTGGACGAGCTGGAGAAATTCTGCCAGCCGGGCGGCCATCTGTTCCCGGAGGACACGCTCACCGACCAGCCGGAACGGGTGCTGGCCGGGGAGATCATCCGGGAGAAGCTGCTGCGCCTGCTGGATCAGGAGATCCCCCACGGGACGGCCGTCCTGGTGGAACGGATGCGCGAACGCGAGGACGGCAGCGGCCTGACCGACGTGGAAGCCACTATTTTCTGCGAGAGGGAAAGCCATAAAGCGATGATTATCGGAAAAAAGGGTTCGATGCTGAAAAAGGTGGGGACCTATGCCCGGCAGGATATGGAGCGGTTTTTTGGATGCCCCATCTATTTGCAGCTTTGGGTGAAGGTGAAAGAGGACTGGCGCAACCGGCAGAATATCCTGCATAGCCTGGGGTATGACAAGACCGGTCTGGAATAAATCCCCCCGAAAGTTTCCCGGCGGATTTTCTGGGATCGTGCCGGCAATGCCACTCTTTTCCGCTTATAGCGGCAGGGGATCCCGTACATACTGGGAAAGAGGATTCCCAGAGGAACCATCCTAACAGGAACCGCATAATTTGGGATAAGCGGACCGGAATACAGGAGGGGAAAAAGATGGACGAGGAGACCGCATGGAGACAATTTGAGCGGACCGGCAGCATAGAAGCGTATCTGGTATATTGCCAGACAGCCCACCGCTCCCTGGCACAGACGAACCTTTCTTTGCCGCAGGAGGAGACACATGCAGATCCACACCGAAGGGCTGGTGATCCGGGAAAGCAGCGTGGGAGAGAGTGACCGCCTGGTCACGCTGCTCACCCGCGAGGAAGGCGTGGTGCGCGCCTTTGCACGCAAAGCGAAAACCCTGCGCAGCAGGCAGGCGTCTTCCACCCAGCTTTTGTGTTATTCCCGCCTTACGCTGTATAAGGGGCGGGACAAGTACATGATCAACGACGCCCATCCCATCGAGGTGTTTTTTGACCTGCGGGGGGATTTGGAGCGTCTTTCCCTTGCCCAGTATTTTTGCGAGCTGGCGGGCTTTTTTGCCCCCGAAGCCGCCCCGGCAGGGGATTTTCTGCGTTTGATTTTAAACGCCCTGCATTTTTTGACCCGGCGCACCCGGCCGCTCCCGCTTTTGAAAGCGGTGGTCGAGATGCGCCTGCTGGCGCTGGCCGGCTATATGCCGAACCTGGTATGCTGCCGTGAATGTGCCTGTTATGAGGCGGATCGGATGTTGTTTTTCCCGTGGAGGGGAGAGCTTTGCTGTGCCTCGTGCTGGGAAAACCGCCGCGGGGAAGGCTTACAGCCGGGCGAGCCGGTATGCCCTTTGGGAAAAGGGACGCTCACCGGCCTGCGGCACACGGTGTACGCCGATTTGGATAAGCTGTTTGCTTTCCGGCTGCCCGAGGCGGGATTGCGCGAACTGGAGCAGGTGAGCGAGCAGTACCTGCTGCATACGGCCGGGCGGGGGTTTCAAACGCTGGAGTTTTATCGTCAGATGGAGCTTGCGGGGATGCGCGGCGTCCCTGCCGAGCGAGAGAATGAGGGATACCATGGAGAAACAGAAAACGTATCAAGAAAAGTATTGGAAAGCCCTGGAACTGGACAAGATCCTGGAGCTTCTGGCGGAGAAAACCGACTGCCCTGATGCGGCAGATTTAGCCCGCGGGCTGCGGCCGTCGGCGGACGGGGAGGAGGTTTCCCGGATGCTGCGGGATACCGACGACGCCTATACCCTGATGGCGCGGTTTGGCGCGCCATCTTTTTATGGCCTGGTGGAAGTTTCCGGGGCGGCGCGGCGCGCGGAAGCCGGCGGAATGCTGAACCTTGCGGAGCTGCTGCGGATTGCCGGTGTCCTGCGCGCGATGCGGGGCATTGTGGAGTGGCGGCGCAAAAGCGAAGGGATGCAGACGGGCTTGGACTGGAGACTGGATTCCTTAGCGCCCAACCAGTATTTGGAAAACCGGATCCAGACCGCGGTGCTTTCGGAAGAAGAGGTGGCGGATCACGCGTCGCCGCAGCTGGCATCGATCCGCCGCAAGATCCGCAGCGCTTCGGCCCGGGTGCGGGATCAGCTCGACAAGCTGATCCATTCCCCTGCCTATCAGAAGTATTTGCAGGATCCTATTGTGACCATGCGGTCCGGGCGGTATGTGGTGCCGGTCAAGGCCGAATGCCGCGGGGATGTACCGGGACTGGTACACGATACGTCCTCCAGCGGCGCGACAGTATTTGTCGAGCCGATGAGCGTGGTGGAGGCCAATAACGAGATCCGGGTGCTGGAAGTGCAGGAAAAAGAGGAGATCGAACGGATTTTGCAGGAGCTTTCGCAGGAGGTAGGCGGCTTTGCGGACGCCCTTTGCGGCGGATATGAAGCGGCGGTGGAGCTGAACGTCATTTTTGCCAAGGCTTCGCTTGCCTACGATATGAAGGCGACCCTGCCGCACCTGAATCGTGAAGGGAAAATCGTACTCAAAAGCGCGCGCCACCCGCTGATCGATCGCCGCAAGGTGGTGCCGACGGATATTTTCCTCGGCGGGGAGTTCGACGCGCTGGTGATCACCGGCCCCAATACCGGCGGCAAGACCGTCGCGCTCAAGACGATCGGGCTGCTCACTGCTATGGCCCTATGCGGCCTGATGCTGCCGGTAGCGGAACACAGTGAGGTATCTCTGTTCCGGCATGTGCTGGTCGATATTGGCGACGAGCAGAGCATCGAGCAGTCGCTGTCCACATTTTCGGCCCATATGAGCAATATCGTCCGTATTTTGCAGGAGGCCGACGGCGAAAGCCTGGTACTTCTGGATGAACTGGGAGCCGGTACCGATCCGGTGGAGGGTGCGGCGCTGGCGATCGCCGTACTGGAGGAATTGCAGGGCAAGGGGGTCAAGCTGGCCGCCACGACCCATTATGCTGAACTGAAAGAATATGCGCTGCGCGCCCCGCGGGTGGAAAACGCCTGCTGCGAATTCGATGTGGCAACCCTGCGGCCGACGTACCGCCTGCTGATCGGTGTGCCGGGGCGATCGAATGCGTTTGCAATTTCCCTGCGTTTGGGACTGGAGGAATCCCTGGTGGAGCGCGCCAAAGAGCTGGTTTCGCAGGAAAACGCCAAATTTGAGGACGTGGTGCAGCGGCTGGAAACCAGCCGGCAGGCCCTGGAGAAGGAACGGCAGGAGGTTCAGGCCCTGCGGCAGGAAGCAGAGCGCCTGCGGGAAGAAGCCCAGACCCGGCAGAAAAAGCAGGAAGAACAAATGCAGGCGGAAATGGAGATGGCCCGGCAGAAAGCGGCGGAGCTGGTTTCACGCACACGGGGACAGATCGACGCGCTGATGGATGAACTGGACAACGCCCGCAAGAAGGGCAGCCTGAGCATGGAACAAAAGGTACGGCTGCGGGGCGGCCTGCGCAGCCTGGAAAATACCGCCGATCCGGTATATGCGAAAGAAGGGGAACAGTATCGTTTGCCCCGGCCCTTACAGGTAGGGGATCCCGTGCTGATTTTCGACATTGATAAAAAAGGCGTGGTGGCAGAAATCCCTCCGGGTTCGGATCAGGTGGTGGTGCAGGCCGGGATCATCAAAACACGGGTCCCGCTTTCAAACCTGCGCCTGCTGGAAGAGAAACCTGTGCAGGCGCCCAAACGGCGGGTGACCAAGCAGATTTCTTCACGCCGGACGGGCGGGTCCATGGAATTGGATCTGCGCGGCCAGACGGTGCTGGACGCCTTGCTTGAAATCGACCGGTTCCTGGACAGCGCGGTTTTGACAGGCCTGCATCAAGTGACAATTATCCACGGGAAAGGGACGGGTGCGCTGCGCAAAGCCGTGCAGGATCACCTCAAGCGGCACCCTGCGGTAAAGCAATACCGGCTGGGGACATTTGGCGAAGGCGAAGACGGCGTGACCATTGCGGAACTGAAAACCAAATAGCTGAAACCATAAAAAAACAGGCAGTTCCTTCTGCCTGTTTCTTTATGGTTATGTATTGGGGGAAAGGCCGGTGGCTTTCCCGTTTTGCCGCCCGTATCCATGCCCATGCCCTTGCCCAAAGCGGTTGGCGCCGTTTCCCGGCTGGCTGCTGATTCCGGAAGATGTCTCTCCCGACAAAGCGGCAATCCAATCGCGCAGTTCCCGCATACTCAGGCCTTTTACCTCTTCGGGCGTAATGCTGGGATCGAGAGCCTGAAGCAGCAAAAAGGCGCGGTATTTCCCATAGGGAAGCCCTTCTTCGTGGGCCGCTGTTATTTCTTCCGCAGTGGCCTGGTAGCAATAGGTATTTTCTTGTCCGGCAGTACAAGACTCGATTTCCAGAAGCATTTCCCCGGTTTTTTCCTTATCAGAGCCGGCCACTGCAATAGACAGCGTTTCGTCCCGCTGCAAACAGCCCTGGATGACGTCGCTTTCTACAATCTGCCGTACGGCGTCGGCATAATCCCAAAACTGGATATCCAAAGCATCTGCCAGGGCTTGCCCGTCTTCGTTGTATGCTGTGATGGAAACGACTTTGTCCAAGCGGTTGACAGACAGCTCTACAGAAGGGTTGACATCAATACTGATGGTGGATACCGGGGCAAAGTAGAACTGGTAGCCGCCAAAAACCATGGCTATGAATAAACCGCATACGGCCAAAGGGAGAAAACGTTTGTACCGGGTAGGTTTCCGGACGGGAGCTTGCTGCATTTTGCGGGAAAGGAACGTTTTGGTCCGGTCTTTCCACTCTTGTTCCGCATGGACGGCGTCAAACGCTTCTTTCAGTTCCTGCTTCATCTGCGTCACCTCCCAGTTTTTCCCTGAGCATTTTTTTGGAACGGGTCAAAATCGTGTATATGGTGTTGACATTTTTCCCTAAGATCCGGCCAATCTGCGGCGCAGTATACCCTTCGTAGTAATGCAGGTATACCGCATCCCGGTACTTGGCCGGCAAAGAAAGCACCGCATCCCAAACCTCCCGGGTATCCAGCGGCAGGCTGGCAGCCTGCTCTGTGATTTCTTCGATGGAGACGGTGCGGCTGCGGAAAAAACTTTTGAGCAGATCCTTGCAGGCGTTGATCGTCACGCGGATAAACCATGCTTTTTCATGTTCTTCGCTTTCAAACGGGACGCAGTGAAGGACA
>CAJFOO010000022.1 GCA_904397205.1 uncultured Clostridia bacterium
CAAAAGAAGGCCGGAATTCCCGGATTTGGGTTTCCAGCAACCCGATGTTGCTGTGGGCGGTGAGGACGTTGGCTTTCCATCCCAGGTTCCGCGCCACATCCAGGGCCTGGCGTCCAATCGAGCCGGTAGAGCCCAATATTGCAAGGGTCTTGTTCATTTTACGCATCCTTCTCCCGTTTTATTCCCTGCTCACCGGATCATCGGCAAAAGCTGCAGCAGGAAAAACAGAAACGGCGATACGAATATCACACTGTCAAACCGGTCTAAAATCCCGCCATGCCCGGGAATGATGTTGCCGTAATCCTTAATCCCGCGGTTGCGCTTGATATACGAAAAGGTGAGATCGCCCAGGATGGAAATCACCGTGGTGCTCAGGCCAATCACAACCAGGGAAACATAAGACAGCGTCAAAACGCCGCCGTAAAAAATATAATTGTAGCTCACCCCAAACACCAGCATCGCCAGCACATTGAGGAAAAACCCGCCGAACACCCCTTCGACGGTCTTTTTGGGGCTGAGCTTGGGGCACAGCTTGTGCCGGCCGAAAAAACTGCCGGCAAAATACGCCCCGGCATCCGCCACCCAGGAGGCGCAAATCGTCATGTAGACATAAAAGGCCCCGTGCGCCCCCGCCAAATCCCGCACCCATACGAGCGCGGTCAGGCCGGTGACAATCACCAGCGTCATGCCGTACGCCGAGTCGCCCTGGACAAATTCAATCTGTTCATGGTGGAACAGCAGCAGCCCGAACATCAAAAGGGTATACAGCAGATAGCACACGCCCTTGGTATACACCGAGGGCATCAGGGGCAGCGCCACGCCAAACGCCATGCCGGGCAGCACCACCGAAAGGTAGCGTTTGAGCCCCATGGCGCTGGTCATTTCATACACTGCCCAGCCGCACAGCCCCGCTACAATCAGATTGACCCCATAAGGGAAAACCAGGTTCAGCAGGACGACTGCTCCCAAAATGGACATCAAAATCGCGCCGGATAAAATCCGCTTTCCCATGGCTAAATCCCTCCAAAGCGCCGGTTCCGGCGGGCATATTCATCCAGCGCCCACTCCAGATGCTCCGGGGTAAAATCAGGCCACAGGATATCTTCCATAATAATATATTCGGCATAGGCCGCCTGCCATAACATAAAATTCGAGGTCCGGTATTCGCCGCTGGGCCGGATAATTAAATCCGGATCCGGCTGCCCGGCAGTATACAGATGGGAAGAAAGCGCTTCTTCATCAATGTCCCGCGGGGAGAGCGAGCCCTCCTGCACCTGCCGGGCCAGCTGCCGCACGGCGTGCACAATCTCGGAACGGCCGCCGTAATTCATGGCAATGTTCAGGATCATCCCCTCCTGCTGCTTGGCGGCCTCCTCTGTCTCCTGGATAAGCTCGCGCAAATCGGGGGAAAACACCGAGGTATCCCCCAGAAAATGGATTTTAATCCGTTCCTTTAAGAAGTCGCGCAGGGCGTCCTTTAAATACTGCTTAAACAGGACCATCAAAGCTCCGACCTCTTCTTCGGGACGTTTCCAGTTTTCTGTGGAAAACGCATACACGGTCATATATTCCAGCCCGATCGAACTGCCATACCGGGCAATCTTCTTAAAGTTGATTGCCCCGGCCCGGTGCCCCAGCGAACGGGGCAGGCCCCTTTGCTTTGCCCAGCGGCCGTTCCCGTCCATAATAATCCCTACATGGCGGGGCAATACCCGCTCTTCCCGGGGAAAGCTGTCCCCTGCCGATTCAATCGAAGGTTTCATGCAGACCCCGCCTTATATTTCCATAATTTCCTTTTCCTTTTTGGCAAAAAGCTGCTCGGCTTCCTTGCAGTATTTATCGGTCAGCCGCTGCATATCTTCCTCTGCATCCTTGAGATCGTCCTCGGTAATCTCCGAATTTTTCTTCATGGCTTTGAGCTTATCGATCGCATCGCGGCGGATGGAACGGATTGCCACCTTGCAGCCCTCTTCCATCTTGCTGATTTCCTTCACCAGCTCCTTGCGGCGTTCCTCGGTGAGCTGGGGGAAAATCAGGCGGATCACCTTGCCGTCGCTCTGGGGGTTGATGCCCAGCTCCGAGGTTTGCAGCGCCTTTTCAATCGCGGAGCAGGAACCGGCGTCCCACGGCTGGATCACCAGTACCCGGGCTTCTGCCACAGAAACCGCCGCAAGCTGGTTGATGGCGGTCGGCGCGCCGTAATAGTCCACCATAATCTTATCGAGTACGGCCGGGTTGGCGCGTCCGGCGCGGACGGCGGTGTATTCTTCCGTGAGCACATGCACGGATTTTTTCATTTTTTCTTCTGCATGTTCCAGTACTTGCTTCATAATTCTAACTCCTATCTCAAAATCATATTTTCCTGCTTACCGCACCAAGGTACCCACCGGTTCCCCCTGGATAGCCCGGACAATATTTTGCGGATCGTCCAGGCTGAACACCAGCAGCGGCATCCGGTTATCCATGCAAAGGGAAGCCGCCGTGCTGTCCATGACCTGCAGCCCCTGGTTGAGCACCTCCAGGAAGGACAAAGCGTCGTAACGGACGGCGTGGGGGTTCTTCTTGGGATCGCTGTCATACACGCCGTCCACCATGGTTGCCTTGAGGATAATGTCGGCGCCGATTTCCACTGCGCGCAGGGCCGCCGCCGTATCGGTAGAGAAAAACGGGTTGCCCGTACCGCAGCCAAACACGGTGACCCGGCCTTTTTCCAGATGGCGCACGGCTTTATTGCGCACATACAGCTCCGCCACCTGCGGCATGGCCATGGCGGTCTGCACACGGCAGTCGACGCCCATTTGTTCCAGGACCTCCGCCACGCCCAGCGCGTTCATGACTGTAGCCAGCATCCCCATGTGATCGGCACGGGTACGGTCCATCTTGCCGCTGCTGCGCCCGCGCCAGAAATTCCCGCCGCCGACCACCAGCCCGATTTGCACACCCATTTGTACGCATTCGCGGATAGGCTCACAAATCTTCTGCACCACGTCAAAATCGATCCCGCTGCCTTGGCTGCCCGCTAGGGATTCCCCGCTTAATTTGAGCAAAACCCGTTGATACTTTGGCTGCAACGAAAACACCCCTTATCTTGCATTGTATTTCTTCCGTTTGGCAAGCTGTAAATTCATAATTCACAAAAGCACGGGTTTATTATAGCATAGCTTCGGGCAAAAAACCAGACTTAATTTCCAAAATCCCTGCCGGTATTTCCCATTTCCCTTTCTTATCCCCTTGCAGGGCGGCCCTCCTCCTCCAAACCCAGCCAGGGAAACTCTGGCATATGTGCAGAAAAAAAGCCCCGTTTTCATCAAAACGGGACTTTTAAGAAAACCATTTTACTAGGCTGGGCCTGCACCCGGATCGCGCCTCGTGGGGTTATTTCACCATGCTGGCAACTTCGTCTGCGAAGTTGTCTTCTTTTTTCTCCAGCCCCTCGCCCTTTTCAAACCGGGTAAAGGACAGGATTTTGATGTCGCCGCCGAGGGCCTTGCCGGTCTGCTCGGTGTACTGGCTGACGGTCAAATCGCCGTCCTTGACATAGGGCTGCTCCGTCAGGCAGATTTCCTTGAAGAACTTCTGCAGGCGGCCGGCCACGATCTTTTCCGCGATGTTGGCAGGCTTGCCGTCGTTGATGATCTGCTCGGTGAGGATCTTCTTCTCATGCTCCACCACGTCGGCGGGGACTTCCTCGGGGCAAACGTAGTTCGGCGTGATGGCAGCAATCTGCATCGCGATATTTTTGGCGTACTCGGTGAATTCCGGCTTGGATGCCACCGCTGCCGGCGCTTCAAACGAAGCCAGCACGCTCATACGGCCGCCGCCGTGATTATAGGTCACCACGACGCCTTCCTTGCGGTCGAACCGGCGGATTTTGATATTCTCGCCGATGGTCAGGATCTTCTCCTGCAGCAGGGCGGCCACCGTCATATCGGTACCGGAAGCCTTGCACTCCGAGAGTGCTTCAATGTCTGCCGGGGCGCAGTCGATAATGGTCTGCGCCACCGTTTTGACAAAGTTGTTGAAGTCGTCGTTCTTGGCAACAAAGTCGGTTTCCGCGTTGACCTCAACAATCACGCCCACGTTGCCGGCTTCGTTGGTGCAGGCATAGGCCACGCCCTCAGCGGCAATGCGGCCGGACTTCTTGGCTGCGGCGGCCAGGCCTTTTTCCCGCAGGAAGTCAATCGCGCCTTCCATATCGCCGTCCGAGGCGGTCAGGGCCTTTTTGCAGTCCATCATCCCGCAGCCCGTCTTTTCCCGCAGGGCCGCTACATCTTTTGCTGTAAAATTCATTTTGGTTCCTCCGCTTCTTTTTCGTCTATTTCCACATGGGATTTTCCTTAAAAAAATACCCGTCTGGTGGGACGAGTATTCCTTGCTTTCTACAAAAAATCCAAAGCCGCACGCACATTCCGCCGGCAAAGGGGCGCAGCAATTATTCAGCCGCTTCTTCCCCGGCCTGCTCTTCCTGCTCGGCGGCAGCCGCACCCATCTGGCCTTCGCGGCCTTCGATGATGGCGTTCGCCATGGTGGCGGAAATGAGCTTTACGGCGCGGATTGCGTCGTCGTTGCCGGGAATCACATAATCGATCTCATCGGGATCGCAGTTGGTGTCTACAATGGCCACAATCGGGATACCGAGCTTCTTTGCTTCGGAAACGGCGATGCGCTCCTTGCGCGGGTCAACAATGAACAGCGCGCCCGGAAGCTGCTTCATCTCTTTGATGCCGCCGAGGAATTTCTCAAGCTTTTCGATCTCCAGGTGGAGCTTGATGACCTCTTTCTTGGGGAGCAGATCAAAGGTGCCGTCCTCTTCCATCTTCTTGAGCTGGGCCAGGCGCTCGATGCGGCGGCGGATGGTGGTGAAGTTGGTCATCATGCCGCCGAGCCATCTGGCGTTGACAAAATAAGCGCCGGCGCGCTCCGCCTCTTCCTTGACGGAATCCTGGGCCTGCTTTTTGGTGCCGACAAACAGCACGGACTTGCCTTCCACAGACAGGTCGCGCACAAAGTTATAGGCTTCCTCCAGCTTCTTGACGGTTTTTTGCAGGTCGATGATATAGATCCCGTTGCGTTCGGTGAAGATGTACCGTGCCATTTTGGGGTTCCATCTTCTGGTCTGGTGGCCAAAGTGTACGCCGGCCTCCAAAAGCTGCTTCATTGATACTACTGCCATGTTTCAAAATCCTCCTTGGTTTTTCCTCCGCCGCTGTTTTGGGCGGCCATCCCAAAACGGGACACCGGCCCGCCCCAAAGGCGGCGTGTGTTTTAGCAGGCACTATTATAGCACATTTCCCGGATATTGGCAAGCCTTTTTTGCCGTATCCGTCAACCTGCGTCCTCGCGGAACAATTTCCCCAAAATATTGCAGGATTTCTTGGTTTTATTGGGCGCTGTGTAGTGCACCAAAATGGTATCGTCCCCGATCATCTGCACGTCCTCCCAGGGGATCACCATATCGTCTTCCCGTCCAAACAGCCCGAAAAACCGCAGCCGGCCGTAAATAATCACGGAAAGCAGGCGCGCCCCTTCGGTATGGATCTCCACATCGCAGACGCATCCCAGGCGGGAACCGTCCGCCACATTGATCACTTCCTTGCTCCGCAGGTCAATCATACGGCAATTCACAAAACACCCCTCCAATCGAAACAGCAGGGCAAATCTTCGCCCCTAACCGAATATATATTCGCAAGGATGCAGGTTTTTTCCCCGGGACAGCCGGTTTTTCTGTTCCCCCTCCTTTTGCGGGGTTTTTTATTCAGCCGTTCAAAACTTTCACCATCCGGTATTCATCCCGGTACGCGCCGTCCGCATATTTGAGGGCGCGGTAATTTTTCCCCGTTTCCTCAAAGCCGAACCGTTCATACAGCCGCTTTGCCCGCTCATTCCCCTCCACAACTTCCAGTTCCATTTGTTCATACCCCAGCGTTTGCGCCAGAGAACACGCATAGCCCAGCATCGCCGAACCCAGGCCAAGCCCCCAATACGCCTTGCGCACCGCGATGGCAAAGCCGCACCGGTGGGCAGCCCGGCGCGGGCTCCCGTACGACAGGACCGCGCAATTTCCCGCAATCCAGCCGTCGGCTTCCGCCACCATCATCATTTCGCGGGGATCCTCCCGTTTCTGTTCCAGCAGGCGTTCCTCCGATTCGAGGGTATCGGTGATTTCCTCTTCGCCCCGCAGAAGGAACGGGGTTTCCGCCGACACCGCCCGCAGATAGTCCAGCATGGCCTGCGCGTCGCTGGCCTGCGCCGGCCGGAGGATGCAGGCGCGGCCGTCTTTCAGGAGAATTTCCTTCTTTGCAAATACCATTTCCTTTGCCCTCCTAAACCCAGGGATTTGTTCCTGTATATGTTGAATCCTAAAACCAATTTGCTTTTTCCTCCCGGAATTGAGGCTTGTCTCCATATTGATAAGGATTATAATGCTTTCGGTTACACCCAAATTCTTTTACTGCTTTTATCTTATTGTCCGGCGTCCATTCCAGTAAAGAAATCCCGTCAAATTCCTCTATTTTGCCCGTGTGCATTTCATTTTTGAAATACCACTCCACAATGGTTTGATTCTCTTTGTGGAAAAATTGTCTTATATCCCACCGGACAACTTTCCCGCGTGTATTCCACTCATGAAACCACTGCTTTACCGTTTTGCAGTTATCATATCTTGGCCCCCAGCTCTCCGTATAAACGGCATCTTCTGCAAAAATGTCATCTATGCCTAAATCCTGTTGTATCAGCCACATATCAAACCATAAACGGATGATTTTTTCTCTCTCATGCATCATCCAACACCTCCGAAATATTCCGGTTTATCGGGTTCATTATATGGTATTTCCGCACGGTTTGCAAGAACGGGCGGCAAAACCGCCGGGGATTGCCGCAGCCGCCCGTTTTATAAGAAAAAAGCTTTGCCGCAAACCCGGTTGATGTTTTGAAAAAAATGTGATAAAATGGAGACGCTATCTGCGGGATATTTCCATCCCAGCAACATTTTGGAGGTTAAGAACCATGAATATTTGGCACGATATTTCCCCAAAGCGCATCAAGGACAACGATTTTGAAGCGGTCATCGAAATTACCCGGGGCGGCAAAGTAAAGTATGAGCTTGATAAGGAAACCGGCCTGCTCATTATGGACCGGGTCCTGCATACCTCGACCCACTATCCCGCCAACTACGGCTTTATCCCCCGCACCCTGGCCGACGACGGCGACCCGCTGGACGTACTGGTCTTGTGTTCGGAAGACATCCTTCCCCTGGCCCTGGTGCGCTGCTATCCCATCGGCGTCATCCGCATGGTCGACAGCGGCGAAAAGGACGAGAAAATTATCGCCATCCCCTACAAGGACCCCACCTACAACACCTACACCGACATCAACGAGCTGCCCGCCCATATCTTCAACGAGATGTCGCATTTCTTCTCGGTCTACAAGGAGCTGGAACATAAAGTGACCTGTATTGAAGAGGTCAGCGGACGGGAAGACGCCCTGAACATTATCCGCACCTGCATCGACACCTACCTCGAAAAATTCTGCAAATAAAACCGCAGCCCCCGCAAAAAAGCAGGGGCTGTTTTTATTTCCCCTGCCCCAGCCGAAGCAGGTTGGGATGTTTTTTCAGCACGGCCTGGACGCAAAGCCCCGTCAACAGCCCGGCCAGGATGCTGCTGAACAGCAGGATCGGGGTATACAGGAAGATACTGACGTTCTGCAATACCCACACCGCCGCGGCAAGCTGCCCGCCAATATGGGCAACCGCCGCCAGCACGCTGGTCAGCCAGAGATACCTCTGCCCGCCAATGCGGTAACACAGCAGCATCACGCCCAGGCAGCACAGCCCGCCCGAAAAGCTGTATAAAAAGGAAACGGCCTGCCCGGTAAACAGGCTGCCTAAAAAAATCCGTACCAGATGGACTTTTGTCCCTTCGCGCCCCCCCAGCAGGACAATGGCTATCAGGGTGATGATATTGGCCAGCCCCAGCTTGACGCCGGGCAGCGGGACGAGGGGGGGAAGCTGGGCTTCCAGGATAAAAATGGTGAGGGCGTTGGCAATGAGCAGGGAAGAAAGCACCAGTGTTTTGACCCGGCTGCTTTCCCCTGCTTTACTCCTGCGCGTCTTCAATCTGAATCACGACCCGGTGCGGCAGGCAGGTGATGGGAAGCAGCCCGGAAGAAATCGCGCCCGAATGCACACAGACCTGATCCGGGCAGTTCGACGACTGCATGGAAATCTGCCCGGGTTCAATCAGCACAATATTTTCTTCCCCGTGCTCGCCGTACACCGGGAACGTATAGCTTTCCTGCACCGTGGATAAATCCACTTCGTGAACGAGCTCGTTATCCTGGTAAATCCTCGCGACGCCGTGCGGCACCTGAGCGCTCCGGATTACCAGCCATGCCGACAGCAACCCGCCCAGCACAATCGCAAAAACAAATACGGCGATAACGATTTTCCATCTCAGGCCCTTTGTCTTGGGTTTCGCCACACTCCTGCCTCCTTTTTATCGATCGGGGTCTTCCCGCACCCGGTATTTGCACAGCGCATCCAGCCGCAGCCCTTTGTCTTGCCAGAGGATCCGGTGGTTTTTGCACACCGGGCACTGATACAGCGCAAACCAGGCTGGCTGTCTTGTTTGCGGGTGCGGGTATTCTACCTGGGCGGGGAGCCGGACCGGCGTTTGCCCGCAGCAATCCTTCCCGGAACACCACCGCTTTTTGCCGGTATGCTTGCAGTATGGGCTGTTTTCCCGCAGCCACGCCTTCTCCCTGTCCAACCGGTATCCCTCCTAGCCGCAGCCACGCCCATGCTGACGGTATTTCTAAATATTATACCGTATCCGGCGGAAAATGACAAGCGGCTATCGGCCATGCCCGGCAAGAAAAAGGAAATCTGCCGGGTTTTGTCCTGTTTTGGAACAATTTGGAAACCCTTCCTTTCTATGCATGTTCCCTCTGCCTGCGGGCAATACTGCTACTGTGACAAAAAGGAGGCGGCAGGAACGTGCAATACAACAAAGTGGAAATCTGCGGCGTGAATACATCCAAACTCAAGGTGCTCACCGAAAAGGAAAAAACCGAGTTGTTAAAACGGGTCAAGCAGGGGGATAAAAAAGCCCGGGAAGAGCTGATAAACGGGAACCTGCGGCTGGTGCTGAGCGTGATCCAGCGCTTTACCAACCGGGGCGAAAACCTGGACGATCTCTTCCAGGTAGGGTGCATCGGCCTGATCAAAGCCATCGATCATTTTGACACCAGCCAGATGGTGAAATTCTCCACCTACGGCGTGCCCATGATCATCGGCGAAATCCGCCGCTATCTGCGGGACAACAATACCATCCGTGTCAGCCGTTCCATGCGCGATACCGCCTACCGCGCCATGCAGGAAAAGGAACGCCTCACCGCCCTGCACGGCCGGGAGCCCTCGGTGGATGAAATTGCCAAAGGGCTGGATATGAAACGCGAAGACGTGGTGCTGGCATTGGAGTCGATTGTGGAACCGGTATCCCTGTACGAGCCGGTTTTTTCCGACGGCGGCGATACGATTTACGTCATGGACCAGGTGGGCGACCACAACGACGATAAAAACTGGCTGGATGAAATCGCCCTCAAGGAAGCCATCAACGATTTGAGCGACCGGGAGAAAAAAATCATGGCCATGCGGTTTTTCCAGGGCAAAACCCAGATGGAAGTCGCCAGCGAAATCGGCATCTCGCAGGCGCAGGTATCCCGGCTGGAAAAAGGCGCGCTCGACAAAATCAAAAAGGATTTATAAACCGCTTCCCTCCGGGGAAGTTTTTTCTTTGTCCGCGCTTTGGCCCCGCTTGTTATTTTCCGCCGGATACGGTATAATGCAGAAAACGGGTATCGCGGGCAGGACCAGCGGAATATAGATTTCCCGGCTTGGTGCGCGATCTTGCCGTGGGCCTTGCCCACCGCAGGTGCGGTATAATATCCGCAGAAAACGGGAATCGCGGGCGGGGCAGGCAGAAATGGATTTCCCGGCCTGGTGCGCGATCTTGCCGCGGGCCTTGCCCGCCGCAAGAAAGGCAGGAACGCGGGCACAGCCGCCCTATCTTCCTGCCGGTGCAGGAGAAAGGAGAGGATTTTATGTTTTCCCCCGTATCGATCCCGCCCGAACCTTTCCAGGTGATACAGCAGTTGGAAGCCGCAGGATATGAAGCCTGGGCCGTAGGCGGCTGCGTGCGGGACAGCCTGCTCGGCGCCGCCCCGCAGGACTGGGATATTGCCACCAATGCGCTGCCCCGGCAGACGACGGAAACCCTCTCCGGTTTCCGCCTGTTGGAAACGGGCCTCGCCCACGGGACCGTCACCGCCGTGCAAAACGGAATCCCCGTGGAAATCACCACCTACCGGATCGACGGCGCATATGCCGGTCACCGCCGCCCCCGGCAGGTAACATTCACCCCGTCCCTGAAGGAGGATCTGGCCCGGCGGGATTTCACCATCAACGCTATGGCATACCATCCCCGGCGGGGCCTGCGCGACTTTTTTGGCGGGCGCGAGGATCTGCAAAACCAATGCGTGCGGTGCGTGGGGGATCCTTCCCTGCGCTTCGAGGAGGATGGGCTGCGCCTCCTGCGCGCCCTGCGGTTCGCTTCGCGCCTGGGGTTCCGGGTGGAGGCTTCCACCGCGCGGGCCGTCCGGCAGCAAGCGCCCCTGCTGCGGCACATTTCGGCGGAACGGATCCAAAAAGAATGGACGGGCCTGCTCGCCGGCAGGCAGGCGGAACCAATCCTGCGGGAGTTTGCCGGCGTGGTGTGGGAGGTTTTCCCCGAGCTGCGGCCGATGGAAGGCTTCCTGCAGCATAGCCCTTACCATATTTACGATGTCTGGGAACATACTTTACACACGATCGGCGAGATAAAGCCCGATCCCCTTTTGCGCCTGGTGATGCTGTTCCATGACAGCGGCAAACCCGCCTGCTTCACCATGGATGCAAACGGGGTGGGCCATTTCAAAGGGCATCCCCAGGAAAGCGTGCGGATTGCCCGGCAGGCGCTCGGGCGGCTGAAATTTGACCGCCGCACCACCGAGCGGGTCCTTTTGCTGGTAGAACATCACGACCTGCTCTTTGTGCCCGACCCTGTCTGGATAAAAAAACACCTGCACCGTTTGGGGCAGGAGGCCTTTTTCCAGCTTTTGGAGGTGGAAGAAGCCGATAACCTTGCCAAAGCCCCCGGCTGTAACGACCGGCTGCCGCGCATCCGGCAATGCCGGGAAACCGCCCTGCGGATTCTGGAGGAAGGGCAGTGCTTTTCCCTGGCCGGGCTGGCCGTCGGCGGGGACGATCTGCAAGCCCTGGGCATCCCGCCCGGCCCCCGGCTCGGCGGTATCCTCGCCCGTCTGCTGGACGGTGTAATGGAGGGCGTCTTGCCCAACGATCCCTGTGCCCTTCGCCGGGCCGCCAGGCAGCAATGGCAGGCCCTCCAATCTTCCGGGGAACCCAAAGCGCAGTAAACCTTCCCTCAAAGCAAAGCCGCCCCCTCCCGCTCCCGCCATGGGAACCGAGGGAGCGGCTTTTTCCGGCTATCCGGCAACCCGTTCCAAATCTTTGCGCAGGCGTTCCATAATCCGTTTTTCCAGGCGCGAAATGTACGACTGGGAAATCCCCAGCGCATCGGCTACCTCCTTTTGCGTATGCTCCTGCGTTTCGTTGAGGCCAAAGCGCAGGTGCATGATTTTCTGCTCCCTTGGGGACAGATGGGAAATGGATTCCAGCAGGAGTTCTTTTTCCACTTCCTTTTCGATATTCTGGTTGACCACATTCTGATCGCTGCCCAGTACGTCGGAAAGCAGCAGTTCATTGCCGTCCCAGTCGACATTGAGGGGATCGTCGATGGAAATCTCATTTTTCAGCTGGGAGCTCTTGCGCAGGTACATTAAAATTTCATTTTCAATGCAGCGCGAGGCATAAGTCGCCAATTTGATATTCCGCTCCGGCCGGAAGGTATTCACCGCTTTGATCAGCCCAATCGTCCCGATGGAAATCAAGTCCTCCACCCCCGCGGAACTGGATTCAAACTTCTTGGATATGTACACCACCAGCCGCAGATTATGGGTAATCAGCGGCTCCCTGGCATTTTCCACCCCATTGAGGATATTCTGCATCACGACGGCTTCTTCCTCGGGAGTCAGCGGCGCGGGCAGGGTCTCCGGCCCGTTGATGTAATGGATCCCTTCCTGCTTTGCGGACGTCCACACCCACCGCGCAAACAGGTTTTGCAGCGGCTTTGGCAGCCGGAACAGCAGGGAAATCCCTTTTCTTTTTTTCATAGCAATAAACCCCTTTCCAGTCGTTATGGCGCTTTTCTCTTCACGGGAGCCGATTCCAGCAAATCGGGAGGCAGCAGGGCCGAAAAATCCCCGCCGCCCAGCTTCTGCCGGCAAACGGCGATGTAGACCTTTTCCGGGCGGAGCTGCCGTTTTTCCACAAACAGGACGCAGTCATCGGGCAAAAACGCCGGCAGCACCCCTTCCCCCGAAACCGAGTGGAATGGCACCATCCGGATCCCCGCCCCGATTTCCTCCCATCCGGTATCGATGGAAAAGGGCCCCTCCCGTTGCAGAGCCCGGCGCATTTCTTCCGGCAATATCTTCTGTACGGCCTGGTACTCCGCTACGATGACCGGCGTGTGGGAAAACGGCTCCACCAGGCTGTTGCCCGTATCCACCTTGGCCGTACAGACTACCGTACTTCCCTGCCGGGCAATCTGGATTTGGCACAGGGCAGAGCGGGCCTCCTGCCGGCCGATAAACCGGAAAAGGAGCTGCAATATCCCATAGCACACCACCGTGGCGCCCAAAAAGAAAAGCGGCGATACCGGCAGGTAAACCACCGAATTTTTCACCACCAGTCCCGGCGGGGCGGCCAGATACCACACCGCGAGCAGGAAGCCTGCAAACGCAAAATTCATCGCAAAAAAGCACGCCGCCGCTTTGGCAAACGGCTTCCACCCGCGGAAGGAAAAGGCCAGCCATACCAGCGAGGCCGACATGCCGAGCTTCATCGGCCAGTCGAGATACACCGGCAGCGCAGGGAGGAAAATCGCCAGGGAATACGCCGCGCCCAAACAGGAAGAAGCCGCCATGCGCCAGGCTTTGCGCGGGATCCCTAAAAATTTCGCCGTGGCCAGCAATAAGAAATAGTGGATAAACAGATTCACCGCCAGCAGGATATCCACATAAACCGTCTGGGACATCGGCAAGCCCCCTTCCAAAACGGGATTTTTTGGGAACGCTTCCATTATACCGCCCGCCGGTCTGGGATTTCTGTCAAAAAAGGGACGGGGCCAAAAGAAAAGGCGGCCTCCCAAAACGGAAGGCCGCCGCACACGGTTACGGGCGGGAACTTTGGAATTTCTGCTTGGCCTGGTCCACCATCTGCTGCTGCGCGGCCGGGGTGGGATACCAGCCCCGTTTCTTCATCTCGGTGAAGACGTCCGCCTGCATCTGGTGCTCCTCGTTCAAAATATTCAGGAACTCATCCCGCAGCTGCTGGGTAGCGCATTCGTTGGTAAAGGTGTTGTAGCTCCCCGTGAGCATCTTTTCCGAGGCCAGGATGTCGGTGAGCAAATCCTGATCCTGTAACCCGATATTCTTTGCTGGAGTCATCGTTTCCCCTCCCTTTCAGTTTAAAAAGGACAACAGTTTTTCGTAATGCTGCTGATGCTTCCCGGCCAGGGTTTCCATCTTCTGCCGCAGCTCCGGGTCTTCGCACACCTGGGCATAGGCTTTGCATTTGGTTGCCAGCAGCTTTTCGCCGTTTAGCTGATCTTCCAAAGCGGATAATTCTTTTGCGGTAATGGTCAAGAAAAACACCCCTTTTCCTCAGATTGATACCAGTAGTGTTCCCCCAAACACCGGTTTTATCCCGAAAGCTTTTGTGAAAACAGGCTAGGTTATGTAGCCTGCCTGGCGTCCTCTTCCCGCCCCAATCCAAAGCTGATCGACAGCGCCTGGTCAACCTGATCCATACACACTTGATTGAGGCGTCCCATGCGTTCTTTCAGGCGGTGCTTATCGAGCGTACGGATCTGCTCGAGCAGCACGATGGAATCCCGGGTCAGGCCGGATTCCTCGGCGTGCAGCGTGATGTGGGTGGGCAGATTGGCTTTTGCGCGCTGGCTGGTGATCGCCGCGGCAATGACCGTGGGGCTGAACCGGTTGCCTATGTCGTTCTGGACAATGAGCACCGGGCGCACCCCGCCTTGCTCCGAACCGACAACCGGGCTTAAATCTGCATAGTAAATATCTCCTCTGCGCACTTGCAAGGTTTTCACTCTCCGATACTTTTCAAATTTGGGCCCACTGGTAGCTTTCCCAGCGATTGCAAATTTTAATCAAAAAATTTGCATCCCTTGGATTTTTTCTGCCATGCACCGGGCCTATCCCTATAATATTGTACCAGCGTCCCCTTTGCCTTTCCCCTTTTGCGGATATCCGGCAAAAATATGGGGATCGGCCGCCGGAAAATGAAAAAAGCAGCCCTTGCGGCTGCTGTATTCGCTTCGGATTCAGGAGGGAAGCGCCCGCTGCTCCCCAAAACGGACCTGCATGGCATAACGGGGGACCTCCAGCGTCACGATCGATCCGGTGGCGCTGTCCACAGAAAACCGGAACGCCGTATTCCCATACCATCCCGAAAACTGGTTCCCTCCTTCGGCCACCAGGCTGCCGGAAGTATGGATCGCATCCAGCACCCCGATCAAGACCTGCGCAAATCCCCCTTCCGGCAAGGCGTCTTCCGGGAAATCCGCCGACAAATCGCCGTACAGGCACTGCATCCCTTCGCCGTCGCGGGAATACACGATCCCTTCCGCCAGGCTGGGCGCCAAGATTTCCACACTGGCCGTCCCGCCGGAGAGCCATATCACTTTACAGGCAATCTCCCGGCCCTGCCACTGTGCGGCCGCCTGGCGATCCATGTCCAGCACCAGTTCGGAAGCCTGCCACTCCTTCCCCCCCAGCGCCGCCTCGGAGCAGGCTGATAAACACAGGCATCCTGCTGCCATGACGGCCGCCAATACCACTCCTTTTTGTCTCCTGCGCTTGCCCATGCAGTTTCTCCTACCTCTCAAACTCCGCAAACAGCGCCGGCAGTTCTTCCACCAGATCCGACGGCAGCATGGCCCGCTGCGACAGCCGCCGGGCACAGCGGTCCCCCGCCATCCCGTGCAGGTACACCCCGCTGACCGCCGCCGTTTCCGGCGAAACCCCCTGCGCGCACAGCGAAGCGATCATCCCGGCCAGCACATCCCCGCTGCCGCCTTTGGCCATGCCGGCATTCCCCGTCGGATTGCAGTAGATCTTCCCGGTAAACGCCCCGCCCTGCGCCGCCGGTTTCCCCGGCCAGGCAATCAGCGTCTGGTTCCCCTTGAGCACCAATATCACCGGGTACTGCTGCACAAAGCTGCGGGCGACTTCCAGGCGGTTTTCCTGCACTTCCTCCACGGTAATCCCCAGCAGGCGCGCCATTTCCCCCGGATGCGGCGTCAGGATCACCGGCGCCTTTGCGGTTTTTACTATATCTATGTTTTCCGCTACGGCATTTATGCCATCCGCGTCCAAAACCACGGGGACCTTCGATTTTTCCACCATCCGGTATACCCTTTGCCTTGCCAAACTGCCCTGCCCCAGGCCGCAGCCCACAAGGCAGGCGGAAGCCTGTTCCAGCGCCTGCCACAAGGCATCCTCGGACTCCGGGGTATCGTCCAGGACCGTGTAGATGGGCTCTGCCAGCTGCGCCGCCACGATGGGATAAATGCTCCGGGGAAGCGCTATCTGCATCAGCCCAACCCCGCAGCGCACCGCCGCTTTGCCCGACAAAACCGCCGCGCCGGCCATGCCCTCCTGCCCGCAAAGGCTCAGCAGCCGCCCGTAAGAGCCTTTGTTGGTATCGGCCTTGCGGGGGACGAACAACGGGGCGCAAAAGGAAGATTCCGTGCGCTCCAGCATACAGGGCTGCTTCCACAAAAGCTGCTCGTCAATCCCCACCGAAGCGACCAGCACATTGCCGCAGGCGCTTTTTCCCGGTTCAAACACATGCACCGGCTTAAGCGTGCTGAACGTGATGGTATGGTGGGCCTGGATATGCAGCCCTTCTATCCTTCCCGTATCGCCGCTGAGCCCGCTGGGGATATCCACCGCCACCACCACGGCCGGGGAATGGTTTACCGTATAGAACACCTGGCGCATCTTTTCCGGCACCGCCCCCCGGAACCCGATCCCATATATCGCGTCAACGATAAAATCCGCTTCCAGCAGCAAGGGTTCCAAGGCTTCTTCGTTGTCGGCCAGGCTCAGGGTGCGCACCTGGGTATTGCGGATACGCGCCAGCATCTGGCGGGCAATTTCCGTCTGCGGCAGGCCGTCCATCAAGACCAGGGTCACTTTGGCGTTCCAGTCCCACAAACGGTACGCAATGACAAACCCATCCCCGCCGTTGTTGCCCTTGCCGCAAAGCACCACAATCTGCCGGCCCTCCACCTCAAACCGGTTTCGCAAAAAGCAGACGACCGCCTGCCCTGCCGTTTCCATCAGCTCGCTGTACGACGCGCCGTAATCTACCGCCCGCTCCTCCAGCGCACGGGTTTCCTCGCAATCTAAAATTTTCATTCCCTGTCTCCTCTCCTTTTTACCGCAAGTACCGCCGGGTAAGGCGGCGTAATTTTTGGGCGGCCTCCTGCGTCGTCTGCCCGGGAAGCAGCCGCCACTGCCAGTTCCCTCCCAGCGTGGACGGAAGATTCATCCGCGCTTCCCCGGAAAGCCCCAGGATATCCTGCGCCTGGAAGATTACCATCCGGGCCCGGCTGGCATACACCGTTTCGATGACGGCGTCTGGCAGCTCCTGCGGGGACGAAACCCCAAAATACTTCAGGACCTCCTGCTGCCGCCCGGGCTCCAGCGCGCCGAAAAACCCCAAAAGGGTGTCGTTGTCGTGCGTCCCCCCATAGGCCACCGTGTTTTCCTTATAATGATCCGGCAAATGCCCGTTATCCGGATTGCCGTCGAACCCGAACTGCAAAACCTTCATGCCGGGATACCCCATCTTCTCCCGCAGCCGGATAACCTCAGGGGTCAGCGCCCCCAGATCCTCCGCAATCACCCGTCCCGCCCCCACAACATGGTTCACAAGAGCAGTGAGCTTGCCTCCCGGCCCGGGCTTCCATTCCCCATGGACAGCCGTTTCCTCCCCTGCCGGGATGGAAAAATACTGCACAATCCCAATAAAATGATCCAGACGCACCCAGTCATATCGCTTTGCCATCGCTTTCAGGCGGCATTTCCACCAGGAAAAGCCGTCTTTTTCCATGCGGTCCCACCGGTACAGCGGGTTCCCCCAACGCTGTCCTGTTTCGGAAAACGCATCCGGCGGCACCCCGGCTACGGCGGTAGGAAGCCCATCCCTCCCGAGCTGGAACTGCGATTGGCTGGCCCAGACATCCGCGCTGTCGAGGGCGGCATACAAGGGCAGATCCCCCAGAATCCGCACGCCTTTTCGGCTGGCATATCGCCGAAGGGCCTCCCATTGGACAGAGAAATGATACTGGCAGAACTTCCAAAATTCCACGCCTTCGAGCAGCAGACGGCGGTATTGCCGCACAGCCAAAGGCCGGCGCAGGCGGATATCTTCCTCCCACTCCCACCACGGCCGGTAGGCAAAATGCACTTTGAGCGCCATATACAGGCTGTAATCCTCCAGCCACCCGGCATTTTCTGTGCAAAACACCCGATAACCGGGTTCCTGCACCGGCTTGCTGCGTGCAAACGCTTTTTCCAGGAGACGCAGGCG
>CAJFOO010000023.1 GCA_904397205.1 uncultured Clostridia bacterium
AACCCCGGGGCATTGCCGGCTATGTATTTCCTGGCGCCGGCGATCCTGTTCAGCTGCCTGATGGCAATTTACCGCGGGTATTACGAGGGATTGAGCAACATGTATCCCACGGCCCTGTCGGAAATTATTGAGGCGGTCTGCAAGCTGCTGCTGGGCCTGAGCGGTGCGTATTTGGTCGTGCAGTGGGGGCTGGAGGAGTTTGCGGCTTCCGGCACGGTGTTTGGCCAGCCGGTTTCCTCGCTGGAATATGCCCAGAGTGCGGTATTGCCTGCGGCAGCCGCGGCAGCTATCCTGGGCGTGACGGTCGGATCGCTGCTGAGCTATCTCTTTTTGCTGATCCGGCACCGGATCAAAGGGGACGGCATCACCCGCGAGGAACTTGCGGCGTCGCCTTCCGAGACGCCTTTTCCGGAAGTGGTGAAGAAGCTGATCCGCACGGCCATCCCGATTGGGATCGGCGCTTTGGCGGTGAACGTGGCGGGCCTGGTGGATACCACATTCCTGCAGACCCGCATCCGTGACGTGATGGAGACAAATCCCGATTTGCTGCTGGGGATGTATGACGGGATGATCCCGCAGGTGAATATTGCGGCGGGGACGGTGCCAAACTTCCTGTATGGCTGTTATTCCCAGGCGCTGACCCTGTTTATGGTGGTTCCGGCGATTACCCAGGCATTCGGCATCAGCGCGCTTCCCAGTGTGACGGTCGCCTGGACGGGCGGCAACCGCCGGGAACTCAAGCAAAGCATGGAATCCGTGCTGCGGATTACCTGCCTGTTCTGCATCCCCGCCGGGCTGGGGATGAGTATGCTTTCGGGGCCGCTGGCCGGCCTGATTTTCGGCGCGCGGGCTTCCCTTCCCATTACGTCGCGGGTGTTGGTCCTCATGGGGATCGGCGCGGTTTTCGCCTCGGTGAGCACGCCGATCAACAGTATGCTGCAAGCAGTCGGCCGTGTGGATATCCCCGTCAAGCTCCTGGGGATTGGCCTGGCGATCAAAGTGGGGCTCAATTATGTTTTGACCGGTATCCCGGAGATCAATATCCTGGGTGCGGGTGCGGGTACGTTGGTCTGCTATGCGTTCATCACGGTCTTTGGAGTGATCCTGCTGTGCCGTGTCACGAAAATTACCCCGAATTTCCTCTCGGTATTCATCAAACCGGCGGGATCCGCCTTGGTATGCTGCACGGCGGCCTATCTTTCGCAGCACTTTCTGGCCAGGGTTTTGCCGGATACCGTATCCACCCTGCTGGCTCTCGGCGTGGCTTTCGTCACCTATGTGCTGGCCCTGCTTTTGTGCCGGGCGCTCACCAAAACGGATATTTTGATGCTGCCTAAAGGGCAAAAAATTGCAAAACTACTTGAAAAACATGGATGGATAAGGTAATATAGTAACCGACGTGTTTAAAAAATGCAAAAAAACCTGGGATGTGCCAGGGGGAAACACGCAATTCGTACGTTTTCCAGGGATTCCCCTGGAAAGGAAAATTTTGTTGAAACTAAAAATGATGGAGGTTTTTTACCATGAATAAGACAGAACTGATTGCAGCAGTGGCAGAAAAGGCCGGGATTTCCAAAAAGGATGCGGACAGTGCGGTCAGCGCTGCATTGGACTGCATTGTCGACGCGGTTTCGAAAGGGGACTCGGTACAGATTGTAGGCTTTGGGACCTTTGAACGGCGCGTGCGCAAGGAAAAAGTGGGAAAAAATCCCCGTACCGGAGAAAGCATCGTGATCCCCGAGTCGAAGGTGCCGGCATTCAAGCCCGGCAAGGCGTTTAAGGATTCCGCCAACCAATAAAGACGGGAAAAGAGGGCCGGGCAGTCCACAGGGCGCCGGCCCTTTTTGTACGCAGGAAACGAAAAGGAGGAACCCCCATGCGGTTGGATAAATATTTGAAAGTCTCCCGCCTGATTAAACGGCGCACGGTAGCCAATGAGGCCTGCGACGCCGGGCGGGTGCTGGTGGGAGGGAAGCCCGCCCGGGCCTCGTATGAGGTGAAGGTGGGCGATATCCTGGAGATCCAGCTCGGATCGCGGGTGACAAAGGTCCAGGTGACGGCCATCCAGGAACATGTCAACCGGGAGACCGCCCCGGAACTGTATACTTTGCTGTCGGAGTCCAAAGCGGAGCCAGACCGCGCGGAATAAGGATAAACTTCCGGCATAGGACAGCCTCCAAAGGCATACCTATTGGTATGAACTTGTGGGAGGTTGTTTTTTTATGGCAATGTTGGAACCGGAAGAAAAAAAGACCGCCGCTGCCCACCACCTCATTTTGGAAAACCGCAAGGCGCTGACGGCTACGGGCGTATCGAATGTGGATAGCTTTAACGAGCAGATGATTGTGGCGTATACCAGCCTGGGGGAGCTTACGATTATCGGGGAAGGGCTGCATATCAGCCGGCTGGATATGGAAACCGGGGAACTGAGCGTGGACGGGGAAATTTCTTCCATGAGCTATTCGGAATCCTCCGGCAAAGAGGGGACGGGATTCTTTTCCCGCTTGTTCCGTTAAATACAGGAAAACGCAAAACAGGAGGGAGAGAGTGTATGGATGTCCATTTGGGGGTACAGTGGCAGGGCGTCCTGATCGCCTGCCTGGCCGGGGTAGGGCTGGCCGCCGTATACGACGGCCTGCGGATTTTCCGGCTGCTGCTTTCCGGGGAAAAAGGACATGTTGTGTTACAGGATTTTTTCTTTATGGTTTTTTCCGCGTTTATCACCTTCCTGGTATGCCTGGCCGCCAGTTATGGGCGGATCCGGCTGTACCTTCTGGCCTGCGAAGGGATTGGCGCGGGGGTGTATTTCCTCACCCTGGGGCAGGTTACCCAGCGCATGGCCAAAGGGATACACCGGGTGTTTTGTGTGATCTGTTCCTGGATCCGCCGGTTTTTGTTCCATCCTGTTTTTGTGGTTTTGCGTGCAGTTGGCCGTGGAATCCGGCGTAAATTGCGGGTTTTGAAAAAAATTCCGAAAAAATCCCGGCAAAATCCGCAAAATCCCTTGAAACCACCGGCGCAGATAGTGTATAATCACAGTATAGGTTTTTTTCAGAGAAAAAGAAAACGCGGCGGAAAGGAAGGCGGTCCCGAGGATGAAGGTCATTAAAGGAAAGAAAAAGCGGCGGACATGGAGCATTTTGCTTCCCATTGCCATTGCGGCGCTGGCGGTGTATATCATTGTCATGATTGTCAACCAACAGATCCAGATCGGGCAGAAATCGCAGGAACTGGCGGAACTGACTGCCGAGCTTGACGCGCAGAACGTCAAAAATGAAGAGCTTCAGGCGACGCTGGAGGCCGGCATGGATCAAAACGACGATTATGTCGAACGCGTGGCCAGGGAGAGCTTGGACTATACGAAACCGGGCGAAAAAGTCTTTGTAAATATTGCGGGAGAATAAACTCCCAAAAACATGAGGGGGAACAATTGGTTTATGCAGCTTGAGGTTGGAGCAGTGTTGGA
>CAJFOO010000024.1 GCA_904397205.1 uncultured Clostridia bacterium
CGGGAACAGGAGGTAGAAATCTTTTACCGCTTCATCGGCAAAATTGATTGAATGACACCAATATCTTTAACTATGTGATACCGGGGAAGCCTTCCCGGATATAGATAACCTCCTTCTGCTGGCAGACTTTTACGGGATTTCACTCGATGCGCTGGTGCGAGGCGTTCCAGATAAAGAACGATCCATCCAGCCGGTATCCCAAAGGCCTCCCGAATGGGAAAACAGCGGATTCCCTCCCGAACCACAGCCCTCTGCACCGCCAAAGGCCGAAGTGGATCCCGCCCCGCCAAAACAAACGGAAAAGGCCGCTTCCCCGCAACCCCTCCATGCCCGCTGCCGCAACCCGGAAACCCTTGCCTTCCAGGTCATGCGGGGGATTGTGTTCCCGGCGCTGGTGCTGGCAAGCTACCTCTACTGCATGGTTTTCTCCTGCACAATTGCAAGCCCGGCTACGGGCGGTTTCTATCACATTTTCCAAATCATCTCTGCCGTGCAGTATCGTGGTTTCACATTATTTACTATCCTTATACCGATAACCGTCCTCTATGCGGTGCAGAACCGCCTGGCGCGGCGCACCTGTGGGGAAACCGGATTTATGGCGGAAAAGAAACAGTATCCGCTGAGGATCCACCTGCTGCGCAAGCTCCCCTTCCTGTGCCTGCTGCTTATGGGATGGCTTGCCTATTCCTTCCTGCAGGATGCCGCTTCCCCCTTCAACATCCTGATGGCCTGCCTGTCAATTTTCTCCATCTACTGTATGCTCACCGATATCATCTCTAATATCCTGGCCATTTCCAAATGGAAGAAAAAGCGGTTCCCAAAAGCCGACGGGGAATCGGAAAGCTCCCAGGAGGACGCCCACCGTCCGGATTGGAAAAACTGGTGGAAGATGGCTTTGGAGCTGGGAGGAAAAGAAAATTGAAGACAAAAAACCCGCTGGGAAGCCCCCTGCGGGTTTTTTATGTTAATAAAATTCATTCATTTGCCAATTTAAAAAGGCTGCCTCGGTGTCGCAATGATCCAGCACCTTCTGGATCAGCGCAATCGGCCGGCGCATCGGGTGATCCTGAAAGTCCTCCAGCCGTGCCTGCACCTTTTTTTCCTCCTCATGGGAAAACAATGCCCGCAGCACGCCAGACTGGTGCAGCAGCAGGGCCAAAGCCTGGGTCTGGGATCCGACCCGGCCGCCGTGCAGCAAAGCAATGCGGAAATCTTCCACAGCCTGCTGGGTTTTACCGGGTTCAAGCGTATATTTTGTGCGGAACAGCCCCTTGCCTTTCGGATGCAGCCAGCCTTCCTCCTGCAAAGAATCGAGCACCCCGCACACCACTGTGTGGATATCCTTATCCGAAAATCCCGAAAGGTAATATTCCAGCCATCCTCCTAGTGTGCGGGGCGGACCGTCGGCAATTTCCTCCCCAATGGCCTGCAAATACTTTTTCGATCCGGGCGGGGTGTGCAGGCGTATCCGCTGCTTTTTGTCCGTCTCGATAGCCCCGGAAAAAAACAGTTCTAAAAACGCTGCCATCAAGATATACCCGGACTGGGTGTTGTCCGGGTACGCCGCTTTCTCCCCCTGGGAATACAGCAGAAAGACGGCATACGCCTGCGCAATGGATAAAGCATCCACAAGGCTCCCTCCTTTTTCTTGCTTTTTCTCCATTATACTCCGGTTTCCCGCAAAAAAGCAAGATGCATGCGGGGAGAAACCGCATGCAAAGCAAAAAAGAATCCAATGCGCCCCATCCTTCGGCGAGAAGGTTCTCCTGCGGGAGCGTTATACCGCCTGGCCCATCCGGTAGGCCTCGCGGCACAGTTCCGCTTTCTCCGGCGCTTCGCCAGGCTGTGTGAGCCCCGTCCCCCGGAGCACCCCGCAAAGCCGGGCCTTTTCAAAGCAGTCCACCCAGCCCTGCATGCCTTTTACCGCGCCGTCCATGGCGCTTTCCTCTCCGTCAGCCGAAGCCGCCAGCAGGTACACCTCCCGGAATGCATACTCCGAAGAGAACAGGGGGTTCATACGGTCGAGCAGGGTTTTCATCTGCCCGCACATTTCATAGTAGTAAATCGGGGTAGCGAACACCAGCGTATGGGCATTCTTCACCTTTTCCGCAATCTCCACCGCGTCATCGCGGATCACGCATTTCTTCGTTTTCTGGCAGGCAAGGCACCCTGTACAAAAGCCGATCTGCTTGCCTGCAAGACGCAGGTACTCCACTTCGTTTCCTGCCTCTTGCGCGCCTCTGGCAAATTCCTTCGCCAGAAAATCCGAATTGCTGCCAGCGCGCAGACTGGTCGATACAATCAAAACCTGTTTCATCCATTACACCTCAAATCCGTTTTATCTCCTTTGCCGGCACACCGCCCACGACTGTCCTTGCCGGTACGTCCCGGCTGACCACCGCCCCGGCTGCGACTACCGCGCCGTCGCCAATGGTCACGCCGGGCAGGATCGTGGCATTTGCGCCGATCCAGACGTTTTTGCCGATGTGGATCGGCTGCGGTGTAAGCCCCTGGCGGGCGTCCGGGTCAAGATCGTGGTTGAGCGTGGCGAGCACTGCGCCGTGGCCGATCAGCGCGCCGTCGCCTAGGTAAATCCCACCGTGATCCTGGAACTTGCAGCCCATATTGATAAACACGTTCCTGCCAAGAAAGATATTCTTGCCGCACTCGGTATAAAACGGCGGGAACAGGCCAAAAGTCTCGTCTACGGGCTTGCCGATGAGTTCACTGAACAGCCGGCGCAGTTCCTCCGGCTCGTGATAGCCATGGTTAATCTGTGCCGTCAGGCGCAATGCTTCCTGAGCGAGTGCATGCATGTGCGCCAGTTCCTCCGAGCCTTCCGCCACATAGTTGCCGGCGCGCAAATATTCCAAGTATTCCTGTCTGTCCATATCCTTCCTCCTGTTCGTGCCATGGGCAAAGCGGTCCGGCCAGCCCATTTACCGGTTAAGGTATATTATATCGCTTGGGGAAGGAAACCGCAAATACCTGTAACCTATTGATTCCAATAGAAAAAAGGTATGGTTTCCTGCGGCAGGGCTGCCTGTTACCGCGCAGCCCCCTGCACCGGCTCTAAAAACTCCGAAACGTATCCGGGCGCCTGCCGGATCTCGCGGAGGATTTCCGTCATGCTCAGCAGCAACAGCTTCTGCTCTTCTTCCGGCAGGGCGTGCAGCACCTCGATCCGTCCGCCCCGATCCTGTGTTAGCGGCAGGACCTGCTGGATTTGCTTTGTGGAGATTTTCTGGGCGTTCAGGTCATGCAGCAAAAGCAAAATCCGAATCGAACATTCCCGTTCGTGTATCAGGTACTGGTTCACCCGATCACTCTTCACATATTGGTTGGTCGTGCGGATCTTCTGGTTGACGGTACGGATTTCCATTACCAACTGGCGGATGGAAAGATAGGTACTCTGCGGGTTGGAGAATTCCTGTACCAGCTTGTTGTTGAGGGAGGCGGAGGCCTGGATATGCTTTTTCATGGAGTCTCCCAGCCGGCGCGGGAAAATCAGGTGATCCAGCAGCATCAGGGCCAGGCAGGCAGCGGCCACATAGCCCAGGCGGTACACAGACAAGTTCGCCACTGTATCGCGGGCGCTGATCACCCCCATAACCAGCGACATCAAGCTCCCATAGACCACCGAAAAGTTAAATTGCAGGAACATATCGCCGATGACGATAAACGCTGCCAGGATCAGGACATGGACCCATAACTGGTCGGTGATGGAAAACGAAATAAAAAACATGGCAACGGCGTAAAAGGTATTCAGCAGCCGCCCCATCCCGGCTTTGGTATTGAGTTCTACATATGGCTGAGTGGCAATAACGACGGTGAGCGGCAGCATGTAACCCGAAGGAAGCTGGAATACTTCCACAAGCAGCACACCCACAGCGGCCAAAACGGCGGTCTTGGCTGCAAAAATTATATTATATAGATTTACATAACCCTGGATACGATCCCAGATTCCCGGCTTTTCAACAGGGAGTTCCTTCTTTTTCCCCTCCCCCTTCAGGAAGGTATCCACTTCCTCCTTCAGCTCATAAGAGGTATACCCGCCCCCAATCTGCCGGTAAAACCCGGACAGGGCAGCCCGCAAAGCCTCGCGGTCGGTCTGCCCGTTTTCATACAGGGAAATGGCTTCCAGCAGCTCCTTGAGGGCTTGGTATGTCGTCTCGTCCAGCCGGTCATCCCCGTCCACATAGGCCTCGGTGAGGATCCGGTTGATCCGCTTGAGGATCATCACGATCTTCAGATAATACCGATCCTCCTGCCATTTTCGCATCTGTGCCAGCCGGACGTCCATGGCCGTTGTAATGCGCTCCAGGGACTGCGAGATTGTCTCGCTGCGCTGCCGGATGGCTTCCTGGTCTTCCCCCACGGCAATGGCGTTGATCTGCTGGTTGAGCAGGCCGATCGTCTGCGCCATATCTTTGGCGATGGTCCGGCGGAATTTATTTTTGTTGAGCAGCCATTGCAGCAGCATAATCACAAGCGCGCTGCCGCCCAGGATACAAAGCCGGATCAGCAGGTCTATTCCTGCCACGGGATAATACAGCATCATGACAAAATTCAACAGGAACGGCAGATAAACGCTCTGTTTTTCCTCGGAGGTGAACAGGTACAGCACAACAAAGACCACCCCAAAGGTCACCGCTACCATCGCCGCGCTGTGCAATGTGGCGACAAATGCCAATGCCCCCAGCCCCACCTGCACGACAAAAAACAGGATTGTATTTTTTATAGGTTCCACAGTATAGTCGTTTTTGAGTGTCATCAATACGGCAATGATGCTCATACTGGTCACCAGCGCATTATTGGTGCCAATGGCGGGCATGAGGACAATCATCAGCCCAATGATGACTACAATCATCACCAGGCTGGTGAGCATCTCTTTGCGGAAGCCGAACCGGAAATGGAAAAACGGCTTCTTTTTCTGTTTGGTTTCTTCCATGGATACACCCTCCTCCCCGATGCGGGAAATAATATGACATAGTGTCATAATTGTACCGGATCTTTCCCTGTTTGTCAATAGGATGGGCTTATTTCCCTTGCTGGAATGGTAATATATTAAAAGGTATATAAAAAAACACACCCGGTATGGGTGTGTTTTAGGTATATCAACGGTTCTTTCCCATAGGCAGGAAATATACCTCAGGCTCTCTTTTCATTCCGCCTTCGGCATTTTTTGCTCGTCTTCCGGCGGCTCCTGCCCGCTGTGCCGCGCCGGTTCTTTGGGTGCCGGGCGGTACTCGATATAGGCAAAACCGCTCAACTGTGCGCAGTCTTTCATAAAAGAATACACCTTGTCGTGCAAGTCCCTGCGCTGGAGCTTGGGCGGGAGCGATGCGTCGGGATAAAACGGATCGCTCAGATACACGTCCCGGCCCGGGGGGAATGGCCCGCGGCGTTCCCGGTATGCAGTGAACATCCCGATAACCGGCGCGCCGAAATCCACCGGATATTTAAAGGACGTATCGGGGAATGGCCGCACCCCATTGTAATAGGGCCAAATCTTGGCCTCGGGGTAAATGATAATCGCCTGTTTCTTATTGCAGCGTTCGCGCAGTGCCCGGCTAAAACTCCCCAGCGCCGAAATATCTTTGGGCACGGGCGTTCCGCCCAGCATCTGCACGATCGTTTTCAGCCCCTTGATGGAAACCGCATCCGGGTTGGCCACAATCGACACGCGGTGCGGGAAGGCCAGCAGCGGCGGCAGGAACACATCTAAATGATGGGTATGGTTCCCGTACAGGAAAAACCCCTGCCCTTTTGCCCGGCGCAGCGCCTGTTTGTTGTGTATGCGCAGGCCCAGGACAAGATGAGAATACAAAAATACCACTGGTACGGCGACGCCGTAATACAGCAAAAAGGACAACAGCCGCCAGAAAGGGTTTTTGTGAACAAAAGGGAAATCCTTCCCGATAATTTCCTGGGTACCCACCTTGGTTTTGACAAAATCGTCCGACAGGCTTTGATAATAGACGACTTTGCGCGCTTTTTTACCCACCTTGTTTCTCCTTGGCCATATCCAGCAGCATCTGCTCCAGCTTTTCCATGCAGCTGTCGAAGCTGAACTGCTTGGCAAAGTCTATGTACTGCCGGCTGCATTCTTCCCTTTCGTGCGGATGTTCAATCCAGTAGTCGATTTTGGCCGCCAGATCGGCTGCGTTATTGCACTCGAACAGGTTCTTTTCGCTCAGCGCAAAATGCCGTGTGGCACTGCGCTTGGAATTGGAGATAATCGGGGTTTTCCCGCAGAAGATCGCTTCCACACAGGAGATGGCTTCAATCTCAATTTCCGCCGGATGCACATACAAATCCGCGTAATTTATCACCTCAACCAGTTCTTTATGGCTGAAAAACCGGAATACCGGCGGGATAGGCAGCTTTTTTCTGGCATGGCGAATGAGGTTTTCGCGCTGGGGACCGGAACCGGCAAGGATCAGCTGGATCTTGTCTTTATATTTGGAACGGGCCGCGCCATTGATGAGCACCTTGTGGGATTTTTCGCGGCTGTACCGCCCGGTGAAGAGAATCACAATTTTATCCTTGTACGGCCCGGGCTTTTCCACGCCGGGCATGTATCCAAATTTTTGATCCACCCCGTTGGAAATGATGTAATGGTTCGTCGGCCCCACATGCTTTTCAAAGGTATCGCAGATAAACTGGGTGGGGTAATGGATGGCGTCGCAATAGCGGTACACCGACTGGTAAAACGCCTTATACGCCAGCTTATTGGCGGCCGGGATATTCATCAGGAAAAAATGGTTGGTAAGATTCTCTGCCTGGCAGTGGAAACTGGCTGTGACGGCTACGCCCTGCTCCATAGCGTATTTGGCGGCATGGTGGCCCAGGAAAAACGGCATCATTACATGCACAACGTCGGCGCCGTCCACCGCGGCCCGGATCACTTCCCTGTCGGGCTTCGCGAGATTGACACCGTTCTTTTTCACATAGCCGTTAAACAGATAAAAATTCATTGCCGGCACGATAAAATATCCCGGCTTTCCTTTTTTATCAGCGTCCGGGCAGATGATCCGCACCTCATGCCCCTTGGATTCCAGGTACCCGATCAGATGCATCGCCGCCATAGACGTACCGTTATTCTCGTCGCCAAGCACGTCGCATACGATTGTTACTACCATTGGCATTCTTCCCTTTTGTATCCTCAAATTCCCAAAAACCGCCCCAAACGGCGGACCGGGCCGCACACACCGGTTTTCACAAAAATTTGGAGCAAGCAACGCCATGCTTGCTCCCACTGGTACGGGTGACAGGACTTGAACCTGCACGGTTGCCCACCAGAACCTAAATCTGGCGTGTCTGCCAATTCCACCACACCCGCATACCAAAGTGGTTTTCTGCCGAAAACCACGGCTTTTATTGTAACACGGTTTCCCGAAAAATGTCAAGGTTTGCGGCAAAGACACCCGTTTTGCCGCATCGACTGCGCTGCCAGCAAAGCCCCGAGCTTCCCGCTGTGAAAATTCAGCCCGCCCTGCATCCAGGCGGCATAGGGCTCCCGCAAAGGCGCGTCGGCTGAAAGCTCAATCGAAGCCCCCAGCGTAAACGCCCCCGCCGCCATAATCACCGGGCAGTCATACCCCGGCATGTCCCAGGGCTCCGGCGTCACAAAGGCGTCCACCGGCGCGCCCTTTTGGATCCCCTGGCAAAACGCCACCAGGGCCTTGGGGGATTCCAGCAGCAGTGCCTGGATAATATCTGCCCGCGGCTCGTCGAAGCGGGGGGTTGCCGCATACCCGAATTCCTGGAATAAGCCTGCCGTAAAGATCGCCGTTTTCAGCGCTTCTCCCGTCACATGCGGCGCGTGGAACGCCCCCATAAACAGCTCGCGGTTATGGCCCAGGCTGGCCCCAATCTCCCGGCCGGTACCCGGGGTAGTCAGCCGGTACGCACAGCTTTCCACCAACTCTTTGCGTCCCGCAATGTACCCCCCGCCCGGCGCAATCCCGCCGCCGGGGTTTTTGATCAGCGAACCCGCCATCAAATCCGCCCCGCGCCCGGTTGGCTCCTCTGTCTGGACAAATTCCCCATAGCAGTTGTCCACCATCACAATACAATCCGGGGCCTTCCGCTTAGCCAAAGCGGCAATCCGCTCAATTTCCTCCACAAATAAGGACGGCCGCAGGCTATAGCCCCGTGAACGCTGGATATACACCATTTTTGCGTTTGCAGGGATATCCCGCTCCATCGCTTCGTAATCGGGCGTACCGTCGGGCCGCAGGTCAATCTGTTCATACCGGATGCCGAATTCCTTGAGGGAACCGTTGCCGCTGCCGGTAATCCCCAGCACCCCCCGCAGCGTATCGTAGGGGATCCCCGTGACGCTCACCATGGTATCCCCCGGCCGCAGCACCCCGAACAGCGCCACAGTGAGTGCATGGGTGCCGCTGGCAAACTGATGCCGCACCAGCGCATCCTCCGCCCCAAAAGCCCGGGCATAAACCTGATCCAGCGCGTCCCGGCCGCGGTCGCCGTACCCATACCCGGTCGAACCGGCAAAGTGGCTCTCGCTTACCCCCACCTCCTGGAAGGCGGCCAGCATCTTCTGCTGGTTATACTCCGTCGTTTCATCCACCCGCGCAAAGATGGGGCGCAAGGCTTCGCTTACCCGATCCGCTGCCTCGCGGATATCGGGATCGATATAAAAATCAGGATACAACTTCACGGTTTTTTTCTCCTTTCTCTGTGCGTATCCGCTGGATTTCTTCCCATTCCCCGCAGGGGGAAAAGCCCAGGGAGGCATAAAAATCCCGGTTTTCCCTCGCGTCCCGCAAGACAAAGCAGGGGAGTGCTTCCGGCAGGGAAGAAAGTATCCCCCGCACCACGCGCGTACCCCATCCCTGCCGCCGAAAGTCCGGGTGTACCGCAACGGCTCCGAGCACGGCCGAAAAGGGGGACTGCGCCACTGTCATGGCACAGGCGGCCAGCATGTCCCCTTCCCATGCCGCGCAAAGACGGCACAAACCGTGCCGCATCCGGTGAGAGACATCCAGATAAAACGGTTCCCACACGGGCGGACAAAAGGAAGGCCCCGCGCAGGCGCAAAGCAGGGTATGTACCGCGCGCAGCGGCGGGGAAGTATCCAGCCCGGCAGGCCCTTCCTCCCGGAGGGCTTCCCGCCGCAGCACGGCCCCGGCCTTCCGGCAGCCGTCCAGGCCCGGCAAAGCGTCCAGCGCCTGCCGCGGGCCGGACAGCACAGTATAGCCTACGGCCTGCAAAAAGCCTTCCTGCTCCCGAAGCAGATCCTCTGAGAGAGCCCCGGCGGCTTCCAGGAGGATCGCGCCGTCCATTTTGGAAAAGGCGGCTGTCACCTCCCCGGTTTCCCTCTGCTGGATCCATACCTGTGCAAAGGGATATCCCCCATAAGCGTGCCAGACAGACCAGACCCGGCATCCGAATGCGCTGCCGCGGCAGAATGCCCGCAGCAGCGGGGCGGTTTCTTCTTCCACCAAGCGGATCACACGGCCCCTCCGGCAATATTTTCCGCTAGCGCGGGGATCAGCCGCCCGGCCGCGCGGAAATCCTCCTGATGGATCATCCCGGCGGCGGAATGCAGATACCGGCAGGGCAGGGAAACCGCGATCGTGCGCACGCCCCCGCGCGAAACATGGATGGCTCCCGCATCGTTGCCGCCGGCCACGGCTTCCTTTGCCTGGCAGGGGATCCCCTGCTCTTTTGCCAGGGCAAACGCCAGCCGGGTATATTCCCGGTCATAAATGGTCGCGCGGTCCATGAACGACACGACCGGGCCTTTCCCCAGACGGCATACCTGTTCGCCCTCGTCGACCCCGGCAATATCCGCCGCCGTTGTGGTCTCCACTACAATCGCTGCCTGCGGCTCCACCGCAAACGCCGCGGTTTTGCTTCCGCGCAGGCCCACTTCTTCCTGTACGCAAAACACAAAGGTCATATCGTACGGCAGTTCCTCCCGCAGCATCTCCATAAGCAAGGCACAGCCTGCGCGATCGTCCAGCGCCCGGCCGCGGATCCGCCCGCCGGAGGTATCAAACGGCGACACAAACCCGGCCGCATCGCCCGGACTGACTGCTTCCTGTGCTTCTTCGCGGCTGGACGCGCCAATATCAATAAACATCTCGTCCATCGGCACAGCCTTACCCCGTTCCTCGCTTTTGAGCAGGTGGATCGGCTTTGCCCCAATCACACCCACATGACCGCCGACCTGGACACGCCGGCCGCACAGCACCCGTTTGTCGATGCCGCCCACCGGCGCAAACCGCAGCAGCCCTTCTTCGGTGATGTGGGTAATCAGAAGGCCCACCTCGTCCATATGGGCACTGAGCATCAGCCGCACCGGTGCGGATTTCCTCCCCTTTTTATAGGCCAGGAGATTCCCCAGTGCATCCACACGGGTTTCCGTCGCATACGGAGAGATTTCTTTTAAAATGATATCCCGTACAGCATCCTCCTGACCGGAAACCCCGTACGCCGCACAAAGCCGCTGCAACAAATCCCATTCAGCCACGGTTTTCCCCTCCTTCCAACACATATGCCGCGAGCAGCCGGGCAACGCCCTCCAGATCCTCCAGATCGATCACTTCCACCGGGGTATGCATATAGCGCAGGGGGATCGACAGCAGTGCCGTAGGGACGCCTTCCCGGCTGACGCCAATCGCATCGGCATTGGTATCCGTCCGGCCGCCCATCACCTCCACCTGGCTGGGAATTTCCTTTTCCTTGGCTAAATCCCGCAGCCGCTGCGTCATCCGGCGGTTCAAGGTAGAGGAAGCCCCAATCATTACGCCGCCGCCGAGCTTCCCGCCCTGGTGCGCCGCCACGCCCGGCTGGGTGGCAAATGTCACGTCCACCACCACCGCTTCGGTCGGCCGCGCCTGGAAACTGCCGGTGGCCGCCCCCTCGCAGCCGGTTTCCTCCCGGCTGCTGAACAGCAAAATCCCCCCGCAGGAGAGGGTTTTGCCCTGGAGAAGCTCTGCACAGCGCAATAAAGCAGCCACACCCGCACGGTTATCCAGCCCGGCGGCAGTAATGCGGCTGCCCAGCAAAGCCCGTGGTCCCTCGCCCAATGTGATCCGGTCGCCGGGGGACACATTCTGCTTGACGGTTTCCGCATCCTGCCCCAGATCGATAAACATCTGATCCACGGCGGGCACTTTATCCGCGTCCCCATTCGACAAATGCGGCGGCTTGCAGCACACAATCCCATAGGCCGGTTCCTTGCCATGCACCGTCACCACACTGCCCGGCAAGACCCGCCGGTCCACCCCGCCGCAAGGGGCCAAGCGCAAAAAGCCGGAATCCTCCACGCGGGTGACGATCATCCCAATCTGATCCATGTGCGCGTCCAGCAGCACCTGCCGGGGGGCCTGCCGATCCCCAAAATATACCAGCAGGTTTCCCAGCGTATCCCGCTGGATTTGGGCACCCGGCAGGCACCGGCGGACTTCCTTCTCCACCGCTTTGGCAGCCTCTTCCTCATCGCCCGGCGTACCCGGCGCTGCACACAGCCGGAATACCATGTCCCGCAGGGGCCCCCATTCTTTTTCTGTCCATTCCGCCATCCGCGGATCCCTCCTTCTTCATGCTTGGATCTGTTGTACCAGTTCTTTAAAATGATTGCCCCGGGCTTCAAAATTGGGATAGCGGTCAAAGCTGGCGCTTGCCGGCGACAGCGACACAATATCCCCTTCTTTGGCCAGGGAACGGGCGGCTTCCACGGCTTCTTCCATGGAGGATACCCGTACAATGGGCAGGATGCCGGGCCGGTAACCCGGTGCGTTTTCCACCGCCGCCTGGATCGCCTCGGCCGTATCGCCCAGCAGGATCAGGGCCTTGGCTTTCTCCAGGATCGCCGGCCCGATAGCGTCATAGGGGATGTGTTTGTCGTACCCCCCGGCAATCAGCAGAATCTTCTGCGGGTACATCGACAGCGTCCCCTGGATCGTCCGGGTAGGGCTGGTTGCAATCGAGTCGTTATAATACGACACCCCGCCGCACACCCGCACCAGTTCCGCCCGGTGCGGCACCCCGGCAAATTCCTTCGCTACCTGCCGCATCGCTTCCGGCGGGACATCCCCAAAGGCCGCGGCAATCGCCGCCAGATAATTTTCGAGATTGTGCCGGCCGGGCAGGCGGATGTCGGTTTCGTCCAGCACCGGCACGCGCTCCCCGCCCGCGCTCCAGTAGATTTTCCCTTCGGGGGAACGCCACGCGCCCCAGGCACAGGCTTGCCGGCGGCTGAAGCCCAGCGCCTGCCCCCGGATTTCCGGGAAAAACGCGCGTGTCAGCTCGTTGTCACAGCTGAGCACCGTTTTGGAAAACGCCGTCTGGTGCAGGAAGATGTTCTTCTTCGCCTGCACATATTCCTCCATATCCTTGTGTACGTCCAGATGGTTCGGGGAAAGGTTCGTCACCACCGCGACATCCGGGCTGCGGCGCATGGAAATAAGCTGGAAGCTCGAAAGCTCCACCACCGCCACATCCTCCGGCCCGATGGCTTCAATCTCCGGCAGCAGGGGACGGCCGATATTCCCCCCCAGATGCACGGTTTTTCCCGCCGCGCGCAGGAATTCGGCCAAAATAGTGGTGGTAGTGGTCTTACCGTCGCTGCCTGTCACGCCGTAGATCTTGCAGGGGCACAAATCAAAAAAGACTTCCATCTCGGAGGTCACCGCGATGCCCTTCTGCCGTGCCTGCGTCAGCTCCGGCAGGGTGAACGGCATCCCCGGCGTGCGGAACAGGATATCCACATCCAGCCCTTGCAGATACGTCTCCCCCAAGTGCAATGGGATCCCCATCTGTTCCAGCTCTCCGGCCGCCGCGCCCAGCGCTTCGCGGGGACGTTTGTCACAGGCCGCCACCTGCGCCCCTTTTTCATGAAATAATTTCACCAGCGGCAGGTTGCTCCCGCCAATCCCGCAAAAGGCAATCCGCTTGCCCTGCATCTGCCGGAAAAACGTCTCCATCTTTGTGTTGTTCATCCGTCGCCCTCCCGTTTTTGCTGCGCCCGCGCGCAAGTCATGGTAGTATTATACTTTTTCCAGGCCCAAATATCAAGAGAAGACGGGATTTCGCGGGGAAACCGCCAAAATTTACAAAAATTTTACACAGGATTTTTTCACGGGAACCTATTCAAGCCCGGCAAAACATGCTACAATAACGGGGAAACCAGAAAGATGGAGGAAATTGCATGAAAGAAGTCTACAAAGGCAAAACCAAAGACGTATTCGCCCTGGATAACGGGCATTACCTGCTCAAGTTCAAGGACGACGTGACCGGCACCGACGGCGTATTCGACCCCGGCGCAAACACCGTGGGCCTGCGGATCGACGGGATTGGCCGCGCCAACCTGGAAACCTCGGTGCATTTCTTTGAACTGCTTAAGCAGGCTGGCGTACACACCCACTATGTGTGCGCCGATCTCGAAAACTGCACCATGGAGGTCCTGCCGGCCAAGCCCTTCGGCAAAGGGCTGGAGGTCATCTGCCGCAACCGCGCCGTGGGCAGCTTCTTCCGCCGGTACGGCGGCTATGTGGAAAAGGGCGCCCCGCTGCACGGGTATGTGGAAATGACCCTCAAGGACGACGAACGCGAAGATCCCCTCATCACCTGCGAAGGCCTGGAGGTGCTGGGGATCATGACCCGCGAGCAGTTTGAAGCTACCAAGGCCGAAACCCGCAAGATCAACCAGATCCTCACCGACGCGCTCAAAGAAAAAGGGCTGGAGCTGTACGATATCAAATTCGAATTCGGCTACCACGATGGCCAGGTGATCCTCATTGACGAAATTGCTTCCGGCAACATGCGGGTATACCACAACGGCGAACCCATGGATCCCATGGATCTCACCCGCCACATCCTCGCAAAATAACCGGGCAGCCGGAACCGCCGCTCTCCCCGTTTCCCACTGGGGAGGGAAGCGGTTTTTCTTTTTGCGGGCAATCCCCCGTTTTTTTGCGCCCGCTCTTGATTCCTCCCCCGGTTTTGGGTATAATGGGGAATACTGACGAATATTTTGAAAAGTACAGGAGGTTCCACGCTATGGGAAAGGCTTTAATCATCGGCGCGGGCGGCGTAGCCAGTGTAGTCGTACACAAATGCTGCCAAAATTCCGCTGTGTTTGACGAAATCTGTATCGCCAGCCGCACCAAATCGAAATGCGACGCCCTGAAAGACGCCCTGCAGGGCAAAACGGCAACCAAAATCCAAACCGCGCAGGTGGACGCGGACAAGGTGGACGAGCTGGTAGCCCTGATTGAGCGCTTCCAGCCGGATATTGTGATCCATGTGGCCCTGCCCTACCAGGATTTGACCATTATGGACGCCTGCCTGCAAACCAAAACCGACTATCTCGACACCGCCAATTACGAACCTCTGGACACCGCAAAATTTGAATATAAATGGCAGTGGGCCTACCGCGAGAAATTTGAACAGGCCGGCATTACCGCCGTGCTTGGGTGCGGCTTTGATCCCGGCGTGACCGGGGTATTCTCCGCCTACGCCCAGAAGCATTATTTTGATACCATCCGGCAAATCGACATTGTGGACGCCAATGCCGGCGATCACGGCTATCCCTTCGCCACCAACTTCAACCCCGAGATCAACATCCGCGAAGTGACCGCCAACGGCAGCTATTTTGAAAACGGCAAGTTCATCGAAACGGAACCCATGTCCATCAAGCGGGTCTACAACCTGCCGGAAATCGGCCCCAAGGACATCTACCTGCTCCACCACGAGGAGATGGAATCCCTGGCCAAAAACATTAAGGGGATCCGGAAAATCCGCTTCTGGATGACCTTCTCCGAACGCTATCTCACCCATCTCAAGGTACTCGAAAACGTGGGCATGACCTCCATCGAACCCATCGAGTTTGAAGGCAGACAAATCGTCCCGCTCCAGTTCCTCAAGGCTGTGCTGCCCGATCCCGCCTCGCTCGGCCCGCGCACCAAGGGCAAGACGAACATCGGCTGCATCTTCCAGGGGGAAAAGGACGGCAAACCCGTGAATTATTATGTATACAACGTCTGCGATCACCAGGAATGCTACCGCGAGGTAGGCTCCCAGGCGATCTCCTACACCACCGGCGTACCCGCGATGATCGGCGCGTCGATGGTGCTCACCGGCAAGTGGAAAAAGCCCGGCGTATTCAACGTGGAGGAATTCGATCCCGATCCGTTTATGGACGCCCTGAACCAGTTCGGCCTGCCGTGGAAAGAGAGCTTCCATCCCGACCTCATCGACTAATCCCAGGACGCGGCAAATCCCGGCCGCGTCTTTTCCCATTTTACCTATAGAAAGGCGGTATCCTCTTGCAACATTCCCCTTTGGATTTTCCCATCGACCAGATCCCTTCCCCTGCGTACGTCATCGACGAACGGCTGCTGTGCAAAAACCTCGCCGTCCTTGACCGCGTACAGCAGGAGGCCGGCTGTAAAATCCTGCTGGCACAGAAGGGGTTTTCCCTGTATCACACCTACCCCTTAATCGGCCAGACGCTCGCGGGCGTGGCTTCCAGTTCGCTGTTTGAGGCCCGTCTCGGCTATGAGGAGATGGGCGGGGAGGTGCATATTTTCTCTCCCGCCTACCGTCCCGACGAATTTGACGACATCCTGCACTACTGCGATCACATCGTGTTCAACTCCTTTTCCCAGTGGAAAACCTTCCGCAGCCGGGTCGAAAAGGCCCGCAATCTCCGCAAAATCGAGTGCGGCATCCGCATCAACCCGGAATATTCCGAAATCGAGACGGAAATCTACAATCCCTGCGCCCCGTATTCGCGCCTGGGCGTGACCCTCGAAAATTTTGACCCGGACGAGCTTGAGGGGATCGACGGGCTGCATTTCCATACCCTGTGCGAGCAGGACGCCGACGCGCTGGCACACACCCTGCCCATTGTGGAAGAAAAATTCGGCCCCTACCTGCACCGCATGAAATGGCTGAACCTGGGCGGGGGGCACCACATCACCCGTCCCGGCTACGACGTCGACACCCTGATCCGCTGTATCCGCTCGCTCCGGAATAAATACGGCCTGGAAATTTATCTGGAACCCGGCGAAGCCATTGCACTGCACACCGGATATCTGGTCTGTACCGTGCTCGATACCCTGCGCAACGGTATGGATCTCGCCATTTTGGATACCTCTGCCGCCTGCCACATGCCCGACGTGCTGGAGATGCCCTACCGTCCCCCGCTGCTCGGCGCAGGCAAGCCCAAGGAAAAGCCCTTCACCTACCGTCTGGGCGGCCCCACCTGCCTGGCCGGGGACGTGATCGGTGACTA
>CAJFOO010000025.1 GCA_904397205.1 uncultured Clostridia bacterium
CATTATTATGGGGGATGTGCTGGAACATCTTAGCGACCCGGTGGAAGGGTTGGAAAAAGCTTTCCGTCTGTTAAAAGAAAACGGGGTGCTCTGGCTGTCTACCCCGAATTATGAAAGCGCTTTTTCACAGATGATGAAAACCGACGATCCCATGTGGAGGGAACCGCATCACATTACATATTTTTCCCGCAAAAGTCTGTATTCGCTGGCGGATCGGGTGGGGTTCCATGTGGTGCGCTATACGGTGAGTGGTCATTATAACGGATCTATGGAGCTGATCCTGCAAAAAAAGCAGTAAATCCCTCGTGGAAAGGGATATGATAAATAAAAATCCGAACGTCTGGCTACAATGGCCTTCGTTCGGATTTATTCGTTGTGGTGGACGTTAACGGACTTGAACCGCTGACCCTTTGCACGTCAAGCAAATGCTCTACCAGCTGAGCTAAACGTCCACAGCAAGATACTGCAACTGATTATAGCGTATTTTTTGGAAAAAAGCAAGGGTTTTTTCAGAAAATTCCGCCGGATGGGACAAACCGTATTCTTTGGCTTGCCAAATCGGGATTTTTTCTATATGATAGAAGGGAAACATTGCAAACCCGAAAGGAGGGGCAGCCATGTCTGTGAGCCTGGTGATGGAAGGCGGCGGGATGCGGGGCGCATATACTGCCGGGGTGTTGCAGGTACTGGCGGATCATGGGATCCGGTTCGACGCGGTGTATGGGGTATCTGCCGGGGCGTGCAACGCGCTGAGCTGGATTTCCGGGCAGGTGGATCGCAACCGCGAGATTTTTAACAGCTTTGTCCCCACGCATCAATATTTGAGCCGGCGCAATCTGATTTCGACAGGGAACCTTTTTGGCTACGACTATATTTTCGGGCGGCTGTTTCATGAACAGCTCCCCTTCGATTACGAGACGTTTTACCGATCCCCGGTTCGGTTTCGGGTCGGTGTAACAGACGTAGATACGGGTAAGCCGTTTTTCTTTGAAAAAGAAGACCTCGACGACCGGATGGATGTGATCCGCGCCAGCAGCGCCCTGCCGTTTGTCTCGCGGATGGTGGAAATCCGCGGGCGGCGGTATCTCGACGGCGGGGTTGCCATGCCCATCCCGCTGGAGCAGGCCGTACAGGACGGCTATGACCGGCATGTGGTTATCCTCACCCGTGATGCGTCGTATGTGCGGCCGGACAAGCCGGATTACCCCAGGCGGCTGCTGCAAACCCATTTCCGGCGGTATCCGGCGCTGGTGCGTGCCATGCTGGAGCGGCCGAAGGTGTATCGGGAGGAGCTTACCTACTGCCGTCAGATGCAGGAGCAGGGCAAGGCATATCTGATCCGGCCGAGCGTGCCGGTACAGGTAGCGCGGTGTGAGCGCAATCCGGAAAAGATCCTGCCCTATTATGAACTGGGAAAGCTGGACTGCCAGGAGCAGATGCCGGAAATCCTGGCATTTGTGAACGGCCCGGGAGAAAACGAAAAAGATAACATAGCAGAGAAGGACCCTGTGTATGCAGGGGAAAGGGAGGAAGTATGTCGGACGTAATTCGCGTATTTGTAGAAAAAAAGCCGGGGTTTGATGTGGAGGCCCGGCAGCTATTGGCTGATTTGCAGGAGCATTTGGGGATTTCTTCCCTGCGATCCCTGCGGCTGCTGCACCGGTATGATGTTTCCGGGCTGAGCCGGGAAGAATTTGCCCCGGCCTGCCGGACCATTTTTTCAGAGCCCAATGTGGATGAGGTGTATGAGGAAGAAGTTTCCTTTCCCTCCGGGTGGACGGCCTTTGCCATCGAATACCTTCCCGGGCAGTACGACCAGCGGGCAGATTCGGCGGCGCAGTGCGTCCAGCTTTTGACGCATGGGGAACGTCCTGAGGTAGCCACGGCGCGGGTGATTGCACTGGAGGGGGAATTCTCCCCGGCACAGTGGGAGAACATCCAGCAGTACCTCATCAACCCGGTGGAATGCCGGCTGGCCTCTATGGAAAAACCCGAAAGCCTCGATCTCGAAACCGACGTGCCGGACGATGTGGAGCGTGTGAATGGCTTTATCGGTTGGGACGATACGCTGTTGGAGAAATATTATCACGGCATGGGCTTTGCCATGACGATGGATGACCTGCGGTTTTGCCGGGATTACTTCCGCGACGAGGAAAACCGCGATCCTTCCGTGACGGAGCTGCGGGTCATCGATACCTATTGGTCGGATCACTGCCGGCATACCACGTTTCTCACCCGGCTGGAAGAGATCGAAATCCAGAAGGGGGCGCTGAGCGGGGCCATCGAGGAGGCTCTTGCCGCGTACCATGCCGCCCGCGGGGAAGTCTATGGCAAAACGGATCGCCCGGTTTCCCTGATGGATATGGCCGTGGTGGGGATGAAGCTCCTGCGGAAGCAGGGCAGGCTGCCGGATCTGGATGTGAGTGAGGAAATTAATGCCTGCTCCATCGAGGTGCCGGTCGAGGTAGACGGGCAGGTCCAGCGCTGGCTGGTCCAGTTTAAAAATGAGACGCACAACCATCCCACGGAGATCGAACCGTTCGGCGGAGCGGCCACCTGCCTGGGCGGGGCCATCCGCGACCCGCTTTCCGGCCGCGCCTATGTGTACCAGGCCATGCGGGTGACGGGTTCGGGTGATCCCCGTACGCCGGTGGAGGAAACCCTGCTCGGTAAGCTCCCTACCCGCAAAATCACCACGACGGCCGCGGCGGGCTACAGCTCCTACGGGAACCAGGTGGGCCTGGCGACAGGCCAGGTCACGGAGCTGTACGATCCGGGCTATGTGGCTAAGCGGATGGAAATTGGTGCGGTGATTGGGGCTTCCCCGAAAGAAAATGTGACACGGGGCATCCCGGAGCCGGGCGATGCGATTGTACTGCTGGGCGGTGCGACCGGCCGGGACGGCTGCGGCGGTGCGACAGGTTCTTCCAAAGCCCACACGCAGGATTCGATTACCGAGTGCGGGGCCGAAGTACAAAAGGGAAACCCGCCCACCGAGCGGAAAATCCAGCGATTGTTCCGTAACCCGGAGGTCGCGAAGAAGATCAAACGGTGCAACGATTTCGGTGCGGGCGGGGTATGCGTAGCCATCGGCGAGCTGGCTGACGGGCTGTACATCACGCTGGATGACGTGCCGAAAAAATACGACGGCCTCGACGGTACGGAGCTTGCCATTTCCGAGTCCCAGGAGCGTATGGCGGTCGTTTTGGCCCCGGGCGATGTGGATGCTTTCCTCGCCGCGGCAAAGGAAGAAAACCTGCCGGCAACGGTGGTAGCTAAGGTTACCGGGGAACGCCGTCTGCGCATGGTCTGGCGCGGGGACTGCATTGTGGACATCAGCCGTGATTTCCTCAATACGAACGGCGTACCCCAGACGGCTCGGGCGTGGATTGCCGCACCGGATCCGGCGCAGTCCTACCGCGATCAGGTTCCCGAACCGCTGCGGGAGATGCCGCTGACCGAAGCGTTCCGGGAAAACCTGGCGCGCCTGGAGGTGTGTTCGCAAAAAGGGATGGTGGAGCGGTTTGACGCGAGCATTGGGGCGGCGACCGTCCTGATGCCGTTTGCGGGAAAATACCAGCTCACCCCCGAAGAAGCCATGGTGGCCAAGCTTCCGCTGGAGCGAGGGGAGACGGACGATGCGACGGTAATGGGGTACGGCTATCTCCCGGGGATTGCGAAGTTCAGCCCGTTTCACAGCGCGGCGTACGCCGTGGTGGAAAGCTGTTCCAAATTGGCGGCGGTGGGGGCCAATCCCCTGGCGGCCCGCCTGACCTTCCAGGAATATTTCCCGCGCCTGCGCCACGATCCGCAGCGTTGGGGACAGCCTGCCGCTGCCCTGCTCGGCGCGCTTTCGGCGCAGCTGGGGCTGGGGATCCCGGCGATTGGCGGCAAGGACAGTATGTCCGGTTCGTTCGAGAGCCTGGACGTGCCGCCCACACTGGTGAGCTTTGCCGTGGGGATGACCAAGGCCAGCCGTACGGTATCGGCGGCGTTCCAGCGGACGGGATCGCAGGTGTTGCTGCTCCCCCTGCCGGAAAACGGCGATACCCTGCTGCCTGAGTGGAAAAAACTGCGGGCGTATTACGAGGCGGTGCACCGCATGGCGCAAAACGGGCAGATTGCTTCTGCGTCGGTGGTGAAGGAGGGCGGCGTGGCTGCCGCTGTAGCCCGCATGTGTTTTGGCAACGGACTGGGCTTTGCCTTTGATCCCTCCTGTCAGGGAGAACTTGCCCGCGCGGTGCTGTTTGCGCCCAAGTCCGGCGAACTGGTGATCGAGCTGGCAGAAGGGGCCGGGCTGGATCCTGCGCTTGACGGGGTGCTGCTGGGCCAGGTGACGCAGTCCCCGGAGATTGTGCTGGACGGACAGGCCATGGCGCTTCCGGATTTACTCGCCCGATGGACTGGTACGCTGGAAGAAGTCTTCCCCACCTGTGTGCCGGAAGAGAAGCTGTCCCGGGAGATCCCCCTGTTTACCCAAAGGAATCCCCAGGGCCCGGCGGTGCGCACGGCAAAACCGCGAGTGTTTATCCCGGTGTTCCCGGGGACCAACTGCGAGGTGGATACGGCCCGTGCCTTTGAAGCGGCCGGCGCACAGACGGACATCCTGGTGGTGCGCAACCTGTCGCCCGCCGAGATTGAGGATACCCTCCGGGAGATGGAAAAACGGATCCGCCAGGCTCAGATTTTGATGTTCCCCGGCGGCTTCTCCGGCGGCGACGAGCCGGACGGCTCCGGCAAGTTTATCGCCACCACGTTCCGCAACCCGCGGATGGCCGAGGCGGTTTCGGCGCTTTTGGAGCAGCGCGACGGTCTCATTTTGGGGATTTGCAACGGGTTCCAGGCGCTGATCAAACTGGGGCTGGTTCCTTACGGAAAAATTACCCCGCCTTCGGAGCACGCCCCAACCCTGACATTCAATACCTTGGGCCGCCATGTTTCCCGCATGGTATACACCCGGGTGACGTCGGTCCGCTCCCCCTGGCTGGCTGGAGTGGAAACGGGCGATATCCATGCGGTGCCGGTTTCCCACGGCGAGGGCCGGTTTGTCGCCAGCCCGCAGGTGCTCGAGGAGCTGGCTGCCAATGGGCAGGTGGCGACGCAGTATGTGGATCCACAGGGCAATCCCAGCGGGGATATCCGGTGGAACCCCAACGGCTCCCTGTGCGCCGTGGAAGGGATTACCAGCCCGGACGGCCGGGTCTTTGGGAAAATGGCGCATTCCGAGCGCATGGGAAAGGATCTGTACCGCAATGTGCCGGGAGAAAAGGATCAGAAGATCTTTGCTTCCGGGGTCAAATATTTCCAATAAGGCGGGATAGCCTGCTGAAAAAGAAAAGACGCCCTGTGGCGTCTTTTTGTTTTGCCGTTATTCCTCGGCAGGCGGGCAGATGTAATTGAGCTGTCCCACCGGACGGCCTTCCCGCAGGTAGATCCGCGGGACCCGTTTTCCCACAATGCAGATCGTCTCATACGGGATGGTATGGTTGAGTGCGGCTAGTTCTTCCACGGGGATTTCCTCCGTCCCGTCCCGGCCAAAGATGGTGACGGTCATGCCTTCCTGCGCTTCGGGGATGTCGGTGACGTCCAGCATGAGCTGATCCATGCACACGCGTCCCACAATCGGTGCGCGTTTTCCGCATACCAGCATATCGGCCTGGTCATACAGATACCGGGGATACCCGTCGGCATACCCGATCGGTACGGTAGCCACGCGGGTTTGGCGCCGGGTATGGAAGCAGCGGCCGTAGCTGATGGAGGTATCCGGCTCTACGGTTTTCAGCAGGGAAATGATGGTTTTGAGTTCCATGGCCGGCTGCAGGGGGAGGGGATGGCGGATCGCCTGCGAAGGCAGGATACCGTAAACAATGATGCCCGGGCGGACCATATCCAGGTGGAACTCGGGATAATCCAGGACAGCCCCGCTGTTGGAGCAGTGCCGCAGAGGGAACGTGATCCCTCTGGCCTTCAGCTTTTCGAGCGCGTCCCAAAAGCGGGCATATTGCTCGTGGGTAAAGGCTTCCCCGCTTTCCCCCTCGTCCGATACGGCAAAGTGGGTAAAAATCCCCTCCGGCACCAGGCCGGGAAGCCGGTATACCTGTTCAATTTCGTCGAGGGTAGACCGGTACTGCGTTTCTTTCTGGTATAAAAACCCGATCCGGCTCATGCCGGTATCGACTTTTACATGGATGGAGACCGCCGTGCCGGCCTTTGCCGCAAAGGATGAGAGCGCCTCGGCATAGGCGAAAGAGAACACCGTTTGCGAAATATGCAGTTCGCTGAGTCTGGCGGCCAGGGAAGGGGGGGTATGGCCCAAAATCAAAATGGATCCGGAAATCCCGCCGCGGCGAAGCTGGATGGCTTCTTCCAAATTGGATACCCCAAACCAATCCGCTCCCATGGCTTCCAGCTCCCGGGCGACAAACACGGCCCCATGGCCGTACCCGTCGGCTTTCACGATCCAGCAGATTTTTGTGCCCGTATGCACCGCTTGCCGGATCGTCGTATAATTGTGGCGGATGGAATCCAGGTTGATTTCCGCCCAGGTCCGTTTCAAAAAGTCCTGCATAGCTTCCCCCTTTGGGCCGGCTGGCCCGGTGTATGTTGCGTCATGCCTTTTATTATATGGCTGTACCCTTAAATAGTCAACCGGATGGGGGTTCATTTTTTGTCCCCCTCAAGATTTCCATGGCGTTTGCAGGAAAATTTTACCCGATCCCACAAAAAGATGGGAAATTTTCCTGCGGGATTCGATCTTCTTTTTTGCTTCTTTCGCATATACTAAAAAAGCGTCTTTTAAAAGATAAAGGAGGAAAGTGCAATGGAAAATACCAAGGAATGGCTTCTTTCGCGGCCGGAACGGCTCCTCCCGGCAGGGAAAAAGAGCGACTCCGCCGCCTTGTGCGATCTGGATGACTGGTTGTTTTTGGGGGAAGAATGGCTCCCCAGCGAACGGTGAGGCCAGATACAACAAAGAAGAGCTCCATGCAGCGGGAAGGCTCCCGGACGCATGGAGTTTTTTGTTTCCGTCCCCTTCCGGCAGGTCCTGCGCACACAGGACGAAGGGTTATGGTTTGGCAGGGGGGAGGAATCCGATTTTTTTCATTACCTTGCTCAGCGTCCGCTGTGAGAGGGATAGGGCCGTTTGGGCAGCGGCAGTGTAGCATTGTTCCAGATAGGCTTTGTCCTGGATGAGACGGGCGTATTCCTCCTGGATGGGGCGCAGGTGATCCGTCACGGCTTCTGCTACCGCGGCCTTGAAGTCCCCATACCCCTTGCCGTCGAATTCCTTCTCGATTTCCGCGCAGCTTTTCCCGGTGACACAGGAATAAATGCCTATCAGGTTGTTGACGCCGTCCTTGCCTTCGGCATAGCGTACGCCGCCTTCACTGTCGGTGACGGCCCGCTTGAATTTGCGCACAATATCGTCGGGCTTGTCGAGCAGGGCCACCCAGGCGTTGGGGTTCTCATCGGATTTGGACATCTTCTTTGTGGGATCCTGGAGCGACATGATGCGTGCCCCGTCCTTGGGGATGTACGGGTCGGGGATGGTAAAGGTCGGGCTGTAGATCCCATTGAACCGCGCGGCAATATCCCTCGCAAGCTCCAGATGCTGCTTCTGGTCTGCCCCGACCGGGACGAGATCCGCCTGGTAGAGCAGGATATCCGCGGCCATCAGGCTGGGGTACGCAAACAGGCCCACGTTGATGTTGTCGGCGTGCTTTAAGGATTTATCCTTGAACTGGGTCATGCGGGAGAGCTCCCCGAATTGGGTATAGCAGTTTAAAATCCAGGCCAGCTCGGCATGGGTATGCACCTGGCTTTGGATGAAAAACGGGCTTTTTTGGGGATCGACACCGCAGGCCAGCAGCAGGGCATATGCCTCCAGGGTATTGCGGCGGAACACGGCAGGTTCCTGGCGCACGGTGATGGTATGCAGGTCGGCCAGGGCAAAAATACACCGATACTCCTCCTGGAGCTGGGTCCAGTTTTTCAGTGCGCCCAGATAATTGCCGAGGGTGATGGTTCCGCTGGGCTGGATGGCGCTGAAGATGATTTTTTTCTGTGGGGGTGTGGTCGTTTCCATAGGTTTCTTTCCTCCAAATGGTTATTGGGCGCGCATTTCGGCGGCAAGCTGGCCAAGGCGCTCTGTGCCGAGGACGATCTGTTCGTCGGTGGGGGTAGAGAAGTTCATGCGGAACGAAGCGCAGGGGAGCGATTCGTCGGTAAGGAACGCGCTGCCCGGCACGACGCAGACCTTTTTCTCGACGGCTTTGCGGCAAAATTCCAGCATGTCGATCCCTTCCGGCAGCGTACACCAGACAAACAGGCCGCCTTCTACGGGAGCGTAAGTTACCCCCTGCGGCACGAGATGTTCTTCGATTTTTCCGAGGATGAGGGCCGATTTCTGGCGGTAAATTTCCCGCAGGCGGGCCAGATGTCCGGTATAGTCGTATTCGGTCAAAAAGGCGTGGCAGAGCATCTGGGCCAAAATATTGGTGTGTACGTCCTGCCCCTGCTTGCCGACCACCATTTTCTGAAGGATTTCCTTCGGGGCGCAGGCGTAGCCCACGCGCAGGCCGGGGGAAATTACCTTGGAGAAGGAACCGGCGTAGATCACAAGGCCCTCCTCGTCAAAGGACTTGATGCAGGGCAGATCCTGCCCGGATACGCGCAGATCGCCGTAGGGGTTGTCCTCCAGAATGAGCACGCCGTACTGCTTGGCCAGAGCGTAGAGGGCTTTGCGTTTTTCGAGGGACATCGTAATGCCGGAGGGGTTCTGGAAATTCGGGATCGTATAGATGCATCTCGCGTCCGGCTCTTCGCGCAGGGCCTGTTCGAGAGCCGCGAGATCCATGCCGTCGGACTGCATGGGGATGCCGCGCAGCCGGACCCGGTAGGAACGGAAGGTATTGAGCGAGCCAATGAAGCTGGGGGCTTCGCACAGGATGACATCGCCCTCATTGCACAGGACTTTTGCAGCCAGATCCATGACCTGCTGCGCGCCGGAGGTAATAAGCACGTCATCCATCTCTTTCCCGATGTGCAGACGGTCCCGCAGATCCTGGCGTACGGCGTCGCGCAGGGCGGGATAGCCTTCGGTAAAGTTATATTGCAGCGCGCCGATGGGATTTTCGGCAAAAATTTTAGCGGAAATCTCGGCCATTTCGCGGCAGGGGAACGCCTCGGGGGCAGGATTGCCCGCAGAAAACGGGATGTACTCGGGATTGGCGGAGTATTTGAAAATCTCCCGGATAGCGGAAGGCTTCATATGGCGCATCCGTTCGGCGATAACGTATTCCATAGGGGGACACCTTTCTTTCTGAAAAATTCTTATATATTATTGTAGCATAAACCGGGCGAACAATCAACGTATATCCGGCGGCGGACAGCCGGGCAGAGGATTTCCCATTTCCCGGCAAAATGCCCCGGCGGGTTGTGACAAAAGATGCACACCGGCCCGGCCTATAATGGGAAGCAGAACCCCGGGCGGACAAGCCCGGACGAAAGACAGAAACGGGAAAGGACAAAGGAAGGGCTGGCCATGAAACAACGGATAATGGAAAAACGGGAATTCTTCCGGCGCAAGCTGCTGCGCCATCCGCTGCTGAACTCGGCAGTGGTGCGCAAGGCGGTGCTGTACGGCGCGTATTTTGCCGTAGGGTTTGTGTGTTCCCGGGGGATTGTATTCGGCCGCTACGCCCCCTTTGGTGTCGCGGCCGCAGCAGCCGGGCCGTACAGCGCGATGATTGCCGCTATGGCAGGAGCGGTTACCGGGTATCTCGTGCCGTCAGCCATCCATTTCCCCGCGCGGTATCTGGCGGCGGTATTGGCGGTAGGAGCCATCCGCTGGACGCTGAGCCGGATGGGGGATCTTCGGCTGAACCCCTGGTTTGCCCCGGTAATTTCCTTTTTGCCCCTGCTGGCAACGGGGATTGCCGTAGCGGCCATGGATGGCTCCGCGCTGCATACCTGGATCCTGTATGCTGCGGAATCCCTGCTGGGGGGCTGCGGGGCATACTTTTTCTCGCGGGCTTCGGTGCTCGCCATGGGGCAGAAAGGGACGGGTTCCCTCAACCATGCGGAACTGGCCTGTGTCATCCTCACGATGGGGATCCTGGTGCTGTCGCTCTCAACCATTACCATCGGGGTGATTTCCATTGGGCGGGTGGCGGCTATCCTGCTGATCCTGTTTTCCTGCCGGTACGGCGGGGTTGTGGGGGGCAGCATTTCCGGGATTGTGGCCGGGGCTATGTTTGGGCTGGCCACCTCCGGGATTAACGGGGTATCCGGTGCGCTGGCGTTTGCGGGACTGATGGCGGGGATCTTTTCCCCCTTGGGACGGGTGGCGACAGCACTTGTGTTTATTGTGGCCAATGGGGTAGGTTCCCTTCAGGTGGGCGGCGGACAGGCCGTACTTACCGGGCTGTATGAGGTCATGGCCGCCACCGTGATTTTTACCGTATGGCCGGGCCGCACGGGCAGCGCCTTTGCCGCTATTTTCCGCCAGCCGGCGCAGCTGGCGCACAGCGACGGGATCCGGCGGTCGGTGATGATGAAGCTGGGGTTTGCCGCTTCCGCGCTTGAAAGCGTATCGGAATCGGTCGAGCAGGTATCCCGGCGGCTGGAGAGGGCTTCCGCCCCCACAGTGGAAGGGGTCTATCAGCAGGCTGTGGACGAAGTGTGCCAGGGATGCGGCCTGCGGGGGTATTGCTGGGGGAATTCCCCGCATAAGGAGATGGATCAGCTTGGGGGGCTGACCGAACCCCTGCGGCAAAAGGGGATGGTCGAGCGGGGGGATTTCCCGCCGGAATTTCAGGAACATTGCAGCCGTCTGGGGGAAATGGCGTCGAGCGTGAATCAGCATTATCAGGATTTTCTGCATAAGGAATCGGCACAGCGGCGGGTATCGCAGGTACGCGGCGTGGTGATGGAGCAGTTTTCGACGACCGGGCAGATGCTGCGGGATATGGCGAAGGAACTGGAACTGTGTGAAGAATTTGATTTTGGGATGGCCGCAAAAATCAACAAGGCGCTGTATGAATTTTCGGTACACCCGACGGATGTCAGCTGCCGGATCGACCGGCATAACCGGATGGTGGTGGAAATCGAAGCGCCTGCTGCGGAAAAATCCCGTCTTTCCCGCTCACACATCGCGCGGACCGTGGCAAAAGTAACCGGCCGGCATTTTGAAAAGCCCTGTGTGAGCGTAGCGGGACGGATATGCCGGTTCCAGATCAGTGAACGCCCCATTTACCGGGCCAGCTTTGGGGTATCGCAGCACACCTGCGCGGGCGGGACGCTGTGCGGCGACAGTTACGAATGCTTCCAGGATGGTACGGGCCGGCAGATCGCGATGATCAGCGACGGGATGGGCACCGGCGGCCGGGCGGCAGTGGACGGCGCAATGGCAGCCGGATTGATGGCTACCCTGGTGAAGGCCGGGGTGGGATTTGCGTGCGCGCTGAAGATTACGAATTCCGCGCTGATGGTCAAATCAGGGGAAGAAACGCTGTCCACACTGGACGTGGCGTCGATCGACCTGTTCAGCGGGAAGGTGGAACTGCGCAAGGCGGGGGCGCCGGTCAGCTTTTTGCGCCGCAAAGGCGAAGTGGAGCGGTTGGATGCCGTATCGCTGCCGGTAGGGATTCTGGAAGAAGCCGTATTTTCCCAGGTGGATTCCTCCATGCAGGACGGCGATCTTTTGGTGATGTTCTCCGACGGTGCGATTGCCACAGGGGAAACATGGGTTTCGGGGATCCTGCAAAAATGGAAGGAGGGGGAACCCAAGGAACTGGCGGAGCTGCTGGTACAAAAAGCCATGGAACAGCGGGAAGACGGCCATGATGACGACATTACCGTCTTGGTGATCAAGCTGTCGAAGTATGCGCCTGCGGCCTGAGCGGGAAAAAAGAAAAAGACGGATCGGGTTTTCGATCCGTCTTTTGGTGTTTGTGGGGAATCAGGCAGGGTCCTGCCAGTCGGCGGAATACGCCCGCACCACAAATTCCGCGCCGGTCTGGGCACACAGCTTCCGGCAGGCTTCGAGTTCTTCCGGCGGCATGGTGTCCACCACCGTCATGCGCACCTGCGGCACATATTTTCGCACTTCCCGCGTAAAGCGCAGAATAGCCGGCAAAGCCTCCAGGCCATACTGCGAGTGGCACAGCGCGTCGTATTTTTCGGGGGTGGAGGCGTTCAGGCTCACCGAAACCATATCGAACCGTCCGGCAAACAGCGGGGCGGTGGGCTTTTTGTGGATGAGGTCCGAAAGCCCGTTGGTATTGATGCGGATCGGGATAGGAGAAGCCGCTTTCACCCGGTCGCACACCCACAGGATATCCTCCAGCCGGCAGGTCGGCTCGCCGAATCCGCAAAAGACAAGCTGTCCGTAAGCCGACAGGTCGCGTGCCTGGATGTCCTGCAAAATTTCCTCCCGGGTCGGTTCCCGGTCCAGCCAGAGGCTGCCGGAATCCCCCACCCGATCGCCGGAAACCCGCAGGCAGAACTCACAGGCGTTGGGACAGCGGTTCGTCACGTTGACATATAGGTTCTGATGATACACATAGGTGATGGTCAAGGGTCAATCCTTCTTTCTTCCCGTAAGGCCAAACAGGCGCTCGGCGTTTTGCCGGGCGGTTTGGCAGATGTCTTCCGGTGTGATGCGAACCCCCGCCGCATCGGTCCGGATCTGCGCGATCCGGTCGGCCACATAGGCAATCATGGAAGAGTCGCACCGCTTGCCCCGGTGGGGTTCGGGAGCAAGATACGGCGCGTCGGTTTCGAGCAGCAGCGACGACAGCGGGATCGACGCCGCAACCTCCACGGCGGCCCGGGCATTTTTGAAGGTGACCACCCCGCCCAGGCCGATATACATGCCGAGCGAAACCACTTCCCTGGCCATCTCGGCACTGCCAGAGAAGCAGTGTACTACCCCTTGCGGGCGGTATTTACGCAGGATTTCCATGGTGTCCCCGTGGGCTTCGCGGTCATGGATAATCACCGGCAGATTGTGCCGGGCGGCCAGTTCCAGCTGCGCTTCAAATACCTCCTTCTGCACGTCGCGGGGGGCGCTGTCCTTATAATGGTAATCCAGCCCGATTTCTCCCACAGCCACTACCTCTGGATCCCCGAGCATCCCTTCCAGCTCCGCCAGGTAATCGGCGGGGATTTCGTGGGCATGCAGGGGATGTACCCCCACCGCGGCGGAAAGAAAAGGGTACTGCCGGGCGAGTGCGACGGAATCCCGGCACCCTTGCAGGGAAGCGCCCACGTTCACGATATGGCAGATCCCGTTTTCGTGCAGGCGGGGGAGCAGGGACTCGCGGTCGGTATCGAAGGCGTCGTCATCGTAATGGGCGTGGGAATCAAAAATAGTATACAAAGCGGAATCCCTCCTTTTTGGTATGCGCTTAGTGGATGGGGCTTCCGGCGGGGATCCCGTCCACAAAAAGGACCTTTGCCGTATCCTCGCCGCTGTCGGCCGCGAGGATCATCCCCTGGCTTTCCACGCCGCACAGCACGGCCGGTTTGAGGTTCGCCACCAGAATTACGCTTTTGCCGATGAGCTCCTCCGGTGTATACCACTTGGCAATCCCCGAAGCCACGGTGCGTTGCCCCTGGCCGTCGTCCAGGGTGAGCTTGAGCAGCTTTTTCGCTTTTTTAACAGGTTCGCAGGCGAGGATTTTGGCCACCCGCAGCTCTACCTTGGCAAAGTCCTCGATCCCGATCTGCGCCAGTCCTTCGGGCAAGGGTTTCTTGGCGGTTTCCGGTTTGGCTTCCGGTGCGGCAGCCTTGCCGCTGGTATCGCCAATGAGGGCAATGAGAGCGGCAATTTCCTTTTCTACGTCGATGCGCGGGAACAGGGCTTCCCCTTTCTGGATCACCGCGCTTTCCGGGAAGCCGCCCCAGGTGCCCGCAGAGGCATACGACACGGCTTCCCCGGAGATGCCGAGCTGCTCCTGCATTTTTGGGGCGGTGTTTGGCATAAAGGGGGTAAGCAGGATGGATACGATCCGCAGCACTTCGCACAGGTGATACAGCACAGCGGCCAGGCGCGGGAATTGCGCTTCATCCTTGCCCAGAACCCAGGGGGCGGTTTCGTCGATGTATTTATTGGCGCGGGCAATCAGCTTCCAGATTTCCGCCAGGGCGTTCGAGAACTGGTATTTCTCGATGTTTTCGTCACACTTGGCCCGCAGGCTGGCAGCCATTTCCTGCAATTCCCTGTCGATGGGGGCTTCTTCCCGCTTTGCAGGGAGCTTGCCGCCGAAATATTTCTGCGCCATGGCGGTGGTACGGGAGAGCAGGTTCCCCAGGTCATTGGCCAGGTCGGCATTGATGCGGCCAATGAGGGCTTCGTTGGTGAAATTGCCATCCGCGCCGAAGGGGATTTCCCGCAGGAGGAAATACCGGATCGCGTCAACCCCATAACGGTCGCACAGCACAAGGGGATCGACCACGTTCCCCTTCGATTTGGACATTTTTGTCCCGTCGCCGAAAAGAAGCCAGCCGTGGCCGTACACCTGTTTGGGCAGCGGCAGGCCCAGCGCCATGAGCATGGCGGGCCAGATGATGGCATGGAAGCGCACAATCTCCTTGCCCATAAAATGCACGTCGGCGGGCCAGTATTTGCGGTAGTCGGCGTCATCGTCGGAAGCGTAGCCCAGGGCGGTGATGTAGTTGGTGAGGGCGTCGAGCCACACATACACCACATGCCCCGGATCAAAATCCACCGGGATGCCCCAGGTGAAGCTGGTGCGCGTGACGCACAGATCCTCAAGCCCCTGCTTAATAAAGTTGATCATCTCGTTTTTGCGGCTTTCCGGCTGGATGAAGGACGGGCGTTCCTCATAGAGCTTGAGCAGCCGGTCTGCGTATTCGGAGAGCTTGAAAAAATACGCTTCTTCTTCGGCCCACTTGACTTCGCGTCCGCAGTCGGGGCACTTGTGGTCTTTGAGCTGGGTTTCCGTCCAGAAGGATTCGCAGGGGGTGCAGTACCATCCCTTGTACGCGCCCTTGTAAATTTCGCCTTTGTCGTAGAGGCGATGGAAAATCTTCTGCACCGCCTGGACGTGTTTTTCGTCGGTGGTGCGGATAAACCGGTCGTTGGAAATGTCCAGGAGCTTCCACAAATCCTGGAACTGCGCTACGATCTTATCCACATATTCCTTCGGGGTCACGCCTTCTTCCTTGGCCTTGAGCTCGATTTTCTGGCCGTGTTCGTCGGTGCCGGTCAAAAACATCACATCAAAGCCCTGCATCCGCTTGTAGCGGGCAATGGCGTCGCTGGCCACCGTGCAGTAGCTGTGGCCGATGTGCGCTTTCCCCGAGGGGTAATAGATGGGGGTGGTGATATAGAACGTTTTGTCTTCCATACGGTTTGTCTCTCCTTTTGCGTGGCTTGATTTTTAGGACTGCGGGGATGCAGTTTCTTCCGGATACAGGAATTCCTGGAGCTTGTCCTGGTTGGCTTCCAGATCGGGGACCAGCACGTCACCGGCTTCATTCCGGTCGTTTTCATACATGTCCTTGTAGGGGATATACAGGGTGCCGGTTTCATAATTGGTGATGTCGAGCGCCTGCGTAGCCAAAGCGGTGAGTTCCCCGTTTGAGAGGTTGGTGGTGATGTAGGGCATGCAGTTCCAGATGAACGACACGGCTTCCACCGGCCCCATCTGCTGGATTTTATCCATCATGCACCCGATCACCTGCCGCTGCCGGGAGGTGCGGGCAAAGTCGCTGTCCAGATAGCGCATGCGGGAATAATACAAAGCCAGAGCGCCGCGCATATGGTTGGTGCCGGCAGAAAGGTTTTCGCCCCGGACTTCGTTAAGATAATCGGCCTCCGCCTGGTTGATTTCCACCTCGATGCCGCCCATGGCGTCGATAATGGAGGCAAAATTTTCAAAATCGATCTCCACATAGCGATCCACACTCACGAGGAAGTTGTTGCGCAGCGTCTGCATGGTCAGGCTGGCGCCGCCCGTCATATAGGCCACGTTGAGCTTTTCCATGCCCACGGTGGGGATATCCACATAGGTATCGCGCAGGAAGGAGACCATTTTCATGGTTTTCTGCTTGCTGTTGAGGGAAACCAGCATCATGGAATCGGAACGGCCGTTTGTGCCGTCGTCGTTTTTATCCACGCCGATAAGCAGGATATTCATCACGTCCGGCATGGAAGCCACCTCGGGATCCGATGCGGTGGAATACTGGTGGATGTCGATTTCCGGACGGTTGAGGCGGGAAAACATCAGGTAAACAAACCCCACGGCAGCGAGTACCAAAACCAGAAGGATGCTCAGGGTGACGAGGATGGCCACCTTGAGACGGCTCTTTTTCTTTTTTGGAGGCTTGCCGCCCGGGGGCGTGCCGCCTGCGCCGCGTTTGCTGGAACTGTAAATATCGCGGTCGACATAGTGGTACCGGTCGACTTCTTCGGGCGGCCGGCTGCGGTTTGGCGGGGAATACCGTCTGCCGGAGGGCTGACGGGCTTGTCCGCCGGGGGAGCGGCCGGAGGAAGGGTTCCTATATGGTTCGCGGCTGTTGCCGTTTCTGTGCGTATCGTATGCCACTAAAACACCTCTTTTTTCTTTCCTCATATATCCATTAGGATAGGGGAAGGATGCATCAGATTTGCATCCAAATGCTTCCGGCAGCCGATGCATGCCGGAAGATTTCCAAATCATACTCTACCTAAACCATTAGGATGTCCAAATATATACCCTGTAACTTATCATTTTATGAGAAAATAAGGAAGATGTCAACCGCTTCCCCGGCAGGAAGACAGATTTCTTGCAAACCCCTAAAAACCTGTGCAAAGTGTTTACAACATTTTGCCTTTTCTCTCTTGATTTTCATCCCGTATTTTTTTACAATAAAGGGAAAGGGGGGAAGCAGGATGTCTGCAAAGAAACACCGTCCGGCAAAAACCTCGCCGGCGCCCCAGCCGAAGGACAGGCCGGCGAAAAAAGAAAAAAGCACCACCAGGCTCTGGATGCGGGTGATGGCAATCGGATGCTGCGGGCTTTTGCTGTTTGGCATTGTTACTTCCATCATCCTTGCTTCCCTATATTGACCCGGACCCGGCGCGCTAAGCCGGGGCGGCCGCTGTCCTTTCCTTTGCAAAGCAGCGGCTTTTCTTGTGCGGGGGCGCGGCCCCCGTTTGGCGGGAGGATCCAGAAGAACACCGCGTGCAGCCGCGCGCAGACGGAGAATAGAGAAGGGGGCCCTGGAAATGGGGTGCAAACGCAGAGGCATCGCGGCGCTGCTGGCGGCAGTATCGCTGCTGTGGTGCCTGACGGGCTGCGGCCAGATTTTGTATGGAGAGAAGGTAGAGCTGAGCGGGGAGCTTTCCGGCAAGCTGACCATGACGGGTTCTACCTCTATGACCAAGGTATGCCAGGCGCTGGGGGAAGCTTTTCAGGAGAAATACCCCGGCGTGGTGACGGAAAAAAGCGGCACGGGTTCCGGCGAAGCCCCGCAGGCGGTGCTGAACGGCACGGCCCTGCTGGGGGATTTGTCCCGCGATCTGCGGGAGGAGGAACATCCCGAGGCATTTGAGCAGCTGCTGGTTGCCATTGACGGGATTGCCCTGGCTGTCAGCCGGGAAAACCCGGTGCAAGGACTGACCTCGGAGCAGGTCAGCCGGATTTTCCGGGGGGAAATTACCAACTGGAAGGAAGTCGGCGGGGAGGATTTGCCCATCACGCTGCTGGGCAGGGAATCTTCCTCGGGTACCCGCGACGGGTTTGAGTCGCTGTTCGGGGTGGAGGGATGCTCCTATGATGCGGAGCTGACTTCGACCGGCGAAGTGGTGACGCGCATCAGCAGCGATCCGGGGGCGATTGGATATGTGTCGCTGGAATCGCTCAACGATTCGGTGCGCGGGCTGGCGATTGACGGGGCTGAACCGACGGAAGAAAACATCATTGCCGGGACCTACCAGGTACAGCGGCCGTTTTTGCAGGTGTATAAAAAAGGCACGGACAGCCGGCTGGTTGCCGCCTGGGTAGAGTTTGTCGAATCGGATGAAGGGCAGCAGGTGATTGAACAGGCCGGGCTGATTCCTTCAGGCCGGATGCAGGAGCCATCTCCCGCTGCACAGAGCGGGACGCAGGCGGAAGGGGAGTAACAGAGATGGAAACAACCATGAGCAGCCTTGCGGCGGACGGCAAGGCGAAGCGGCGTGCCTGGATCAAGGGGGCGGCGGCAATGTTGCTGGGGCTGGGGATCGTTGGATTCTTTTTCCTGCCGCAGATGCTGTTTGTATTCCGCGATATGGGCTATACGGTGACGGGCTGGGATTTGACTTTTGCCCAGGGCTTCTGGATAGAAAATGCACAAGGCGGCGTATTGGTGGGTATCCCGTGGCTGCCGCGCGCGGCGTCGATTGCGGGGCCGGCGCTGGCCCTGTGCGGGATTGTGCTGCTGCTGTTTCGGCGCACGACGCTGGCCGGGATTGCATATGTCCTTTCGGGGATTAGCCCCCTGGTGCTGCTGGTTTCCTCGGCCAGCATCCAGACGGCGGTGGCCAGCCAGAATATCAGCGAGATTTCGGTGGGATATTACCTGCCGTTCTTCTACACCCTCCTGGCCGGGATTGCCGGCGCGGTGCTGTCGCTTTGGATCCAGGGCGGAGAAAAGCTCGCGCAGTCCATCTTTTTGGTGGCGTCGTGCGTGTCCATCGGGGCGGTACTGGTCATTACGGTGTACATCATTGTAGCCGGGGCCCCGGCCCTGGCGGAAATCGGCGTGTTCCAGTTCCTGTTCGGCACCACCTGGGATGTGGCCAGCGAGCAGTTCGGGATTTTGGCGCTGATCCTTTCTTCCCTGGCCGGCACTGCCGGGGCGATTGTGCTGGGGGTGCCCATCGGGGTACTCACGGCGGTATTCCTCAGCGAACTGGCCAGCCCCAAGGTCTCCCGCTGGATCCGTCCGGCGATTGAACTGCTGGCGGGGATCCCCTCGGTCATTTACGGCTTTGTGGGGATGCTGGTCGTGGTACCGGCGATCCGGGCGGTATTCCCCGGCTCGATCGGCGACAGCCTGCTGGCGGCCATGATCATCCTGGCGATTATGGTCATCCCCACCATTGTCAACGTCACGGAAAATGCCCTGCGGGCAGTGCCTCCGTCATACCGCGAGGCTTCCCTCGGCCTGGGCGCCACGCCGATCCGCACGATTTTTTCCATCACCATCCCGGCGGCGCGCTCGGGGATCCTGTCCGGGGTCATCCTGGGGGTCGGCCGCGCCATCGGCGAAACCATGGCGGTCATCATGGTGGCGGGCAACGTGGCCAATATGCCTTCCCTGCTCGGATCCGTCCGGTTTTTGACCACCGGCATTGCGATGGAAATGTCGTATGCCTCCGGCCTGCACCGGCAGGCGCTGTTCGCCATCGGTCTGGTGCTGTTTATATTTATTATGATTGTCAACCTGTCCTTTACGCTGATTTCCAGAAGGGGGGCGAAATTCCATGCCGGATGAGACCAAAACTTCGTTATATCATAAACGCAAACGAGGGGTAGACGGGGTATTGCGGGGACTGATCTACGCTGCGGCCGCCATCACCGTGCTGGCCCTTGTGGGGATTTTGCTGTATATCCTGATCCGCGGGATACCGCACCTATCGTGGTCGTTCCTGTCCTCGTCGTATTCCGAGACCGATCCCACCCGCAAGGGGATCCTGCCCATGCTGATCAATACGCTCTACCTGGTGGCGCTTACGCTCCTGATTGCGGCCCCTATCGGCATTGCTTCGGCTATCTACCTCACGCAGTACGCCAAGCAGGGCAAGCTCGTGAAGGTCATCCGCTTTACCACCGAAGTCCTCTCGGGCATCCCCTCCATCCTGTTCGGGCTGTTCGGCTATACGGTATTCTGCACGCTGTTCCGGCTGCAAACGTCTATCCTGGCCGGGGCGCTGACCATGAGCCTGTGCGTGCTGCCCACAATTATCCGCACCACCGAGGAATCCCTGCTGGCGGTGCCGCAGTCGTACCAGGAAGGGGCCCTGGCCCTTGGCGCGGGAAAATTCCGCATTATCATGGGCATGGTGCTGCCCTGCGCGATGCCCGGCGTGCTGACGGCCATCATCCTGGCAATGGGGCGCATTGTAGGGGAATCGGCGGCGCTGCTGTTTACCGCCGGGGTATCGTATCATATGCCTACCGGGCCGTTCTCGCACATCATGGAGAGCGGGCGCACCCTGACCCTGCACCTGTACCAGACCGCCCGGGAAGCGTCTTCTGAGGACGCCATGAACGTAGCCTTTGCCACGGCGGCGGTGTTGCTGATTCTGGTATTTTTGCTCAACCGTCTGGCCGCGCTGCTGTCGCGGATGCTCAAGAAAGGATGAGGATGCGCCATGATCCATAAAAAACATACGGATACCACCAAGGTTTCCATTGAGAATCTCCACCTGTATTACGGGGATTTCCACGCCCTCAAGGGGATTAGCCTGGATATCCCGCAAAAGCAGGTGACTGCGTTTATCGGGCCGTCGGGCTGCGGGAAATCCACCTGTCTCAAGACCATCAACCGCATGAACGATCTGGTGGCCGGCTGCCGCATTGAGGGGAAAATTACCATCGACGGCGAGGATATCTACGATCCCCGCACCGACGTCACCCTGCTGCGCAAGCGGGCCGGGATGGTATTCCAGAAGCCCAACCCTTTCCCGCTTTCCATTTACGACAACATCGCCTACGGCCCCAAGGTGCATGGCATCAAGCAGAAAAGCCGCCTGGATGAAATTGTGGAATCTTCCCTGCGGCACGCCGCTTTGTGGGATGATGTGAAGGATCGCCTGAAAAAGTCCGCGCTCGGCCTTTCGGGCGGCCAGCAGCAGCGGCTGTGCATTGCCCGGGCGCTGGCGGTGGAGCCGGATATCCTGCTCATGGATGAGCCGACCAGTGCGCTCGACCCCATTTCTACCCTGAAAATCGAGGATTTGATGGACGATCTGCGGGAAAAATATACGGTGGTAATCGTCACCCACAATATGCAGCAGGCTGCCCGCATTGCGGATCAAACCGCTTTTTTCCTCAGCGGGGAAGTGGTGGAATTTTCGGAAACCGAATCGATGTTCAACAATCCCAAGGACGAGCGTACGGAACGGTATATCACCGGCCGGTTTGGATAAGGTATTGCTAATGGAAGGAGGAGCCGCGGTATGCGCAAATTATTTGAACAGGAACTAAAGGAATTATTGGAGGAACTGGAAATTCTGGGCCGGATGGTGGACGACCAGTGGGGCAAGACCATGCAGGCTTTGCAGACCGGCGATGTGAAGCTGGCGGCGGAAGTTGTGCGGGGGGACCGGGAGATCGACAATAAGGAGCAGGAACTCGAGCGCGAATGCCTGAGCCTGATTGCCCTGCAGCAGCCTATGGCCAAGGATCTGCGGACCATCGCGGCCTGCCTGAAGGTGCTCACGGATGTGGAGCGGGAGGGCGATCAGTGCGCGGATGTAAGCGAAATCCTCTGCACAGGGGGAATTAACGCCGAAAGCCCCCTGATGCGCGATATCTTGGAAATGCTGGAGGTATCCCGGGGGATGTTCCGCCGGGCGATGGAGGTATTCCTGACCCGCGATGTGCAGGAAGCCGAGGAAATCTGCCGCATGGACGACGTGGTGGACAACCTGTTTGCCAAGGTGATCCGCGATGCGGCCGAGGGCCTGCCAAGCTCTACCAACGCCATGGGCGAGGTGGATCTGCTGCTGATTGCCAAGTACGCCGAGCGTATGGGCGACCATGCCACCAACATCGCCGAATGGGTAATTTATATCGAAACCGGTACGCATCCCGACTTGAACCACAGTGAGGAAGGCATCCCCGAATGACGGTTGCGGGAAAACCTCTTGCAAAATAAATCGGAAAAGCGTATAATGAAACCACCTATAAATTTTCGGGTGGTTTTTTTATATTTAGGGAAATATACCAATTTTGTTTGAAGGTGGGAAAGAAAAAGAAAACAAGAGAGGCTTCCCGCACAGAAAACCAAAGAGAATTTCCAGTTTTCACATTGTGGAGGTACATATGAAAAAGCTGTTGCTGGGCAACGAGGCGGTTGCCCGTGGTCTTTATGAAGCCGGGGTGCGGGTAGTTTCGAGCTATCCGGGTACCCCCAGCACCGAAATTACGGAAACGGCTTCCAAATATACGGAGATGTTCTGCGAGTGGGCCCCCAATGAAAAGGTCGCCATGGAGGTTGCCATCGGCGCGTCATTCGGTGGGGCACGGTCGTTCTGCGCCATGAAGCACGTCGGGCTGAACGTGGCTGCCGATCCGCTGTACACCCTGTCGTACATCGGCGTGACCGGCGGGATGGTGATTGCCGTGGCCGACGATCCCGGGATGCATTCTTCCCAAAACGAGCAGGATACCCGCTGCCATGCCATTGCCGCCAAGGTACCAGTACTGGAGCCTTCGGATTCCAGCGAATGCCGGGATTTTGTCAAGCTGGGGTATGCGCTTTCCGAGGAGTTCGATACCCCGGTAATCCTGCGGCTCACCACCCGCATTGCCCATTCGTGCAGCGCCGTGGAGCTGGGGGAGAGGGAGGATCTCCCGCTGCGGCCCTATGTCAAAAACCAGCAGAAAAACGTCATGCTGCCGGCTTTTGCCCGCCGCCGCCATCCGTTTGTGGAGGAGCGCACCCGCAAGCTGGCTGCCTGGGCCGAGACAGCCGCGATCAACCGGATTGAGGATAACGGCGCCAAGACCGGGGTAATTGTGTCGGGCGCGGCCTACCAGTACGCCAAGGATGCGCTGGGCGATACGGTTTCGTATTTGAAGCTGGGCATGACCAATCCCCTGCCGGTGGAGCTGATCCGCCGGTTCTCCGGGATGGTGGAAACCCTGTACGTCATTGAAGAACTCGACCCGATTATCGAAAACCACTGCAAAGTGCACGGGATCCCCGTGATCGGCAAAGAGAAATTCCCGCTGTGCGGGGAGTTCTCCCAGGAACTCATCCGCCAGGTGATGGGGGTAGAACAGGAAGTCCCCTTCCACCTGGATCAGGACGTGCCCGTACGCCCGCCTGTGATGTGCCCCGGCTGTCCGCACCGCGGCATCTTCTTCGAACTCAAGCGCGCCAAGGTGTTTGTCAGCGGCGACATCGGCTGCTATACGCTGGGCGCTTCCGCCCCGCTGGGCTCCATGGACGTGTGCGTCTGTATGGGTGCTTCCGTGTCCGGCCTGCACGGCTACAACAAGGCCCGTGGGGAGGAGGGCGAAAAGAAATCCGTGGCCGTGATTGGGGACTCCACCTTTTTGCATACCGGCATCCAGGGGCTGATCGACATCGCCTATAACCGGAGCAATTCCGTGGTGATGATCCTCGACAATTCTACTACCGGCATGACCGGCCAGCAGGAAAACCCCAGTACCGGCAAGACGATCCGGGGCGACGTTACGGCCGCTGTGGATCTCGAGGCGCTGTGCCGTGCTTGTGGGATCCGGCGGGTACGGGTGGTGGATCCGTACCAGCTAAAAGAGATCCGCACAGCCCTCAAGGAAGAATTGGACGCCCCGGAACCGTCGGTGATCATCAGCCGCCGTCCCTGCGCCCTGCTCAAGTCCGTCAAACACAATACCCCGCTGGAGGTTGTGCCGGAGCTGTGCGTGGGCTGTACGGCCTGCATGGGGATCGGCTGCCCGGCCATCAGTATGCGGGAGGGCAAAGCGGTAATCGACCCGAACCAATGCGTCGGCTGCGACGTATGCGCCCAGCTGTGCCATACAGGTGCGATGCAAAGAAAGGAATTGACGCTATGAAAGACGGAAAAAGTGTGATCATCGTGGGGGTAGGCGGCCAGGGTACGCTGCTGGCCAGCCGGCTTTTGGGGAACGTGATGCTTTCCCAGGGGTACGACGTGAAAATGTCGGAGGTACATGGCATGAGCCAGCGGGGCGGTTCGGTAGTGACCTATGTGCGGTATGGGGAAACGGTGTATTCGCCGGTGATCCAGGACGGGGAAGCCGACGTCATCCTGGCCTTTGAACAGCTCGAAGCAGCCAGATATCTTTCCTGTCTCAAACGCGGCGGGATCCTGCTGCTGAATACCCAGCAGATCGATCCCATGCCGGTAGTGATCGGCGCGGCCAAATACCCGCAGGGCCTGGTCCAGGCCATGCAGGAAAAAGGGGCCCGGCTCCTGGCCCTGGATGCGCTGAAGCTGGCCAAGGAAGCGGGTTCTGCCAAGGCGGTGAACGTGGTGCTGCTGGGGGTATTGGCCCGGCAGTTGGATTTGGATAAGCAGGTTTGGCTTGATGCGATCCGCGCCACCGTGAAGCCCCAATTCATCGAAATGAACGAAAAGGCATTTGCCTTGGGATATCAGGCAGGCTGAAAAAACAAGAACGCAGAGGAAATTCCTCTGCGTTTTTTTGTGCTGTTTATTCTTCCCCGGCGCGGATGAAGTCTATCCCTCTGCCGTACGGATGGAAAATCACGCCGGTAATGCCCGGGGCGGTGGCGTAATAATGGCTTTCGTAATACAGGGGATAGAAAACCGCGTGGTCGTTGAGATATTTTTCTGCGGAAACCAGGCGGGCCAGCATTTCCTCACTGGAAAGTGTGTGCAGGGAGGAAAGCAGCGCGTCGTACTCAGCGCTTTGAAGATGGGCGGGGTTATCCTCCCGGCCGGACGTAAATAAGGACAAAACCTGCTGCGGCTCTTCCCCGGACGCCTGGAGGGGATACAGGGCCATGTCATAATTTCCGCTGGAAACCCGCCGTTCGAGCTCCGTGCGGGAAAGCGGCTCCATGTTGAAATACTGCCCCATGGTTTCGTTCCAGGCAATGAGCATTTCGTTGACCATCCGTTTGACCGCTTCGTCGTCCGGGCACAGGACCGTGATGGAGGGCATATTTTGCTGCTCCTGGGAAGAAAGGAAGCTCTGTGCATTGGCAAACGCACTTGCGTCCTGCGGGAGGAAAAACCCGCTGCCCGCCAGCTGGCGGTAGTTGCTGCCGTGGAATACCGTAGAGGGGGACAGGATATCGGAAGCGGCTATGGTTTCTTCGGGAAGGTATTCCAGCAGTTTTTCCCGGTCGAGGGTCTGGATGAATGCCTTGCGGATGACCTCATCCTTCAGGGATTCGGACGAGGTATTGAACACCAGCCCCCAGGTGGTATCCTGGAACGAGGTGATTTTGCATCCGGCTTCCTCTGCCGCAGCCAATTCCCCCACCGTAATCGAAGCCGCACAGGTTGTGCCGTCCAGGAGCGCTTGCAGGCTTTTCCCTTCCTCCAGGCTTCCGATCGGCAACGTCAGGCTGGATGGGTAGACGGCGTCCTCACCCTGATACGTTTCTGAACGCGTCAGGCTGATGCTTTCCCCGTGCTCCCAGGCATAGCGGCTGGCCATGGTGAATGGTCCGTTCCCCAGCACATACCGTGCGTCCAGACCATACTGTCCTTCGCAGCTGAGGAAAAATTCCTCGTGACAGGGCATGAAAGGCGTGGTAGCTGTCAGGGCGGGGAATTCCTCATACGGGTATTCCAGCTCCACGATGAGGGTAAAGTCCCCCTGGGCGGAAACCCCCAGTTCGGAAACCGGCAAGGTTCCCGCGCGGATTTGCTCGGCATTTTTAATGCAGTACATTGGTTCGCAGGTGGTGGAACCCGTGGCGGGATCGAGCGCCCGCTGAAAGGCATAAAGAAAATCCTGCGCAGTTACCGGATCGCCGTTGGACCAAACGGCATTTTCCCGAAGCTGGAAGGTAAAGACAGTGTGGTCGGTGTTGGAGGACCAGCTTTCCGCTGCGCCGGGGATCGGCTCATTGTCCGCATCCAGACGAGTGAGCCCTTCAAACAGCGCCTCGATGGTAATCATGGCGTTGGTATCCGCGGCAATTTGGGGATCCAGAGTGACGGGTTCGTCGGAGAGCCGATAGGTCAGCGCGGCGTTTGCCGTAGAAGGGAGCCCTCCTGCCTGGCAGGCGGAAAGACATACCCCCAGGATACACAGAAACACACACAGCAGGACCGTTTTCATTTTTTTCATGGGTAAGCCTCCTTCCTGTTGCCGTACCCGGTTTTGCTTTCTGCGTCCATTGTATCATGTTTTATTGGAGGAACGCAACCTACGTTACAACCCTGTAAGATTCTAAAGGCTGCGCCCGTTTTTTTCCAAAGGCACAGCTTTGACCGTGCCCCGCCATCCCTCAGGTTTTCCTGATCCGGCCTGGTTTTTCATAAAAAAACAGGCGTTGCCGCCTGTTGTAAAGATCCGGTTACTGGATGAGGCTTTCCCCTGTCATTTCCGGGGGTTTGGGCAGACCCAGGATGTGCAGCATCGTGGGAGCGATGTCCGCCAGAATACCGCCGTCCCGCAGCCGGCAGGGATACCCGATCACACAGAACGGGACGGGATTGGTAGTGTGCGCGGTAAACGGGGTTCCATCGCTGTCGATCATTTTGTCCGCGTTGCCGTGGTCGGCCGTGAGCAATGTGCATCCGCCCTGCTTTTCCATGGCGTCAGTGATCCGGCCCACACAGGCGTCCACAGCTTCCACGGCCTTCACAGCGGCTTCCAGCACCCCGGTATGGCCCACCATATCGCAGTTGGCGAAGTTGAGTATGATCACATCGTACTTCCGGCTTTCGATTTGCTCCACCAGCGCGTCGGTGACTTGGTACGCGCTCATTTCGGGCTGTAAATCATAGGTGGCCACCTTGGGCGAGGGGATCAGAATCCGGTCCTCGCCGGGGTAGACCGTCTCCACCCCGCCGTTGAAAAAGAACGTCACATGGGCGTATTTTTCGGTTTCTGCAATGCGCAGCTGCGTCAGGCCCTTTTCGGAGAGGGTTTCGGCGAGCGTGTTTTTGAGGCTTTGCGGTGCAAACGCGACCTCTACCCCGGGCATGGCGGCATCGTACTGCGTCATGCAGACAAAGCACAGCGGGAAGAAGCCGGCTTCCCGTGGGAACCCGGCAAAATCGGGATCCACCAGGCTGCGGGTAATTTCTCTGGCGCGGTCGGGACGGAAGTTGAAGAAAATCACGGAATCCCCCGGGCGGATGGCCGCCTGTTCACAGCACACGGCCGGCTCGACAAATTCGTCGGTTACATTATGGGCATAAGACTGCTCTACGGCTTGTGCGGCAGAAGCGGCGGGGATCCCCCGGCCAAGCACCATGGCGTCGTACGCTTTCTGCACCCGATCCCAGCGGTTGTCGCGGTCCATAGCGTAATACCGGCCCATCACGGTGGCGATTTTCCCTGTGCCGATGCGCTGGATTTCCTCCTGGCATTCTTCCACATACTGTTTGCCCGAAGAAGGAGGCACATCCCGGCCGTCTAAAATCGCGTGGACATATACCCGCTCCAGACCTTCGCGTTTCGCCAGTTCCAGCAGGGCATACAGGTGACGGTTGTGGCTGTGTACGCCCCCGTCGGAGAGCAGGCCCAGCAGATGCAGGGCGGCGCCGGTTTGCTTTGCCTGCCGGACGGCCTTCAGCAGCGCGGGGTTTTCAAAAAAGTCCCCGTCCTGGATGGCTTTGGTGATGCGGGTCAGTTCCTGGTAGACAATCCGGCCGGCCCCGATGTTGGTGTGGCCGACCTCCGAATTGCCCATTTGTCCTTCGGGAAGCCCCACGTCCAGGCCGGAAGCCCCGATCTGTGTGACCGGGTTTTCCCGGAACAAGCGATCCATACACGGGGTGCTGGCTTTGCGGATGGCGTTGCCTGGGCCGTCGGGAGCGCATCCAAAGCCGTCTAAAATCATCAAAAGCAATGGTGTTTTCATGTGGTTTATCCTTTCCCGGCGGGCGCAGTCACTCCGCCGCAGTTTGAAATTCTTTTCTTAGAATCTCCTTCGGGGCTTCGATTTCGTCCGCAATGGTATGTTCTGTCAGCTCCGACAGCAGCTTGATCTTTGCGTTGAGGATGGGACGCATACAGTTGGGAACATGTTCCTGATGCGCCCGGTGAATGGCTACGCATTCTTTGCAGTTCCCATGGTAACGGCAGGCTTTTTTGCAGGGGCAGTGATCTTTTTCTTTGTATTCTTCCCGAAAAGCAGAAGCAAATTCTTCCTGGAGCCGCAAGCCTTCCTGCCGGTTGCCCTTGCGGAACTGTTCCATGGCTTCGAGTTGTTTTGGGTTTTTCTCAATGATCATCCTCTTACCTCTATCGGGCCGCGGCCACAATCGCGGCAAAATCCGGCGCTTTTAGCGAAGCCCCGCCGATCAGGCCGCCGTCCACGTCCTCTTGTGCCAGAAGCTCCGCGGCGTTTCCTGCGTTCATCGAGCCGCCGTACTGGATGGTTGTCCCCTGTGCACATTCCTTTCCATACAGCGCCGCCAGGGTCGCCCGGATGCCTGCACAAACTTCCCCCGCCTGTTCCGCTGTAGCGGTGCGTCCCGTGCCGATGGCCCAGATGGGTTCATAAGCAAAAGTCACGCGGCGCAGCTCTTCCCGGCTGACCCCCTGCAAGGCGATTTTTACCTGCATGGAAACAAATTCCTGTGTGATCCCCTGCTGGCGCTGCTCCAGGGATTCCCCTACGCAGACAATCGGGCACAGCCCGGCCTGTAAGGCGGCACGCAGCCGCCGGTTGACGGTTTGATCGGTTTCGCCAAAGTAGGTGCGGCGTTCGCTGTGCCCCAGAATGACGTGGGAAACCCCCATGGAGGTCAGCATAGCAGGGGAGATCTCCCCGGTGAACGCGCCGCTGGTTTCCCAGTGACAGTTTTGCGCCCCTACCGCCACACAGGTCCCGGCGGCGGCTTCGAGGGCGGCGGGCAAATCCACGAACGGCACGCATACTATCACCTGGCAGGCGGCGTCTTTTACGAGAGGAAGCAGTTCCCCAAGCAGGGCTTTGGCTTCCGCGGGGGTTTTATGCATTTTCCAGTTTCCGGCAATCACGGTCTTGCGCAGTGCGGGATTCATGGCATTCTTCTCCTTTCTGTAGGAAACAAAAAGGCAGGGATCCCCTGCCTTGGTTTTATCCTTGTTAATCCTTGTCGTTGAGGCAGGCGATGCCCGGCAGGACTTTCCCCTCAAGCAGCTCGAGCGAAGCGCCGCCGCCGGTGGATACATGCGCCATTTTGTCGCTGAGCCCGGCGTGCTCTACCGCAGCGGCCGTATCCCCGCCGCCGATGATGGAAATGGCGCCGCTTTCTGCCACCGCTTTGGCCACGCCCAGGGTGCCGCCGGCAAAGTGTTCCCATTCAAACACGCCCATGGGCCCGTTCCAGATGATGGTGCCGGCCCCTTGCAGGGCCTCGGTGTAGGCGGCCACGGTTTTGGGACCGATGTCCAGGCCCATCCAGCCTTCGGGGATCTGGTCGGAATCCACCACGCGGCAGGGGGTATCCTTCTCAAATTTTTCCCCGATGACATTGTCGAGCGGGATGAGGATCTTCACGTCCTTTTCCTTGGCTTTGGCCACCAGATCCTTAGCCAGTTCGAGCTTGTCGGTCTCGCAGATGGAGTTGCCGATCGAATAGCCCAGCGCATTCATAAAGGTGTACGCCATGCCGCCGCCGATCATGAAGGTATCCACTTTGTCCAGCAGGTTGGTGATCACCCCGATTTTGTCCGCTACCTTGGAACCGCCCAAAATGGCGATGAACGGACGCTTGGGATTGCTCAGGGCCTGGCCCATGATGGTGATCTCCTTCTCCATGAGGAAACCGCACACGGCGGGGATATACTTTGCCACCCCGGCGGTGGAGGCATGGGCCCGGTGGGCGGCGCCAAAGGCGTCGTTGACGTAGATCTCGGCCATAGAAGCCAGGGTTTTGGCGAAGTCAGGATCATTTTCTTCTTCCCCTTGGCAAAACCGCACGTTTTCCAGCAGCATGGCCTGGCCGTCCTGGAGGGCGGCAGCCATGGATTTGGCGTGCTCGCCGACAACGTCGTCTGCCATTTCAACCTTCTGGCCCAGTACCTGGGACAGATACACGGCAACCGGGGCCAGCGAATATTTGGGATTGTACTGGCCTTTGGGCCGGCCCATATGGGAGCAGAGGATCACCTTGGCATGGCGATCGAGAAGGTAGCGGATGGTGGGCATGGAGCTGTCGATCCGTCCGGTGTCGGTGATGTTCCCGTTCTCGTCGAGAGGGACATTAAAGTCGCAGCGGACCAGCACGTGCTTGCCTTGCACATCCACGTCTTCTACGCTTTTTTTATGGAAATAATTCATTATCGGCACATCCTTTATGGTAATCTGAAACGGAAATCCCCAGGGATTTTCCTTACAGCACAGACACGGGAGAATTTCCCGGCCCATTCATTATATCGAAAAGGGGGGCAAATTTCAAGAGAAAACCGGGTTTTTATCAAACTATCCGGTTGCAGGCGGGTTATTCCCAAGCATATTCCCGCAGCCGTCCTGCGCAGGACAGCGCCGGATATCCCCATTGACGCAGGGCTTCATACACGCCGATGGCGACGGAATTGGACAGGTTCAAGCTGCGGGCTTCTTCGAGCATGGGGATGCGCACGCACGCGTCCGGGTGGCGGATCAGCAGGTCTTCGGGCAGGCCGGCGGTTTCTTTTCCAAAAAATAAATAGCAGCCGTCCCGGTAGGCGATTTCGGAATGGACGCGGGGGGCTTTGGTAGAAAAAAATACGCCGTGCGTGTCTGCCAGGGGGTTTTTGGAAAAAAACGTGTCCAGGCTGTCGTAATAGGAAATATCGAGAAGATGCCAGTAGTCCAGGCCCGCGCGCTTGAGTTTTTTGTCGTCGACGGCAAACCCCATCGGCCCCACCAGATGGAGCCTTGCCCCGGTGGCGGCGCAGGTGCGGGCAACATTGCCGGTATTTTGCGGGATCTGCGGTTCTACCATTACAATATTCAAGGTCTTCATATCCCATTCCTTCTTCTTTTTTAAATTTTTCTGCTGCGCGCGGCAGGCCGGCCGTATAATCGCGGCGCTGCGGGCGAATCCTAACCATGGCCCTCTTTCATTCCGGAAGGACTTAAGGAAAGGTGGTTGCTATACGCAATGAATGCAGCGAAGATAACCAAAATTTTATACTATGTATGGAGGGGATGTCAAATGTATCAGAATACGATGACGTTTGTCAAAGGCGTCGGGATTGGCATGCTGGCTCTGGCCGCGCTTTCGATGCTCGGTTCCCGGTCGTCCCGCCGCCGCCGCAAGATGCGTTTCAACACGAACAAAGCCATGCATGCGGTCACACATTTTGTGGACAACGTCCAGCATAATGTACACAAGCTGGCAAGATAAAACAGAGAAAATGGCTCCCGCCGGCAGGCGGCAGGAGCCGTTTATTTTTTTGGTTCGGTTGGGGTGGGGATAGGGGAACCGTCCGGATGGAGATACAGGTCCACCTGGTTGAACGGCACTTGGATGTCATTTTGTTCAAAGAGGGCCTTGATTTTTTCCTGCATGTCGAAGAATACCGACCAGTAATTTTCATGCTTGCAGTAGACCCGCAGGGATACCTCCAGCCCATTGGCCCCCTGGTTCATCACCGCAAAGAGAGGGGCGGGATCCTGCAGCACCATGTCTTCCTTCTGCGCCAGCTCCATCAGGAGCTCCCGCAGCCGGGCGATGTCGGTGCCGTACCGGACGCAGTAATTGAAATCCACCCGGCGGATCCCCAGCGACGTGTAGTTGGTCAGCACGCCTGCGGTGATCACGGAATTGGGGATGACAACTTCCTTGTAATCCAGGGTTTTGAGGGTGGTGAACATGATTTCCACCCGTGTTACCGTGCCTTCCATCTGGTTAATCAGGATGTAATGCCCCACCTGGAACGGCTTGGTGATAATAATCTGCACCCCGCTGGCCAGGTTGGCGACCGTTTCCTTCAGGCCCAGGCCCAAAGTGATGCCCGCCGCGCCCAGGGCGGCAAAGGCCGTGCCTACTTCAAAGCCGAACGGCGTGAGCGTGAGCAGGATGGCGATGAGACGCAGGGCGTATTTGGACATGGAACAAAGGAAGGTGATAACGCTGCGGTCGATGTCGGTGCGCAGGAGCGCTTTGCGTAAAAGACGCACAATCAGGCCCGAAAGCCACCAGCTCACGACAAAAATGATCGCGGCCCACAGGATTTTGGGGCCAACCTGTACAAACCAGTCCCACAGCCCGGTCCAAAAGCTGGATACCTCCTCTGCAGCTTCGGTTATGACGTCTTCGATGCTGCTGACGGCGCTGTTGTCCATGAAAATAACCTCCTTTTAAAATGCGCAGATTTTTATGATTTCTTTTATCGTACCACAAAATGCCGGAAAAAGAAATGGAATCCACACCCTTTGCGGGAAAAAGATCGCATCTTGTAAAAATCACACGAAAATACTTGCCAACGCCCTGCTTGGGTTGGTATACTATAATATTAGATTAGTGTGCCGCTGCGGTGGCTATAGACGGGCTTCGACACAGCCGGCCCGGTCGTTACAGAGAGGTGTGTGTTCCATGGATAAGTTGAACCAAGATTCCCCCCTTTTTTTTTATATGGTAAGCTGCCCCAAATATGACAGCTCCCAGCTCCTGCACGGGCGGCTGAGCGAAGTGCGGCGGTATTATTTTGAGTCTTCCATCGCGTCGCAGGAATCCGTCACCGATTATTCGGAGGGGCTGCCGGTCAAATACAGCCATTCCATTTCCCGCTGGGGCCTGCGCTGGAAAAAGAAAGTCGACGGCGTGCTGCGTGAACGCTCCTGCTTCGATCCGGCTGGCGTGGGGATCCAGATGTATACGGTGGACGGTTTCCTCTATGGGAAAATGGTTTTTGGCAAAGACCTCAACTGGCTCAAGACATCCTATTATGAAAAAGGTGCGTCTTCCCAGACTCCCAGCCTGGAGATCGAACGCGATCCACAGGATACGGCCCTGATCCTTACGGAATATGAGGAAGGCGAAAAGAAAACCACCCGGCTGCAAGCGTGCGCCTGCGTGGTGGGGAGCCCGCAGCATAGTGTGCTGCGCGATCGGCTGGGCCCTCCCATGGCATACGCCGCCACAAACCAGGGCGACTTTTGCTATTACCCTGCCAGGAAAGCAAGGGAATACCGGCGGTTCCTGGATGCACTGGAAAGCGGGCAGGAGATGCCCCGGCCCGTATGGAAGGAGACGGAAGTCCTTTCTTATGCGGACGGCGAAGAGTGGGAACCTTCTTCCGTGTCGCTGCAAAGCGGCCAAAAACAGGCGCAGGCTGCTTCCGGCAAGGATCTGCCGCCCCTGGAAGAACTGGGTTCCCTGCACTTGCGGCTGCTGGAGCCGGAGGAGACCGGCCCGGTTGCCGAACCGTTTGCCCTGGAGGGAGGATGGGATCCTCCTGCCTCGTGGGAGGAGGACATTGCGTCTTTCTCCTCCGGACAGCAGGACAGCGATCCCGTCCTTCCGCAGACGGAGGGCTTCCCCCCGCTGGAGGAAACAAAGGCGGAGCCTTCCGATCGGTATGCGGCTAACCGGGAGCTGTTCCATGTGGACACACCGGCAGCAGACGGCAGCGAAGAAATTTCCGCCCAGCGGGAAACGCTTTGCCGCGGGATCCCCCGAACACCGGAGCCGCCCGATCCCGATATCAGGGAAATCATCGAGATCATCGAGGACATGGAGGAGCAGCCGGAAATGCCGGAGCCGCGGGTTCTGCCGCCGCTCTCCCCGGATGGCTCGGCGGCCTCCCGCTATACCGTAGCGGGGAAAAAGCGCAATTCCGAGGTGGTGCACGCTTCCCCGGAGCTGTTCCGCAAAACCTTATATGAAAGCTTTGGCCCTGCCAAACCCGACGCCCCCATGGACATGACGATCACCGCCGCCAAGCGGATTGTGGTCAGCGCGGAGGAAAGCTACTTATATTTCGGCAAGATCATCAACGGGCTGCGCCATGGCCGGGGCCGTACCCAGGGGCCGGACGGCATGACCTCTTATGAAGGGGAGTACCGCAAGGATAAACGGCATGGGTTCGGCGCGTATTATTACAAATCCGGCAAGCTCTGCTACGCGGGGGAATGGAATGAGAACCTGCGCGACGGCGTAGGGGTATCGTTCCACCCCACGGAGGACGGCATCCATGTGGGCCGCTGGGATCAGGACGTCCCTGCGGGACCCGGCGCAGTATTTGACGGGCAGGGCAATCTGGAATTTGCAGGCCGGATTGAAAACGGCCGCCGCCAGGGCGTGGGCGTGACGTATCAGGCGGAGGACGGCACCGTGTTTGTCGGCAAGTGGAAGGACGGCAAGCCTACCGGACAGGGTTCCGCTTTTGACCCGGAAGGGAACCTCATCTATACCGGCGGATGGAAGGACGGGAAACGCCACGGCACCGGTACGGAATTTTCGGCGGACGGACAGGTGGTATTTACCGGCGAATGGAAGGACGACGCATATTTGAGCGGGATCCTCTATAAACGGGTGCAGAAAAAGCCGGAGTAATCTCCCAAAAAAACAGGACAAACCGGCCGGGCTGTCTCCCCAATTCCTTGGTTTTCTGGCAGTTTTTTTGCCTCTTTTTTCTGGTTGCCAAATTCGTACAGCTTTAGTAAAATAGGTATATGGAGGTGAAAAATGCAATGGATTGTCCTGCATGATGTAGGGTTTGGAGAATGCCTGGTGCTGGGCGGCAACCGCCGGGACATTTTGATGGTGGACTGCGGTTCGGTAAGCCCCTGGCTGGATACGGAAGGGAGGTGGCGGTTTTCGGATTACCTGGAGAAGATCCGGCAGCAGACCGGCGGTGCGGAGGAGCGCACGTTCCTTCTCACCCATTTCCATAAGGATCATGTATGCGGCCTGCCGATGCTGCTCAAGGCGGATCCGTTCTATTTTCAGAAAATTTATCTTCCGGCAAGCCCCCTGGATGCCCGCGGCATCCCGCTGCTGCTGGAGCTGTCGATTTTTACGGACGCCTTTGTGCCCAAACAGACCATGGTTTCCCGCCTGAGCGCGGGGATGCTCCACACCTTTGGGCGCATTGCCGCGCTTGCGGGCACCGAGGTGCTGTATACCTTGCAGCAGGGCGACAGCTTCATGTTTGACGGCGTGGCCTACGACGTCCTTTGGCCCCCGCGCAGCCCGTACCCGTTCCCGCCGGGATGTGTGGAATTATCCATGCAGGCGGGGAGGATCCTGCAAAGGCATCCGAGTGAAACGGTGCAGGCCTTTCTGGAGCTGAAAGACGAGCTGTGCCGGGCGTATGTGCGGTGTGTGGATGCGCTCGCCCAAAACACGCAGTCCGACGCCGCCGAACGCCAGGCCTGTGTGGAAGATATCCGCCTGCTGATCCGCGATCTCAACTATCTTTTGCCGTCGCTACGGTCGCTGCCGGTGGCGGACCGCATTGCCGGGCTGTTTTGCGGGCAGGAATATTCCCGTGCATACAGCGACGCGGTCAATGGGGCCAGCCTGATTTTCCACAACCGGTGGGAAGGGGCAACATCCTATGAAGACGTGCTGTTTACCGGCGACGCCACCCCTGCGGCGATGGATGCCGTCCGCGCGCAGCTTCGCGGGGACTATTATATCGTAAAAGCGCCGCACCACGGGACCGCCGCCGGCTGGTGGGAAGGCTTTTCTTCGATGCGTATCAGCCATGTGCTGATAAGCCGTGGGGTTGGCGGTCCTGGCGGGGAAATCGATCCGCAGTATGCGCAGCTCAACGCGCTGTGCCACTGTACGAGCGCCGCCGCATGTGGGGTGGCCCAACTGTATGGCTGCTGCAATCGGCGGCTGCAATGTACAGAGACATCGCCGGGCGGCAAGGGGGCTGGAGAATGCCGCAAGGAAAGTTGTGGCATATTCACCACAGGACCTGGCCGGAAAATCCGGTGTTTATGTGACATTTAACCAGATATTACCGCCGGATTTCGAGGAAAAAATCAAAAAAAATCTGCTTTGACGCTTGACATTGCAGGTCAAATACTTTATAATTCAGTTAAACATATTTGCAGCATCTGTGGCGGGGATGTTCTGCCCTTTTGCCTACATAAGCCGGATTTTCCGGTTCCTGGCCCCGGCTGTGCCGCCTTCTGGACGCGGTGAGAAGGCGGCGGGCGTCCGGGCGGGCTGCGGGGTGGGGCCGACCTGAAAGGCTGCTGTATGTTAGGTTTTTTATAGCACAAAAAACGCAAAAGCGAAATCACAGTCATGTTTTAAGGAGGAACACAGAATTATGAACAATTCCAAAAAACGCGTAAGCAAAGTTGTAGCTGTGGCTATGGCTTCCGCTATGGCGATGTCCAGCCTGTCTGCCGC
>CAJFOO010000026.1 GCA_904397205.1 uncultured Clostridia bacterium
CCAAAGAACGCATCGTATTTTTCAATATCCTGCTTGCGGGAGGCAATGTATTTGACCAGCAGGGAATGCACCAGATCGTTGGCGCTGGTCTTATCCAAAAAGGCCAGCTTCTCCAGGTTCTCCTTTGTGCTCGGATAAAATACATAGTTTACCCGCGCGGTCTTCAATTCCTTTTGCGGCCGGGCTTCTTTTTTCGCCGTCTCCTGCACCGGGGCGGACGCCTCCGGCGGCGTGATAAACTGCATCGTGGGGTTATCCAGGTGGATCCCGGCTTTAAAGCTCTTTTTATTCATGTGCCTTTCCTCCTTTGTCTTGCAATATCTCATCCAGCAGGGACTGGTAATCCTGCGCCACCTTGCTTTTGGGGGCATAGGTGAAAATATCCGTGTGGCTGGCCTGCGCTTCTTTGATGGCAATGGCTTCCCGGATGGGGGTTTGGAATACTTTGGTGCGGATCTGTGCCGCGGTATCCTGAATGAGATCGGTTAATTCTTTGGTCAGGATGTTGCGCGGATTGTAACGGGTCAGCACGATACCTTCGATTTGCAGGGAGGGATTGGTGTATTTTTTCACGGTCTCGATGGTACCATACAGCCGCTGGATAGCCGATAAGCTGAATAAATCCGCCTGCGCGGGGATAATCACCTTGGTGGCGACGGTCAGGGCGTTGACGGTCAGGACCCCAAGGGCTGGGGGGGTATCCAAGACCAGATAGTCGTACTGGCCGAGGAGGGGGGCAAGGGCTTCTTTGAGACGGTATTCCTTGCCGGTATCGTGAAACAGCAGGTCGGCCGCACTGAGATTCATCGAGGCGGGGAGGATATCCAGATTTTCCCGCACGGGCTGGATCACGTCGCCGGCGGCTGCGGTCTGCTGCATCAGTTCCAAAATGGTGGGCCGGCTGGGATCGGCGCCCGCCGCGAGCGTCAGATTTGCCTGGGCGTCCAAATCCACCAGCAGGGTTTTGTTCTGCTTGCGGGCCAGCCCCGCGCCAATGGCGTGCGCGGTGGTACTTTTGCCGATACCGCCTTTCTGGTTAGTGATGGTAAAAATTTCTTTCATCCGGGTTCCACTCCGTTCTGCTTATCTTATGTATGATAATAGATTACATAAATTATACCATATTGCAAGAAAAAGTCAAGCGTATATATGTATTACAATATTATACTTAACATAATAGAAAAACCGCCGTATTTTTAAACAAAATAAGAAAATTGCAAACAGAAAGTTTAAAAATAAACAGAACAAACCTATTAAATTACATAATACAATATTATACTTATAAAAGTGTATTACATAACACAATAAACAACTTAATATATTGTGTAAATGTGCCTTGACACCCTAATATTACAAGTGAGATCCCGCAAGATGAACGATGTGCATATTGCCCTGGCGTTTGTCATAAAAAATCCCCTGCATACTGCAAAAGCGCATACAGGGGAAAGGGAATATTTCTTCAAATGGTATGGAATTTTACGGTCGGCGCCGCCGCAGTTTTTTCAGCCCATCCCAAAGGCTAAGCGGCTTTTTTCAGGATAGCTTCCAAGGCGGCGGCCTGTTTTTCCCCGGCGGATTCCAGGTCTTCAAAATCCCCCAGATCCGCCAGCCGGATACCGGAAGCGTCCACCCCGGCATGGGGTTGCTGCTGCTGGCCTTGGGTGGTGGAAGGGATTTCCCCCTGCAGCTGTCCCCGGACGCTCTGCGCCCGCAGCAGGCAGGCCTGCTCCAGCGTATCCACTGCCAGGAGATAATCCGTATAAGAACAAAAAGCAGTCGGATCGTTTCGGACATACGGGGAAATCTGGTTTGCCATCTGCCGGAGTGTTTCCGTGAACCGTCCGCTTTCCATATACTCCGAAAGAAAGGCGTCAAAATAGGCATGGTAGCGGGTAAAATATGCGTCGTATTTCATCAGCTGGGAGAACAAAGGCCGCTTGTCCATGCTTTCCCCCAGCACGGGGGTATCGATGGGGGAATTGATTAAGAGATTGGGATCCCGGATGGGATCGGTCATGCCCAGCGCATACGTGCCGAAAGCCAGGTTATAGTCCCAGGGTAATATGCGCAGGATGCCGTCCTGTTCATACAGGAAGTAATTGTGGCCGGTATATCCCAGATAGCTGTCCCAGTTCATCACAAAGGCCTGTACGGTAAAATACCGCAGGGCCCCGTCCACATCCACGGCGGTTTCCAGATCCTTCCCCGTGGAAAGGACCCGCAGCGCTTCCACCAGCCGTTTTTGGTCCGCTTCCGATGTTTTGAATTTGGCGTTTTCAAAAATACCCGGATAGCTGTCCGGGTCGCCGTCGATATATTGCAGTGCGACGTCGGCGTTTTCGTCTTCCAGGGAACGGTAATCGGGCTTGTACAGCTTTCCGTACTGCCTGCCGAAATTGCGTCTGGCAAAGGCTTCTTCCGGTTCTTCCACCGCCAGGAACAGCCCCCAGTCCTCGCCGTTGACCGTCACCCATACATAGCTGCACAGCGGGGCCGGTACCCCCATGAAGGCCATCATATCATAGGCTATATACGTTTTCAGGTAGCTGTTGTCCTGAAAGGAGGCGTCCAGCGAGAGCTTATCCAGCCCATAGTAATTCCCCCCTTCGAGGAAGCGGTCGAATTCCAGCTTGAGGCTGTAACGGGAAAGCCCGTATTCCTCGGTCAGCCGCAGGGAATTATTCCCCTTGGCCCGCAGCCCCACCTGCAAAAATTCTTCGCCGTCGATTTCCACCCGGCAGGGGACGTATTCCTCCTGCGGCGCCTGCTGCACAAAAGCGCCCCAGTCGTCGATCTGGATATCTACCGTATGCACCCGGCTGCTGTCGAACAGGCGGGAGGTATATCCCGGGGTGGCGCTGGCCTTGGGAATCCCCAGCTGCTCGCCAAACAGCAGCAGGACGGCGAGGATACCCGCAAGGATCACTGCGCCGATGCAGATCCGGTCAATGTACTTACTCCCTACCATGCTTTACCCCATATAATCGCCGTTGTAGGAAACCAGCACCACCTGCGAAACGCCCGGCATGGCCTCCAGCTCATTGACAAAGGCGCTGTTGTCCTCTTTTAAGCGGATCTCATAATTCAGTTCCACACAGCCGTTGTCCACGCTTTTGCTTTTGAGGTTCAGCCGCTTGACCTGCGAACCCACAAACACACGCACCTGCTGTTCTATGCCGCTGTTTTCGCAGTGGACAACCAGGATATACGGCGAGTCCCTGGTCTTTTTTTTGGAAAACACCACCAGCACCGCGCCGATGAAGGCGCTGCCAAACACCGCCAGCGGGATCAGGCCCGCTGCCAGCACGATGCCCACCGCGATGGCCCAGAACAAAAAGGCAATGTCCATGGGCTCCTTGATGGCGGTGCGGAACCGCACGATAGACAGCGCGCCCACCATGCCCAGGGAGAGCACCACGTTGCTCACGACCGTCATAATCAGCACGGTGGTAATCAGGGAAAGGGCAATCAGCGTGACCCCAAAGCTGGCGGAATACATCACGCCGCTGTAGCTTTTTTTATAAATGAAAAAGATAAACAGGCCCAAAAGAAAAGCCAGAACCAGCGAAATCGCCATATCCAGCATGGAAATACTGGTGATATTCTCTAAAAATCCGGATCGGAAAATATCCTGAAACGTCATGGAAGCCGTTCCTCCTCTTATTTTGGGCTTAGTCGAACCGCCGGCATACGGCGTATTTGGAGCAGGCCGCCGCCTGCCGGCCGGGCACCTGCACCGCCATGCGGACCAGATCCGGCAAAAACGCCCCGTATTTTACTTCCAGCACCGTGACGTTGTCCAGCGCGCGCAGCCGGGGCCCTTCCGGCTGTAAAAAGTCCAAACTGCCAAGCCCTGTGCGCACGTCCCGGTCCAGGGTGATCCGCACGCGGCCCGGCGCATAAAGAAAGGCCTCCCGCTCATACCGGACAATGGTTTTGGGACGCAGGCCTTTTCCCTGGAGCTTGCTGTAAAACTCGATGCACAAAGGGTCGCCGGACTCCAGCAGGAAGCCGTACTCGCCGGCCAGCAGACGGCCCGCCTGTTCGGAAGTGAGCCGCGTGCTGCGCTTGCCGCACAGGCTGGTTTCCTTGAATTTTTTCTCCAGCCGGATAAAGGAAGCCTCGGTACCGTAATACCGCAGGCGGAATTTTTCGCGCCGGCTGACCCCGTCGATTTTTTCGCGCAGGGCGCTGTCATAGGGGGTGTCGAAGTACAGGCTGGTCACAAGGTAGCGCCCGTCTGCCTGCGCGTGCTTGTCGTGCGGGAACAATTTCCGCAGCCTTTGGGAAAGCACCAGATCTTCCCGCAGGCTGATCTGGTGCTTTTGCTCGTGCCGCAGGGCGGCGGGCGCAGACGGGTTAATCGTCATAGCCGGAATCCCCTGCGCTGTAGTTGCTGCTGCCATAGTTGGTATTGCCGTAATTGCTGTTGCCGTAGTTGGTCACGCCATCGCTGCCGGGGCCATAATCGGTGTTGTTGTAATCGGTCACGCCATCGCTGCCGGGGCCGTAATCGGTGTTGTTGTAATCGGTCACGCCATCGCTGCCGGGACCGTAATCGGTATTGTTGTAATCGGTCACGCCGTCATTGCCCGGGCCGTAATCGGTATCCACTGCGGCAGGCGGGGTGACTGGGGTATTGGGAGTTGTGGTCGTTGCCGGGGCGGACGAGGGGGCCGGGGTGGCTGCCGGGGCAGAGGAAGCGGCGGGGGCGGGCGCGGAGCTTGCCGCGCTGGAAGCGGAAGAAGCGGTGCCGGATGCGGCGGCAGAGGCGCCGAGGTGCTCGGCTCTCAGGACTTTGCCGGTCACTGCGTCAATATCGTATTCGTATTCTCTGCCGCCTGCTACAAATTCCAGCTCAAAGGTAGCGGTGCCGTCATCGTGGTCGAAGTCTTTATCATCGAATACAGCGTCCGCTGCGGAGATATTTGCCTGGCTCAGAGCAATTTCCTGGGCTTTTTCCAGGGTGATATACGGGGAGGGCTGGCCGGCTTTGGCATAGTTGGGGTCGTAGTCGTCGTTATTGATGGTGACAATGTCGGAGGCAAGGCTCAGCTGCTGGACGGCTTCCTGTGTGCTTTCGCTCATATCCGCCAGGAAGTTGTCGCGCGGGATCGCCGAGCCGGGTTCCAGCTGCAAAACAATATCTTTTTTATTGCCGTTGACGTCCTCCACGAAATAGCCGGCCTGTTCAATTTCCGCAACCAGGTCTTTGAGCACCACGTCGCAGGATTTGCCAATATACCCCTGGTACTCCTGCACGATGCTTTGGCCTTCTGCATTGCGCCCCGCAACGGAGGTGACATTGCCGGCGGCGTCATACTGGATTTGGATTTCCGGGTTGACGCTCAGGGTCAACACCCCGGTATTCTGTACCGCAGCCTGTTGGGATGTGGCCGTCTCACTGCCGCACCCAGCCAGCATAACTGCGGAGAGAACCGCCAGGGCGGAGGCTGCTGCAAAGAGTTTTCTTTTGTGTTTCATGTGAATTGCTCCTCTCGGTTTTCATTGTTTTTGTCTTATATACATAGATTACGGGGGACTGTCTGGGAAAGGGGGGAAACAAGGAAATTTTTTTGCAAAAATTTAGTCGTCCTCTTCATAACCGGAATCCCCTGCGCTATAGTTGCTGCCCCCATAATTGCTGTTCCCGTCCCCGTAGTCCGATGTGCCTTCGCCGGTATCCGGGGGGATGGGGTCTGCCGGAGGCGGGGTAAGATCCGTCACACCGTCACTGCCCGGCCCGTAATCGGTATCCGGGGGGATGGGCGCTGTGCTGGAGGGGGAGGGAAGATCCGCCCCGCCGCCGCTGCCGGAGCCGGGATCCGGTTCCGAAGGGATGGGCGCCGTGCTGGAGGGGGAAGGAAGATCCGCCCCGCCGCCGCTGCCGGAGCCGGGACCCGGTTCCGAAGGGATGGGCGCTGTGCTGGAAGGGGAGGGAAGATCCGCCCCGCCGCCGCTGCCGGAACTGGGGTCCGGTTCCGAAGGGCTGGCCGCCGCGCTGGAGGGTTCTTCCGGAAATTCGGCCGAAGAGACGGCCGGTAAGGATCCAGCATCCGGGGAGGATGCGGCGGAGGGATGGCTTTGGACAGGATGTTCGCTCTGCTGGCTGGTGGAACGGAAAATTTCAATGTTAATGGTGAGCCTGCCTTCCAGATGTTTGGTTATTTCTGTAAACAGTTCCATCCGGTATTCCTGGAACAAATCGTCATCCGGCACGTCGATGGAAAAAGATATCCATCCGCCTTCTGAGAGGAATCCCATCTCGATTGCCCGGTCGACCAGTTCATCCGCAACCGTTGCCTTATCTTTTCCTTTCCCGTCATAGCCTTCGAGCAGCTGTCTGCCATCCGGATTTGTGCCGGTCAGCCCAACCACGATGCCTTGCTGGTTTAAATCGATCTGCACCTGGGGGTTAATTGTCAGATAAATGGAAGAGTATGTCTGCATGTAGCTCTGATAGTAGCTAAGCCCAAAGAACAGCAGGAAGCAGGCGGCGATTGCTGCAACCCCACTGCTGATCCACCGGACAGGATGCCGTTGTTTTTCCGGGCTGTCTTTCATCAGCACCGGGTCATACACCGTTTGCCCTACCTCATAGCGAAGGTTGGCCGCTTTAAAAAACCGGCCTTCCTCGTCTAACAGCACCGTATAGCTGGGGTGGGCTTCGATTACCAGATAGCTCATCCTGACACCACTCCTTTCCCTATCTGTTTCAAGTGCCCGCGCAGGATCTCGTAGCCGTTGGTATAAATGAGCAGCAGGGCTACCATATATTTGCGGTGCCGTTCCAGGGTTTTGCGTTTCACCCCGCTGCCGGCAGTGAGCTGCTCGGCAGGCAGCCGTTTCGTCCGCAGGAACTCTTCCAGAAGTGCGGGATTGTCCCTGGCATACTGCAAAGCCGTCCGGCAGGCGTCCAGCGTCCTGTGCTGCCGCGGGCAGTTATCCGCCACGTCGCTCAGGCTGATGCCAAATTCCTCCATCTGCCGGGTCAGCTCCTCGATTTCCGCCCGGGTTGCTTCCCTGGTTTCCGATTCTTCATGCGGATTCCTGTCCTCTGCGATCGTCTCCCCGAGGGGGTTGTCGTCTTCGCCCATGGGTGTGTCGAGGGAAACCAGGCCGCTGTGCCGTTGTTCCTTGCGGCTGTAGTCAATGAGACGGCTGCGGATCAGCATGGCTGCGTATTTCAAAAAGGCGCCCCGTATACGGGAGTATCTGCGGATGGCTTCGTGAAAAGCAATCATCGCAATACTCAGCTCATCGTCCTGCCCTTCCACGGGCGGGCGTTTTAAGAATTTTGCGGTTTCCGTCCGGATGAAGGGCAGGTATGTATGAATCAACTGGTCCGCCGCCTGGATATCCTCTTTTGCCGCATAGACCTGTTGGATGATTTTGTGTTCCTCGTTCATGCAGCAGATTCCCTCCTGTACATTTATAGAATACGTCCTCCGCTTTTTGAAAACGGGGTCGGTACGCAATTCCTTTCCATCCTTTTGCCGAAAATACTCTAACTTAGTACTTTATCATTTTTTTCCTTAAACCGAAATCATGGAAAGGTTAAATCTATATAAAATAAAAACAAAAAAGAGAAAAGCTGACGGAAGGCTTAGAGGAAAATAATTTGGCAAACCCCACGCAGAGATGGCAGAAAATCTATACCCACCTTGGCAGCCATCAAATGCGTAAGGTAATGGAAGCTAGTCCTTTGATTCCAACAAAAATTAACTATGAATAAAAATAAAACCCCTTTTTCTAGAATAGAATTCCAGAAAAAGGGGTTTTTTTGAAGGGTAATCCTGTATATTTTATTTAGTCAAATCAAGCTTCCGCTTTCCTTTTGAATACAGTCGGTAGAGTTTGTATCCTGTTGGCAGAGGAAGGATAAGCCATAGAAATAACAATGTTCCAAGGAGAACAAAAAGATTGATATGTAAAAAATATAGAACGGTGGAAAGGAAAACAGCAGAAATTATGCCTGCGGCCCCAATCCACACCAGGGTTTCCAAGTATATGGCTGCTATAAACCGTAAAAGCTCCCCACGGTGATGGAATTCCACATTGGCCAGGAGGCTTTTTGTTTTTCTCCACCGGAGGAAACAGAGCAGAACAGCGGCAAGGAGAAGGATGGCAGACGGGAATACCACAAAAAGGAGAATATTGCTTGTTGCATAGCCCAAATGAAAAATTTGCACGGGATAGACCGCCAGTAAAACGTAGGGTTGGATCCCCACTTCTCTGCAAATTTGATCCAAGGTATTTTCAACGCGTAACACGCTTTCCGAAGAATATACAAAAGCGTTTGTGTGGCCCAGATATACCTTCATCTGGAAACTGTAGTCCTCCTCCCCAGCCGGATCATCAGGAAACTCCAGCGCCGGCATGACGATGTACCGGTCTAAAACAAAGGATTCCCCTCGGGCGGCAGAGGCTCCTTCTTCCCAAAAACCGATTACCTTCAGGGGGAAGACTTTTCCTAAATAATTGACCTCAAATGTGTCATTTATCTGCAAATACTCCCGGTATTCCTGTCCTGCAATCACCGGCACAGGCTGCCCTTCCTGATACACAAATTCCGTATCGTCAAACAAGCGGCCCTCGGCTACGTCCATGGACGATCCGCGGATGGCCGCTGCATTCATCTGCATGCTTTTCAGAGTAGACGGGTCGACCTCTTCGTCCGGAACATCGCCAAAGCCATAGGAAAATTTCAGGGGTAAATCTGTCCTGTCGGTATAGAGGAATTGGTCTGTCATAACAAAATAGGATGCGCCAAGCTGCTCTTTGCACAATGCATACATGTGTTTCAGTTGGGACAGCGCCCCCTCCTGCTCGAAGAAATCGAAGACGCTCATTTTGCCCGGCTGGTCAAGTTGATCGATAATGGAATAACCGCCGCCATCGGTATTCAATTTTGAGAATCGATGAATATCTGTAAATATAGCCATTCCGATTGTAAAAGAAGTAACACACAACAGGATAATTATAGGGCAGATCACCAGGAAACGGATTTTGGATTGCATCAAACGCAGAAAATATGGCATAATACATTCACCTCATGCCTTCATAATGTATTAAGAAAAAAAACGCTATGAAGTAAAAAGACTTCATAGCGCCTTTTTCATGGTTTATTTCGTACCCCAGTAGGTTCTTGCTTGCAATTCATTTGCAGAAGTAGATTTTAGCCAAGGAGTGTAAGCACGGGACCAATAGCTAGTAGCAGCACTACTCCATTGTCTTCCTGAATCTGATCGAACGTCTCCAAAAAATTCAAACCGTGCCACAGAATAGCTGTTTATAGGTGTGGCTTGTACTGTAATATTGGGGGATATATACCAAACTTCAGCACGAGTTTTAGCATATACACGTTGTACTCCGTTACCAGCTTCTCTTCCTCCATCATGATCGGCACGGATAGGACCATCATATTGCATAGCCCTCGTATCACTTCCACTATTTTCCCGGATACCTATGATGTCGCCCTCCTGTAAGCTGTAGGTAGTACCATTTTCTTGCCAGGCAACATCTTGAGTTACCGTATAGGAACCATCCGAGTTTTGAGTAGATACTGCTTGCAACCTGGCTGTTCCGTTCAGAACTGGTTCCGCGTTGAAAGCAGAAACCGTAGAAATGCTAGCGGTTACTGTAAGCGCAGCGGCACATAGGCTAATAAATACTTTTTTCTTGTTCCCTAATTTTTTCATGGTCAAAATCCCTTCCTAAAATAAAACTTTCATGACTAAAAATGAAAAATAAGAATTCCTATTCCTTTGGAAATATTTCCTTGGCATTACTATATCATAAGGTTATACATTTGTCAACAATGTTTTGTGCCACAATATATTGACAAACCATATTTTTTCTATAAAATAAAATATAAGAGTAGAATCTTGGAAAAATACATACCATTACTATAAAAAGGAAGTATCAGTTATCTTGAATGTGCAGGAAAATATCAAACGTGGTACAGTAGAAATGTTACTTCTTGCTTTATTGTCAGAAGAAGATATGTATGGCTATCAGCTGTGTCAGGAGCTGGACGAGCGAAGTGATGGACTCTTTCTTCTTCAGGAAGGGTCGATGTACCCGATTCTTTACCGTATGGCGGAAAAAGAGTTGGTTTCTACTCGAAAGGAATTAGTAGGAAAACGACGCACACGGGTTTACTATCATATAGAGCCGGCCGGGCTGGTTTATATGGAGGAGTTGAAAAAAGAATACTTGTCTATTCATAAGGGGATTATAAAAATATTGGATAGCATAAAAGGAGATAAGGGGAATGGGGAATGACAGAAGAAAACCGTCTTGTACAGGATTTAAAAGATTTTTATAAGGAAATAAAATCCCTTCTGCTTTGTTCGAGTGCAAAAAAAGAAGATATTCTTTTGGGCTTGCAGGGGGATATTGAGGAATATATTGAGCATCACCCCGAAGCTGGTATCGAAGATATTAAAACAAAGTTTGGTACAGCAGAAGTGATAGCGAACAGCTATCAGTTTTCTATAGGGGAAACAGAAGTCCGGCAAAAAATAAAAAAGAAAAAGACATTTTGGTGCATTGGAGCAGCTGTTATTTTTATACTGTTTGTTATCAGTGTAATTTTAATTGTTATATACTATAAAAAATCGACAGCGGAGCTGCCGGTATACTATGTAATCACAGAAGAAATCATAGAAGGCTCTATCCCCGAAGAATTATTAAACGATCCCAATGCAGTGACAAAATAAAAAGGAGAATGAACGATGAAAAAAACCGTAAAACATTTGTTAGTATCTATATTGGCTGCCAGCAGCCTATGCACAGCGATTCCATTGAGTGCCAGCGCCGCAACAGTATCCCCTCAGATTTCTGAGAATGTTTCTTCTGGATTGGTAATGGTAGATCAAACTGTGGAACATTTGGCCGATGGAGGATACATTACCATCGAGATTTATGAGTCTCCCTCCCTATCCAGAGCGATCTCTCAAAAACAGGGAAGAAAAGTAGTTACTCAGTCTGACAGCAATGGAAAAATGGTTTGGCAATATACCTTATCGGCTACCTTTTCTGTAAATTCCGGAGTGAGCGCTACTTGTACAAAGGTTACAGGTACTCCTTCTATTTATGATACCGCTTGGTTTACGGTTTCTAATACGCCCAATCGTTCGGGAAACCGTGCCACTGGAAATATCACGATGCAGAATCGAACTTCTAAGCAAAAAGTCAGCCGCAGCGTTACCTTGACCTGCGATGCTTATGGCAATTTATCTTAATTTTTAGATTTGTTTTTATTTATTTCTAAAAACCCCAGGAAATGCGATTTTCCTGGGGTTTCTGATTTCGATAGTATATCTCCTCTGAACCACTATCACTGAAGCTAGCAGCATCTTGTTTTCAAAAAATCTATTTGTAATTTTATTTACAATCCCTTTGGTCAACAGATTTATTGTCTGAGTTGAGATTCCTTATGGAAAAGGGTTACGGCGAGTAGTCAAGAACACTCGTTTTGCGTGATTTGGCTTATAATATCCTATTATCAAAATAAATTTACACAAAATAAAAATTTTGTGTAAATTTATTTTTGTTTTATAATAGTTTATAACTTTTTAAAAAGGAGAATAAAATTATGGAGAAATTAATTCACAATTTTTTGGAATACTTGGAGCTGATTGGAAAATCCAAACGGACAATTTCTGAATACGCCTTGGATTTAAGGGTATTTTTGTCTTTTTTCGGCGGACAGCATTCCCCGGATCTGGCGCTTTTACAATCCCTCCAGAGAAAAGACATTGAAAAATATACCTATTATTTAAAAAATGTGCGGCAGAATACCGCTGCCACCCGCTGCCGGAAAATATCCTCCCTCAAGGTGTTTTATGATTTTTTAATCCGGGAAAATCTGGTGCATAAAAATCCGGTAAACGATGTAGCAAAGCCCAAAAAACCAGAAAAACTGCCAAAATATCTGACGCTGGAGCAAAGCCGGATTTTACTGGACGTCATTTCCGGAAAGCATCAAAGCCGGGATTTGTGTATGTTGACTTTACTGCTCAACTGCGGCTTGCGGCTGTCCGAACTGACCGGCCTGAACCTCGGGGATATTTCCAGCCTCGATACTCCAGGACAGGCATTCATGCGGGTATGGGGAAAAGGCGGCAAGGAACGCATATTGTTTTTGAATTCTGCTTGTGTACAGGCTATCCAGCAGTATCTTCCTGTGCGGAAAACCAGAGACCCCGGGGAAACTGCCTTGTTCCTGAACGCATTCGGCAAACGGATCGGGAACCGGACCGTACAGAACATGGTACGCAGTTACCTGCAGCAAATAGGTTTAGGAAAGGGGTATTCTGTACATACCCTGCGCCATACAGCGGCTACGCTATTATATCAGTATTCCCATGCAGACATATTGATCCTCAAAAACATTTTGGGCCATTCCAATGTGAGCACAACGGAAATCTATACCCATCTTGGGAGCCATCAGGTCCGCAAAGTTCTGGAAAACAGCCCTTTCGTGACAAAGAAGGAATAAAACCGGGGTTTTGTGTTGCCAAAGGGAGTGATGATGGATGAACTGCGTCACAGCGGACAGCAGCCGTTATCGCCCTGTTTCAAAAGAAATGAGAGGGATTATAATGAAGGAGCTTTCTATTCTTCCGCACGTCGGGATTTGGGAATTAAAGCTGGGGATGTCCCCGAAAGAAATTCTGGAAAAAATTAACCGGCTGTGCGCGGAATTCCATTTACCAAAATTGAACAATCTTCAAATTTCTAAAGATCCAGAGGAAGAGGATGGCAGTTATTATCTGCGCTATCAAAGCGATTTCTTTTTCTTTCTGGTGCAGTATGATGATAAAGAGCAGGCGGTTGAAATTGGCATTGACCGCCTGATAAGCGAACAGGCTGTGGTAAGGTTGTATGATTTGGATGTTTTTAAAACCCCGGCCGAAGAACTCATTCTTTATTTAAAGAAAGTCAGCCCCTGCTCTTATGATGACATGGATGAACAACTGAGCACAAATTATGAATTTGATGATATCGGCATCCGGCTCTGGAGGGATGAGCCGTTCCACGAAAAACTGCTGAAAGATCCGGCTTACATCGAAGAAATGAGGGATACCCTCCACGAAATGTTCCGGTATCGGTACTTTGATATTGCCGCTGTCCAATCAGTAAAAAAATAAAAACAACCGCCCACCCTCCAAGTGTTGCGGTTGTTTTTCAAATAACCAAAACTATGGGGAACCGTTTTGCCGGTATCCCTTTCTGTTTTTATTGCAGCAATCCTCCCCCCCTGGCAAAGCCGATGGCGGCAGGGCCGGGGGTTTTGTTATTTAAGCATGATAGATCTGCTGAAGGATGGCTTCCCATTTCTTCTGTGAATCCAGCCAATCCATTGCGGCGGAAACGAAAGGCGAAGGATCCAACCCTTCATTGGATAATTGGTAACGTCCGCTGGTGCAATACTGTACCTGCTCACGCACTTCTTCGTTCCTTTGCTGTATATAGGAAAGCACTGCCGGGGAACGGGTATCCACCGTAGGGATTTCCTGCACTTCTTCCGTCAGCACCGTACAGCCAAAGAGCATCGGGCGGGTATGCGCATTTTGTACATCCTGTTCCGTGAGAACACCATGTTCCTGTAACTCACACAGCAGGTTTTGATACTCTGCACTGCCCATGGCATCCAAAGGATAGCGCGATTTTAAATCCTTTGCCAGCGCATCTGGCAGCGGGCCAGACTCCTGCGGCGGCTGTGCTGAAACCGGCCGGGCGATTTCCGTCTGCAATAGACCGGCAAAGGAATCTTGTGGATGGTTCTTCCCCGTGTCCAAATAAGAAGCCCCAGCGGTGGAAAGCAATCGGGTTATCTGCATGGTATCACCTCCAATTAAGAAATCATAAAATCCAACGGTTAAACCTATACTATACAACCAAAGCATAGCACAAAAAAAGCAAAAAGTAAATGTTTTGTGTGCATTTTATGCATGATTTTTTTATTCCTACATGCAAAAAACCCCGGCAAAAACCGGAGGATTTATGTTGCCAACAGGGGCCCTTTGTGCTAAGATAAGCACGGAAAGGGATACCAATGACGGTAAGGCGGCTCCCCCTGCAAAGGGGGTGGTGATATGTGCGTTACATACCAAGACCTGATTCAGCTTGGCCTGTTAATCGTGGCAATCATCGCTCTGTTTAAAGACAGAGATTAAGTTTCCACATAAAAAGGGAAACAACCGCCTTCCTGGGGAGTTAGGCGATTGTTTCTTTTAACAACCTAAATTCTCGGGGGAACCGTCTTGCCGGTATCCCTTCCTGCTTTTATTATACCAAGTTCCCCCGGCAAAGTCAAGCGCCGGGGCTTTTTTACCGGCCGCGGAGGACGCGGATTAATATTTGCTGTCGAGGTCGTCGGAGAAGACAGCGTCTTCCATCTGCGCACCGGCCGGATCGACATAGGCCCGCTGGCCCACGCTGCCGGTCTTCTCGGCGGCGCGGTACGCTCTTTGTGCCGCGGAGATAAAGTCCGGATCGTTGCGCTTTTCGTCCGGGATGAAGGCATGGCCGGCCCGGCGGTCGCGCAGGTTGAATTTCTCCATCTCCTTGCGCAGCACCTCGGCCTGCTGGCTCATCTCGTGGCTGGATGCCGCAGACTGTTCACTGATAGCGGCATTGCTGGAAACCGCGTCGGAAATCTGGGTGATTTCGTCCACCACATGCTTGATTTCTTCGGTCTGCTCCTCCGAACGCGACGCGATCTCGTTGACGATGGTAGCAATCTGGTTGATTTCCTCGTTGATGATCTGGAACGTCGAAAGCGCTTCCTGGGCAATGGCGTTGCCCTCGTGGGTCTGCTGGATGCTGTTCTCAATGAGGGCCTTGCTCTCCTTGGCCGCATCGGTGCTCTTGAGCGCAAGCTCGCGGACCTTATTGGCTACTACGGCAAAGCCTTTGCCCAGCGCGCCGGCGTTGGCGGCTTCGATGGTGGCGTTGAGGGCGAGGATGTTCGTTTCAAACGCAATGGATTCAATGGTCTTGATCACCACGGAGATCCGTTCCGCAGCGTCGCGGATACGTTCCACGGATTCCATGAGCGATTCCATATGCTGGTTGCCCACATTGGCGTCGCTCTTGATTTTCTTGGTGACCTCGTGGGCCTCGATGACTTTCTCGTTATTTTCTTCAATCAGCTCGCTGGTATGCTTGGCGTTATCGGAAAGACGGCTGACCGCATCGGCCTGGGTGGAGGCGCTCTCCGCCAGGGAATGGCTGGCGTCGGCAATCTCGCTCGCGCCGGTGGCCACGGTATGGGCGGCCTGCACGATGTTGCGGAACATCATATCATTGGACTGCACCAGCTTATACAGGTTCTTGCCCATGGCGTCGTGGCTGGAGTGGATGTTGACAAACGCGGTCATATCGCCGGCGGCCACCCGCTTGAGCACGTCCACATTGGCCTGGATATTCACGGCCATGGTGTGGAAGGCGTCCATCATCTGGCCAATTTCATTGTCCTTGTTCTTTTCATAGATATTGGCGAAATGCGACTCGGTCTCGTCGATATTCTCCGCGCCCAGGGCCAGCCGCTGCGCGAGGTTGGTGACCAGCACCACGGGCTTTGCAATGCGGTTGGCGGTGTGGCGTGCCAGCAGAATGGAACCGACAATGATCAAAATCGTCAGCCCGGCGGTAACGCACAGCATAACCAGCAGGAGGGTTTCAAACAGGGCCTCTTCCTCCTCGGCCTTGGCCGAATAATAGTCCGCCAGCTCCTGCAGGGTAGCCACAACCTCGTCCGTCAGGGGGTTGACCTCGGCCAGGAAGCGCTGGTTGGCAAGCTCCTCGTTGGTGTCGCTCAGGGCAATGAGCTCGCGGGCCAGGTTATGCAGCTGCTGGTGGGGGCTTTGGAGACGGTTCAAAATGGCCTGTACCTGCGGGTCTTCCTCCGTATAGCTGGCCATCCACTGCCCCAGGGAACAGGTTTCCGGGTCGAGGCTGCCGGTAAACTCGGTGCCCTGCTGCAATGCGGTATTGAGCTGCGAACGCCACTGGTAGTGCGCGATGATGGTATTGTTGATGGTGTTGCGGGTGCTGGTGGAATGTACGGTGGCCTGGAAGTCAAAATGGAGCCAGATCATGGCGCCCACCAGCAATACGCCCAGCATACAGCAGATAACGATAATCTGGATGTACCCGTTCATGATCTGCCGGCGCAGCCCTTTGGCGTGTTTTTGTTCCCTGGGTGCGCCTTTGGAATTAGTTTGTCCCGTCTGCATAACGATTCTCCTCACTGAAAAGTTTTTATGACATTATTATTGAAATTATACCATAAAAGCCCCGGCCAGGTCAAGAAACAATCGGATTCCCCGTCGTTTTTCGGGAAAGGAAAGTTCACAAAGCAGGAAATATTCCATAAGGCTTGACATTCCCCACTGAGAGAAAATATACTTAAAGAAAAGAAAATATGTATGTAAGACCCGCCCCATCCCCTTTGAAAGGAGAAAGGAATACCGGATGGAAACCTTAAAATTTAACGTCAACCGGCAAATCCGGATGCTGATGATCGGGTTCAGCATCGCCATGATGATAAATTTTTTTGTCACCCTCATTATCCAGCTCCCCTACCTGCCGGTTTTTTATATCTGCTCCACCGTGTTTTATGCCATCCTGGCGAAAATTTCCCGGCTTGAGCGATTTCTTCTTGTCTATATCCTCAACTTACTGCAAACAGTATGCCAGTCTATCCTCTCCGTATATGTCCTGGGCGATGACTGCGGCATCCAGATGTATCTGTTTTCCCTGGCCATCTCGTGCAACTATGTGCGCATGACCAAGTGCTCCCCCTCCTTCTGCAAGGTGTTTATCATACTCAGCTACGCGTTCATGGTGTTTTTCTACATCCTCTCGGATGAAATCATCGATTTCTGGCTCGATCCGCTGACCAAAATCGCCAACGAATCAGAAATCTTTTTTACCATTTTAAACGTATCGTGCAGCCTGACGCTGCTGGCCCTCATCAGCGGCACGTTTTTCTACGGATACCAGAAGGAATACAACCGGCTGGCGCACCGCAACACCCTTTTGAAGCTGGCCGCCGACAAGGACGCCCTCACGGGCCTGCACAACCGCCGGGGCATTGACGCCTTTGTGCAGGACCAGTACCGGCAATGGCAGCGCGGGCGCTCGCAGTTTACGGTAGCGCTGGCGGACATCGATAATTTTAAGACCTTCAACGATTCCTACGGCCACGATGCCGGCGACACCGTACTCAAGACCCTTTCACAGGTGCTCTCCCGCAGCCTGCCGGATACTGCCTGCATTGCCCGCTGGGGCGGCGAAGAATTTTTGTTCCTGTTCTCCTGCGGCGTGCAGGAGGCCGCCGGGGAACTGGAAGACATCCGCCGCCTGGTGGAGGATACCTGCATCCCTTATGAAGAGAAACTGCTTTACGTCACCATGACCTTTGGTGTGGCGCAGGCGCAGCAGGGCCAGACCATCGACGATGTGGTCAAAGCCGCGGATGAACGCCTGTACATTGGAAAACAGCGCGGGCGCAACTGCGTGGTATATGAATAGGCGGCAGCAGGGAATAGGGTTCACATAATTTTCTGCAAAAAAAGTGAATTTTTTTCAAAAAATCCCTTGACAAAACGCCGCGCACGGTATATGCTTAAAGCACAGTAAAGCTTGTGCAAGGTTTTACTGTGTGGGAAGGACCGTATTTAATTTTGTCCAACAAATTAAAGTTTCCCAAATCTTTCTTTTTTAAACCCTATTTTTTAACTCACGATACCAGGGTTTTAGAAAACACCATCTCGTCATTTTTTAGTCAACTCAGGCACCAAAAACAGCAAAACACCTCTTCTTGTTGGCAAAAGAGGTGTTTTGTTGTTTTTTGTTTTTGTTTTTCATCATGCCCAGGCGGCATTTTCTTTCTGTTCCAGCTCCCAGCGCAGGCCATATGGATCCAAAAATCCAAAATACTGCATATGCACGTCGGTTTCCCGGCACAACGGCTCGCTGTGCAGCAGGCGCGTGTCGGCCTGCCGGGCAATATGGGACAGCGCCGCCCCCAGGTTCGACACCCGCAGCGCCACCGAATACATCGGGGGCGCGTGCGGATCGCGGGGTTTTTCCTCGGGCCACTCAATCACCTGCAATGTCAGCCCCGAGCCCGGCAATGAGGCAAAACCAATGCGGATTTCCTTCTCGCCCGGGCTTTTAAATTCCAGGATTTTTCCGCCCGTCTTCGCGCCGCGCAGGTCCTGCTCGGCCTGGCCGCCGCGGATGAGCGCATATACCGCGCCTTTGGGATAGGCATTGGCGGCGGCGTAGGTATAGGGACAACGCAGAACATGCCGGCTCGGCTTGGCTCCCAGCACACGCTCATAATAGGCAAGCGTTTTCTCCATGTCGCGGGTAACCACACACAGATGGGAATGCATCAGGCAGGAAAGCAGATGGGCCGTCTGTGCCCGTTCCCCTTCCCATTCCGAGCAAAGGTTCACGTGGGAAAGGCCCTCCACCGCGGGCAGGGCCGCTGCTTCTCCCCCCGGCGACGGCACGGGGGCAGCAAAAGCGATTTTCTGCAAAACGATCCCTCCTTTTCTCTGCGGCATACAGCCGGATAACGGTATCTTTTTGTTCACCGGATCTCCATCGATCATACTCTACAAATCCCGTCTTGTCAATCCAAATTCGCTTTTTTCACATTCCTGCGCAACAGGCCCCTCCCCGCTGCCACGCCGCACCCGGATGCACATCCCATATGGCGATGGGGGCGGCCTTTTCCCTTTCTATGCAAATCCGGATTACCAAACGGCCGGGTTTTTGACAGAAAACACAGGCGCAATCTTATAAAAAAGATAATCCTTTGTATAGTCTGTTCATAGACTCTGATAAAAAAGTCTGCTATACTGAATATACAAAAAAATGACAGGATTCGGCAGACGCGTGGACGGCCAAAACGGCAGGTTTAGCAGATTTTCCCGGGAGACGGACAGACGGCAGCCCAATCTTGCAGAGTGAGGGGTATCTTTTTGTGAAAAATCTGAAAATCAAACTGCGCATGATCCTTGCCTTTGGGTCGGTAGTGCTTTCGTGCGCCATCGCCATTGCTGTCCTGATTGTAGGGAGCGTGCTGTCCGACCGGCAGTATATGAATGTGCTCAACAACAATACCACCGCATTCATTTCTTTCCTGACCGTCCGTACCGAGGTCAACTATGCCGCCCGCCTGATGACCGGCATGATGACCTCCGGCTATGATGCCGACGAAGCGGCGCAGATCAATTCCCATGTCGAAAACCTTAACCAGCAGGCGCAGACCTTCCTGAATACCTACCCGGTGGACGACAATGCCGACCAGGAATATTACCAGATGATACAGCAATGGGAAGCCTATATCCCGGAGATGCTCAGCCTGATCCAATCCGACATGGACCAGGCCATTTCCAAATTCCATAATGAAATCGAACCCTTGATCGCCTCCATGGGGGAAAAGGGAACGGAAATCACCAGCACCATGCAGGCCGACCAGAACCAGGCCGTGGCCGACACCGAGGTCATGAGCTGGATTTTCAGCGGCGTGGGCATGGGCCTTGGCGTGTTTTCGATTGCGCTGGCCATGTTTATTGTGGGACGCTTCGTGCGCGACATCACCCTCCCTCTGGAGCAGGCCCGCGATGCGATTGTGGCCATGAGCCACGGCGATTTGCAGCATCAGACCACCTATGTTTCCCAAAATGAGATCGGCCAGATGATGGATGCTATTCACAAGTCGCAGAAGGTGCTCAACGACGTAATCGAAGATATTTCCCGCGTGACGGGCGAGCTCAAAAACGGCAACTACAATGTGGCTTTCACCACGCATTTCCCCGGCAACCTCGCCCCCATCCAGGAAAGTATCGAGCAGTTTGTCTCCGACATGAGCGTGATTCTGGAGCAGGTTTCGACCGCCGCCGAGCAAGTGACCGCCGGCTCCGAGCAGATTGCCAGCGTATCGCAGGAGATGGCCCAGGGAGCCACCGAACAGGCCAGCTCTGTGGAACAGCTCGCCGCGACGATCAACGACGTTTCCACCCAGATCACCGAAACCGCCCACCATGCCCAGAGCGCAAGCAGCGAATCCATTTCGTCGTCGCAGGAGCTTTCCGTCAGCAACCGCAAAATGCAGGAGCTGATGCGTGCAATGGGAGAAATCAACCACTCTGCCGACGAAATCAGCAAGATCCTCAAGACCATCGAGGACATTGCCTTCCAGACCAACATCCTTTCGCTCAATGCCGCCGTGGAAGCCGCACGGGCCGGCGCGGCAGGCAAGGGGTTTGCCGTTGTGGCCGACGAGGTGCGCAATCTGGCAGGCAAATCGGCCGAAGCGTCGCAGAATACTGCCCAGCTCATTGAAAAATCCATTTCCGCCGCCAAAAACGGCAGCGCCATTGCCGACGAAGTGGCAATGATGCTGGATTCCGCCGTACAAAGCGCGGAAAACGTGACCAGCCGGGTGGAAAAAATCTCCGACGCAGCCAACGATCAGGCGGCGGCCGTCAAGCAGATCAACGAAGGCGTGGACCAGATTGCCAACGTGGTGCAGACCAATTCCGCCACGGCGGAGCAGAGCGCGGCAGCCAGCGAAGAGCTTTCGAGCCAGGCCGCCTTGCTCAAGAACCTCATGAAACAGTTTACCCTCAAATCCAAAGGCGGGGAATTCCAATAAAAAAAGAGCCCGCACGGGCTCCGCAGAAAGCAGGGGATGCTTCCCCCTGCTTTCTTTTTTGCGCCGCCGGCTTAATCCGCCACGACGCTGATGCGTTGCTGTATATGGTTCCCGTTTTCCGCCTCGTCCACCATGGCAATGGCATAATCGGCATAGCTTACCACGCTTTCCCCGCGGCTGTTGAGGGTCAGTTCCTCGCCGCCCAGAATGTATTTGCCGGTGCGCGCGCCGTCCGGACGGAAGTCCGCCGCCGGGCTGATAAATGTCCACCGCACGTCGTTTCTCTGCCGCAGTTCTGCAAGCGCCTTGCCCTGCGCTTTAGCCAGCGGCAAAAACTGGGGCGGGAAATCCGGGCTGTCGGAAAGGCAGGCGGTGTGTTCCGGGTTCACATACAGGCTCCCCGCCCCGCCGACCACCAGCAGCCGGGCCTGTGTGCCGGAGAGGATGTCGCACAGGTGCCGGAGCGAGGCGCTGTGCTGGGGGAGCGTGTCCTCGGTCCACGCGCCGAACGCATCCACTACCACGTCAAAGCCTTGCAGGTCGGCGGCGGTCAGATCGAACAGATCCTTTTGTAAAACGTGCGGCGCCTGGGTCTGGTTCTCCCCGCGCACAACCGCCGTCACCTCGATCCCTCTGCCCACGGCTTCCTCCACAATCTTCCGGCCAGCCTTTCCGTTGGCGCAAATAACCGCTAATTTCATATGGCAATTCCTCCTTGATGGGTCTTTTTTGGAGCTTTGGGAATCTGTCCCGCGCCCCTTTGCCTGTATTATACGGCAGGGCAGCCGGGGCGTAAAGCACGCACTTTCTGGTGGCATAGTTACCGGGAGGAAACGATTGGACGGTTTCCCCAAGGGAACCATTGGGCAGGGATGCGGGCTCGGGAAGCATGGGCACAGCGGGAAAATTTTTTTATTCTGGCTGTACGGGAAAGCGCGGGAGAAGGAGAAAAAATAAAAATAAGAATTTTTCTTATTTTCTATTGACAAACCCGCCCCGTTCCGGTATACTTACCTTAGAGTTAGGATATACTAACCAAATGTTGAAAAGAAAAGGAGCGAGTATCTTATGTCTATGATTAACAAAGAAGTCAGCGATTTCAGCGTGGAAGCCTTTCAGAACGGCGCATTTAAAACCGTGAAAAAAGCCGATATCCTCGGCAAATGGAGCGTATTTTTCTTCTATCCGGCCGATTTCACCTTCGTATGCCCCACCGAGCTGGAAGACCTGGCCGATAAATACGCCGAGTTCCAGGCAGCAAACTGTGAAATTTACTCGGTTTCCTGCGATACTCACTTTGTCCATAAGGCCTGGCATGATGCGTCCAAGCGCATCCAGAAAATCCAGTACACCATGCTGGCCGACCCGACCCATGCCCTGGCCAAGGATTTTGACGTGTACATTGAGGACGCCGGCCTGGCAGAGCGCGGCAGCTTCATCGTGAACCCCGAAGGCAAAATCGTTGCCTACGAAGTCACTGCCGGCAACGTCGGCCGCAACGCCGAGGAACTGCTGCGCCGCGTGCAGGCCAGCCAGTTTGTGGCCCAGCACGGCGATGAGGTTTGCCCGGCCAAGTGGAAGCCCGGCGCACAGACCCTCAAGCCGAGCCTGGACCTGGTTGGCCAACTGTAATACGGGAAGTTATTTCACAAGATGGAGAATCTATACGATGCGGTAGTGGTAGGCGGCGGGCCGGCAGGCCTGACCGCTGCCATCTATCTGGCCCGGGCACGTTACCGGGTTCTGGTTATTGAAAAAGAACAATTCGGCGGACAGATTACCATCACGTCGGAAGTCGTCAACTATCCCGGCATCGAACGCACCAGCGGCACAGCCCTCACCGAATCCATGCGCCGCCAGGGGGAACATTTCGGGGCACAATTCCTTCTTGCGGAGGTAACCGGCTTGGATTTGTCCGGTGATGTGAAAATCATTCACACAACCCGCGGCGATTTCCGGTGTTTCGGGGTCCTTATCGCCACTGGAGCCTATCCGCGTACCATCGGGTTTGCGGGCGAGGCCGAATTCCGCGGGCATGGCGTGGCGTACTGCGCCACCTGCGACGGCGAATTTTTCACCGGCAAGGAGGTCTTTGTGGTGGGCGGCGGGTTTGCCGCGGCGGAAGAAAGCGTGTTCCTCACCAAATATGCCCGCCATGTGACCATCCTTGTCCGGGAACCGGATTTCACCTGCGCCAAGAGCGTAGCCGACGCCGCACGCGCGCATGAAAAAATCACCGTGCTGACCAACACCGTCGTGGAGGAAGCCGCCGGGGATTCCATGCTGCGCTCCCTGCGCTACCGCAACACCGAAACCGGCGAAATCACCGAGTACCGCCCGCCTGCGGGGGAAACCTTTGGGATTTTCGTCTTTGCGGGATACCAGCCGGCCACGGCGCTGGTGCAGGGGCTGGTGGAGCTGGACGCACAGGGGTATGTGGTGACCGACCGCAGCCAGCAGACCAGTGTGGAAGGCGTATATGCCGCCGGGGATGTGTGCGTAAAAAACCTGCGGCAGGTCGCCACAGCCGTAGGCGACGGCGCTGCGGCAGCCACGGAACTGGAAAAATATGCCGCACGGATGCAGGAAAAAACCGGCCTGCATCCCGCCGTGCCGGACCCTGCCAAGGATGCGGCCGAAGCCTCTCCCACCGAAGGCGATGGCGCGCAGGAGGAAGATATGTTCCCGCCGGAAATGCGCGCACAGCTGGAGACGGTATTCCAGAAGATGGAAGCCCCCCTCCTGCTGGAAATGTCGCTCGACGACCGGCCGGTTTCGGCGGAGCTGGAGCAGTTCCTCACGACCCTCACCGGCCTGACGGACAAGCTGACGCTGCGGCAGGCGGCCAGCCCCAAACCGGACGCCCCGTGCGTGCGGATCCTGCGGGCTGACGGGGAAGATACCGGCATCGCGTTCCACGGGGTACCGGGCGGCCATGAGTTCACTTCTTTTGTGCTCGCCCTGTACAATGCCGCTGGCCCGGGGCAGTCCCTGCCCGCCGGGGCCGAGGAAGCCATCCGCGCCATCCAGCGGCCCGTACAGATGCAGGTTTTCGTGTCGCTCTCGTGCACCATGTGCCCCGAGCTGGTGGCTGCCGCGCAGCGCATTGCCTCGCTGAACCCCCTGGTTTCGGCGGAAGCGTACGACCTCAACCATTTCCCGTCCCTGCGGGATCAGTACGAGGTCATGAGCGTACCCTGCCTGATCATCGGCAGCGGCAAGCCCGTATTCGGCAAAAAAAATATCCAGCAGCTGCTGGATCTCCTCAAAGAACATGCATAAATATCCCTCTGGGGACCGGGAAACCGGTCCTTTTTTTATCTCTGCGGCGGAAATTGTCCACAGGCGCCCGCCCATTTTTGTGGAAAAAATACTTGACAGATCCGGATATACCCTTTATACTAAATAACAGGAATAAAAAAAATGCCAGGGAGGAAAACCTCCTGGCATCCTGCGGCAAGGCTGCATACCAAAGCGCTTGCCACTTGAATAGTACATGTTTCGTTTGCAGACGCGGTACTATTTCTGTCTTTATTATAGTATAAAGCACTACAATAAGTCAAGGCTTTTTTGAAAATTTTCTCCAAAAAATTTTTCCTCCCTTTCCAGGCGGGGCCTTCGACGGAAGATAGAAATGATACATGCGATAGAATAACGGGCTGTACTGTTGGAAAAAAACACAGGCGGCCCGTTTTTATTTTGTCCGCCGGAAAGAAAGAAGGAAAAAATTATGACGCATACCACCGCATACCACCGCCTCCAACTGCACGAGACGTTCAACCCGCTGTACCTGCAGCTGCCCCGGTTCCTGTTTGAAGGCGAACTGCGCGACGGCCTCTCAAACGATGCGCGCATCCTCTACGCCGCACTGAAGGCCCGCCATTCCCTGAGCGACCGCAACGCCTGGGTCAACGAAAACCAGGAGGTGTACTTCCTGTTCTCCCGCGAGGAAATGTGCCGCATGATCGGGTGCAGCCTGCCCACCCTGCGCAAAGCCCTGCGCCTGCTGCGGCAGTTCCGGCTCATTGAGGAGGAACGCCAGGGGCTGGGCCGGCCAAACCGGATCTACTTAACCCGCTACGAAGATCCCGGCGCCGGGGAAACCCCGCTTCCCTCCAGAAAGAAAGAATCTTTCCGTCTGGGCAAAAAAACCTTTTCCCCAAATCAAAAAGAAAAGAAACAAGAAAATCCAGAGATCCTTTCTTCTTCTGACGGCGACGATACACAAACGCCCCTTTCCCAAGGACTGCCATGGGACGCTGTCCAGTCGGCCGACTGCCCAGCCTCGTTCCTGTCAGCCGTGCTAACCGTCCTGCAAAACGCCTGCCGTCCCGATCGCCGTCCTGCCATTGGAAAAGAGCGCCCTCCTGCAGACACGGTGCGGCGGCAGCTGCGCCGGCTGCGAAAGGAACATATCGAGCATGTGTACCAATGCGTGTCCTCCACCGCGCGGGAAATCCGCAATTTCCCGGCCTATCTGCTGGCCTGCCTCTATCACGCCCCCGAAAGCTATGCCCTTGCCCAGGCCGTCCCGCCGTATTCCCCCCCCTGTGAGGACCGCCGCCCGACGTACGACCTGGAAGCCTACGAAGCCATGGATTTCCTGGCGGAACTGCGGCGGTAAGGGGGTTCCCCAGCCGCTACATACGGCCGTATAAGCGCCGGCACCGCACCGGCAAACGGATGGTCTATCTACCGGCAAGGGCGTCCTGCCCTTGCCTAAAATACCGGGACAACCCTCGCACGCGGTGTTTTTATTTTGTGGGGCCGTATGGGTTCCGCCAAACGCGCAAAAACCCCCTTCCTGCCCATTTCCGGCAAAGAAGGGGGGGAGCGTTTATGCTTGGCGGCCGGGGGCGGCGGCCAGTTGATCCATGGCCAGCACTTGCACCGCACCCATGGCCTGGGCTTCCTCGCGGCTGTGCGTCACCAGCAGGACCGTTTTCCCGGCACAGCGTGTTTTTGTGTCCTGCATGACCGTCTGCTTGGTTTCCGCATCCAGCCCCTTGAACGGTTCGTCCAGGAACAACACGTCGGATTCTGCCAGCAGCGCCCGCAGGATCGCCACGCGGCGGCACATCCCGCCCGAAAGCTCCCGTACCGGCTGCCCCGCACATCCCGCAAGGCCGACGGATTCCATGGCGCGCAGGGCTTCTTCCCGGCGCAGACCCGGGCATACCAGGCGGATATTTGCCGCCGCATCCAGATTCCTGCACAGGCGGTCTTCCTGGAATACCGCGCTTTGCTTTTTCCCCAAAAGCCCGGTAATCTTCCCGCTGTCGGGAAGCTCCAGGCCCATCAGGATCCGCAGCAGCGTGGTTTTCCCAAAGCCCGAGGGGGCCATCAGCGCGCTGACCTTCCCCGCCGGGAACACCGCCGAGAAATCCCGCAGCACGGGCTTGCCATCGAATGATTTACAAAGGTGTTCTACCCGGATGGGTTCCATAAAGGCTACATCCTTTCCACACGTTGGATCAGGCGGCCCAGCAGCACAAGGAACCCCTTTTCAAAGGCCAGGCTCACGCACACAATGACTGCTGTCCAGGCGAACAGGTCGGGGGTTGCCAGATAGATTTTGGCCTGCTGGAGCTTTTCGCCGATGGAACCGTCGGGCATGCCGATGACTTCTGCCGCAATGCCGGATTTCCAGCAAAGGCCCAGCGCAATCGTACAGCCGGACCGGAAAAACGGCAGGACCTGCGCCGTATAGATATACCGGAACCGGCGCAGGGGCGGGATCCGGAACACCCTGGCCATTTCCAAAAGCTGCGGGTCGGCCGCGCGGATGCCGCCCAGCACATTGGTATAGATGACCGGCAGCACCATCAGGAAGGAAATCAATACCGACAGGTTCCGCGACGAGAACCAGATCAGCGCCAGGATGATGAACGACGCGACCGGGATGGTCTTGATGGCCAGCATGGCGGGAGCAAGCAGTTCCTCCACCCGGCGGAACCGGGCCGAAAGCGCTGCCAGAAAAATCCCGGCCGCGGCCCCCAGCAGAAACCCTCCGCCGATGCGCAGCAGCGACCATGCAATCGAGATCCAGAAATCCCCTGTGCCGCCAAGCTCCCAAAGCCGCACGACCACCCGCCACGGGGCTACCAGCAGGAATTCCTTGCCGATGCAAAGGCTGGCAATCTGCCAGACGCAAAGCCATACCAGCACCGCCCAAAGCCGGATATGCCGCCGGCGCTTGCGCTTAGCGGCTGTAATAGAACGCATCGCCCGGCAGCACGCCGCCGATGGATTGCGGGTTCTGTTCCAGCAGGACCGACAGATAGCCCGAGAGCTTCTGTTTCATTTCGTTCCCTTCGATGAAGGTGATATTGCAGGAGGGCAGGGCTTCTTTGGCCACTTCTGCGGTGACAATGCCATATTTGCCCACCAGTTCGGCAGCCCCGTCCACATTGGCGTTGACGTATTCCACAGACGCCTGATAATCGTCCAGGAACGCGGATACCGCCTCGGGATTCTGTTCTATAAAATCCCGGCGCGCCACGACTACGCCTGTGATCAGTGCGGACGGCGATTCGCTTCCCGCTTGGATGGCGTCCCATTCCTCGGTCAGATCGAGCGCCACGCGCAGGCCGTCGTTCTGCTTGAGGGCGGTGGTCACAAACGGCTGCGGCAGCATGGCCACGGCGGCCTGGTCGGTGCTTAGGGCAGCCAGGCAGGCAGCGGCCTCGCTCTGCCATTCGATGGTGACATCCGCGGCGGGATCGATGCCGTTTTGCGAGAGCACATAGTTGAGGGCGTATTCAGGGGTGGTGCCTTTGCCGGTGGCATAGAGGGTTTTGCCGCGCAGATCCTCCACGGACCCGATGGACTCGCCGTTTTCCACTACATACAGCACACCCAGGGTGTTGATGGCCAGCACCTGGATTTCCCCGCCGGCATTGTTGTAGAGCGCGGCGGCGGCGTTGGCCGGCAGCGCGGCGACGTCAATGCGGCCTTGGGTGAGGCCCACGGTGACTTCGTCGGCCATGGTCTGGATAGCAAAGGTATATGCCTGGCTGGCGGCGCCGTTTTCGGCGTCGTCCATCAATTTGACCATCCCCATGGCGGTGGGGCCGTTCAGGGCGGTCACGCGCATACCGGTTTCTGTGGTGGCCGGGGCGGACGGTTCGGGCTGCGGCTGCGAGGACGGCGCGGAAGCAGCGCCTTGGGGCGTGGTAGCGCAGCCGACCAGCATCACCGCTGCGAGCGTGAGGCAAAGAAGAAGCGGGATCAGTTTTTTCATGACAAGATTCATCCTTTCTGTTGGGCCGGGGCGCGCGGCAGCCGGATTGTGCAAAGGCGCGGGAGGCTTGTCCGCGGCGGGGAGCCCTGCCCATATGTTAGCGTAATCTAACCCATTTTATTATACCCCTGGGGAAAAGGGAAGTCAAGCCGCCTGCTGCCCCCCTGCGGAAAAAGCAGCAGCCGCCCCGGGAAACCCACAGGGCGGCGGCTGGCGCTTTACAGGTTGTCCGGATAATTTTCCGGGGCCTGCGGCCAGTGCGAATACAGATACCACTGGTGATCCTGGCCGAGCAGGTCGTCGCTGATGAGGAAATAGGTGTGGCGCAGCACCGGCGTGGAGCTGACCGGGTCGTCCCAGGTCACATCCACGTTGTACCACTGCCCGTCGATTTCCACCTTGTTCCAGGCGTGGGCTTCCTGCTGGCCGCCCGAGTACCCGATGCCGGAAATCCGCAGGCATTCGATATCCGCCAGGTAGCAAAGCAGGTCCAGCGCCTTGACATATCCGTCGCATACGGCCCGGCCGTCCACCAGCGCACCCACGGCGGCATGGCTGCGGTCGCCGGTCTCGCGGTAGGTCACGGTGTTGACCAGGTAGTCGTGGAACGCCAGCACAATCTCATACTCGCTCATGGAGGGGTCCACCAGGTCGGCATAAACCTCCCGGGCGGCGGCAAGGGTTTGCTGGTCTTCCGCCGAGAGCGAGGAAGATTTGCCTTCCAGATATGCCATGATACGCGCTGCATCGTTGTAAGTAATGTTTACCGTGAATTGCCCGGAGCCGTTCACATAGGATGTGCGCAGCTGCAGGACATCCTGGAAGCGTTCAATCTGTTCGAGCAGGAGGGTCTGGTAAGCGGCTTCCTGCCCGCGGGGGACATGGATATCCACCTCGCTGCTGCGGCTGTTCATCACCTCGATGAACTGTTCCATCAGATCGTCGCCCGAAGAAACGGTGATCGACGAGATAGCCGGGGTGATTTCCGTGGAGGCGCCCGCGGATGGGATCAGGCTTTGGCCCTTGTCGGCCCACCAGGAGGTGTCGCGGGTGGCCACCCCGCCCTGGGCAACCCCGTTTTGCACGTCGATGCGCACAGAGGAATGGGTCACCGCGCCGCCGTCCTGAACAATCTCATAAATAATGTAGCAGGTGCCGGGGTTTCTGCCGGTAACGCGGAAATTCCCGTTTGCAAGCTGCGTGAGGTTCACAATGGAGCCGGTACGGGAATCCGACACGCGCAGGGTGCCGTTTCGCACCATCTGCTGGACCTGGCTTCCCGAAAGCGCCTGCCCGTCGCCGTCGGTGACGGTCACGCCGATGTCATAAATATTGCCGGGGGCCATGCGGTAGTTGACGGTATCGAGCGTAATGGATCCGCCTTTGGGATACACGGTCACGGCAATGGAAGCCTGCTGTCCGTCATACGATACCGAGAGGGATGTGGAACCCGCCTGTAAGCCGGTTACCCGGTATGTTGCGCCGGAAGCGTCGACGCCGGCGAACGAAACGGACGCAATGGAGGGATCTTCCGGTTCAATGAAGATGCCGCCCGAGGAGGAAGCGCCCTCGATAGTGAACGAGCCGATCCCCACCTCCTGCGTCAGCTGTAAAGACTGCACATTCAGCCAGGAAGCCTGGCTTTGCTGTGTCTGCGCGGCGAATACCTGCGGCGCCGCGCCCACCGCCGGGACGCTGAAGGCCAGCAGGGCGGCCGCCAGCAGCGACGAGAAAAGTTTCTTTTTTCGTAGGTGCATTCGAATCTTCCTTTCCAAAAAGGCCGGTTTGCCCGGGGGCAAAGGGGTATGTGGTCTGCAAAACAATCCCTCTTTTCTATTATAGAGGATTTTCTGCATCCTGTCCAGTTCCTTGGGCAATGTGTCCAAAAAGGCGCCCCCTATCCCCTGTCTTGGCAAAGCGCGGACGTGCCGGATCAAAAAACCCCCTGCTGCACAGCGGGGGGTTTTATTATCGCAGGATGAGCTTTTGCCCGAGGTATACGGCCAAAATGCCCAGCGCCACGCTGGAAACAGCGTACAGGATGGCAATCCAGAGATTGCCGTTTTTTATCAGGCCATGGGTTTCCAGCGCAAACGAGGAAAACGTGGTGAACCCGCCGCAGACCCCGGCCTGGAGGAACAACACCAGGCGCGGCGGGAGCAGGCTGTGCTTGGAGGCCAGCGCGGCGATGATCCCGATGGCGAAGCAGCCTGCCAGGTTGATGAGGAAGGTCTTAATGGGGAACACCATCCACTCCTTGACAGGGATCAGGCCGATAAGATACCGGCACACTGCCCCGAGGAACCCGCCCGCGCCCACAGCCAGGCATTCAATCATGGATTTGCGCCTCCTTTCCGGGTGGATTCTTCGGGCTGGTCAATGGTGCGGAAGAAGTCCTCCAGCTCCATGGGGCGGTAGAAATAAAAGCCCTGGATAAAATCGCAGCCGGTTTTCTGGATGGCCGCAAGTTCCTCTTCGGTTTCCACCCCTTCTACGCAGACCTGCTTGCCGAACCGGTGGCAGGCGTAGATCACGCTCATAATAAAATCCATCTTTTCTTTGGAAGAGGTCACTTCACACATCAGCATCCGGTCGAGCTTGATCAGGGTTGCCGGGTAGCGCAGGAGCAGCTGCAGGCTTGAATATGCGTTGCCGAAGTCATCCAGCGCGAAGGTGATGCCCATTTCCTGACATTGCGTGATGAAGTGTTCCAGATGATCGGGCATCTCGTCAAAATGGGTTTCGGTCAGCTCAATGGCCAGGTTTTTCCCGGGGATGCCAAATTCCTGCATGGTTTGCTGAAGAAATGGGAAAAAGTTTTCATCCACAATTTGCAGGTAACTGACATTGATGGACAAAAGGAAATCCGGGAAGCGCCGGAGGATATCGCGGCAGGCTTTCAGGGCCTGGGTAATGACCCATTTCCCAACGGGGAGGATCAGGCCCGACTGCTCCAGGATGGGGATAAACTTGGCCGGGGGCATGTCGCTTCCCTGGTTTTTCCAGCGAAGGAGGATCTCCCCGCCGAAGATGCGCCCGGTGTCGGTGCGCACCTGGGGCTGCACCACAATGCGGAAATTCTCAAAGGCGTGGTTAATGCTGGAATGGAGCGCCAGGCTCAGGTCGGCGTGGTTTTTGCAGATGGCCGACATATGCGGCGAAAAAGAGAGGTAATCGAGCTCGGGGAACGCCTTGGCGGTCTGGGCGACCACCAGGGCGTTGTCGATGAATTCCTGCGGGGTCTGGCCGTCCTGGGGATAGTACAGCAAGCCGACGGCGCACGGGTACAGCATATGGACGCCGTGGCTGCGGTATACCTCGGCCACAACTTCATGGATGCGGCGGGATGGAGGGCCGGGGTCGTCGGCCTTGTGTGAAACGGCCAGGAAGCGCAGGCCCTCCAGGCGGAAAAAGCGGAAATCGCTGCCAAGGTCCATCTCGAGCTGCCAGGCGATCTCCTGCAAAATGGCATCGCCGATGGCGCGGCCGAAAGTGTGGTTGATGTCGGAAAAATTCTGGAAGGTAAAGCTCAGCGCCATGGCAGGCTGGCCGCCGCCCGCGCGCGCCAGTTCGTGCCGCGCAAACGAAAGGCTCAAAAACCCCGTGATGGGATCGACTTCCATTTCGTTTTTGAGGTTTGTCAGGCTGCCGGCCAAAAACAGCGCTTTTTTGCCGGTTTCGTCCCACTTGAGCGCCGCGCGGCAGGAGATCCACACCAGCGCGCCGTCCTTATCGCGCGCGCGGAAGCGCACGGCCATAGCCGTGCGGTTTTCTTCAAACATGCCGTGCATCTCCCGCTGGGCCTGCCGGCGGTCGGGTTCATAGATTTTCTCTTCCATGCGCGGAAGGAAGTCGTACACCAGGTTGTCTTCAAACTGGAAATCTTCCCGGAAGTTGTCCGAAACATAGTAGGTATTCTTCTGCACGTCGCCGCAGAAAAGGTACGGCCCGGCTTCCCCGCCCACAATGGCCTGCAATCCCGCGTCGGCGTCGAAATAGTAGTTTTTCAGATAGGCCTCGAACGCCGAATCTTGCTTGCGCGTGTCCTGCTGCCCTTTGGCGGCGGCCTCCATCTGCCGGTAAAAGGCCCGTTTGTCTTCATACATGCGGGAGTCCGCCACCTGCAAAAGCTGGGAAAAGTCTTTTTCCCCCCGGTCGGCCCACACGCTGCCAACCGAAAGGGTGCAGTTTTCCGCCAGCAGGGTTTTGCGCAGGGCGGCCACCCTTTCGGAAAACGTTTCTTTGCTGGCCCCCAGGCGCAAGACGATAAACTCGTCGCCGCCGATGCGGAAAATCTTGCTGCGCGGGAACGACTCGCGCAAAATCTGATAGGCCTGCACAATGAGCCGGTCGCCGCCCTCGTGCCCGATCGTGTCGTTGATCTTTTTCAGGCCCGTGATATCGCAGTAGACCAGGCCCACGGTATCCTCCAGGGAATCCTTGTCGGTATTTTTGGAAAGGGCGTGGCGGTTGAGCGCGCCGGTGAGGGGGTCGTAATAGCTGATGCGTTTGAGGTGGTCCATCAGGTCGCGCCGCTGCAAAATCGCCACGATAAAATGCGAGAGCATCTTGCAGTTTTCCATAATGACCGATACCAGGGTTTCGGGGGGGTTGTCCAGCCGCAGAAAGCCCAAAAGGCCGCCCTTGCCAAGCAGCGGGAACAGCACGAGCGAATGGATGCTCTCATATGGCAGGAGATATTGATACAGATCCGGCACGCGGTCGCGCATCTGTTCCAAGTTGTAGAAATACATCGGCTCGTTGTGATGGAATTCCTGGTACCAGTCCTGGATATACAGGGCAAAATCCATGCACAGCGGCGGGTACTGGGGGGAAGAGGCGTCTTTGGTGTAGCTGTAGGTGTTATAGACCATGTCGCCGTCGCGCACTTCGTGGATGTATGCACCGTCGCAGCCGGTATGATCCACCAGGTAGCGCAGCATCCGCTGCAGCGACTGGTGGGGGTCGGCGGTGGAATGGGTGACCATCAGGCACTCGTTGACAAAGGATTCCTGCCGCACCAGAGAGGAATCCGGCAGGGAGAGGGTTTCGCCGCAGGTTTCGGCGGCAACCTCCATGCGGTACAGCCGCCCCTGGTGCTCTATGAGGGTATCCTTGAGCGCCATGACCCGCTGGAGCACCGGGTTGCGGTAGATCCATTCGTAGCAGTCGCCCGGGTTTTTGAGCTTGTAGTTGGTGCAGAAGGCGCAGGGCTTGGGCAGTTTTTGCAGCACCCCGTAACATGTTTTGCCCTGGTAGTTCTCCAGGGAGAACGCCTTGCGCGCGGCGGCGTTCATATATACCAGTTCAAACGTCTGCACATCGGCTACATAGACCAGCTCTTTCCAGTTTTCCAAATGTTCCCAAGGCGCTTTCATACGGCAAAATCCTTCCCCTCGCCGCACCGGGTTTCCGGCGGGCGTCATATACTCCTGATTTTTGTCTTTGTCTATTGTATAGTGTACTGTATTTTTGAGGAAAATGTCAATATGCCGCCTCACCCCAAGGGCAGGGTAAAGCGGTTTTTTTGAAAGTCGATCCGGCCTTCTCTGCGCAGCTTGGAAAGCTCGTGGCACATCGCGCTGCGGTCCACCGAAAGGAAGTCGGCCAGCTCCTGGCGCGAAAACGGGATCGAAAACGACCGCGATCCGGCGCGCCGGGCTTCCCCGCCCAGATAGCACAGGAGTTTTTCGCGGGTGGTGCGCTTGGAAAGCAGCTCCACCTTGCGGCTTAGCTGCATATTTTTGCCCGCCAGCACGCGCAGCATATTGTAAATGAGCCGGTGGTGGAACGCGCAGCGTTTTTCGCAGGTGGAGAGGATTTTCCGGTAATCGATCCAAAGGATTTCGCTGTCCCCGGCCGCCACCGCCCCCACCGGCAGCGCCGCCGCCCCCGCGCACGCGAACGCTTCGCCGAAGAGCTGCCCCGGCCCCACCGAGGCCACAATGCTGCGGTTGCCGTAAAAATCGTCCTGTATCACCTGCACCTGCCCGGTCAGTACCAGGCCCACCCGGCCCGCCGGATCGCCTGCGCGCAAGACGTCCCCGCCCGCCGGGATCTTTGCCCGCCGTGCCGAAAGGCATCCGAGCAGGGCGGGCAGATCGGTTTCGTCCACGCCGTCGAACAGCGGCGAAGATCCCAGGATTTCCCAGTCGGTTTTCTTCATGGCTGCCTCCTTTTTGTTGGAAAAACAACATACAATCCCAGCATACCATAGTATACTCTACCCTGTAAACCGCTTTTTTGAAAAATACTGCGAAAAAATACCGGATGACACGATACGACAAAGGAGGAAAACCGATGGATATGTTTTGTTACCAATGCCAGGAGACGGCCGGCGGTTCGGGCTGCTGCGGTGCGGCGGGCGTGTGCGGGAAAACTGCCGAGGTCGCGGCCTTGCAGGATGTGCTGGTATATGCCGTGAAGGGGTTGGCCGAAGTGGTGGTCAAAGGGAAGGTCCCGCCGGAGGAGGCCCCCGATCTGCCCCGCGAGGTGCTCAAAAGCCTGTTTATCACCATCACCAACGCGAATTTTGACGGCGAGGCCGTCATGCGGCAGACGGAGAAACTGATCGCCGCCCGCGAGGCGCTCAAGGCCAAGCTCCCGCCCCGGGAATGGAGCCACGCGGCGCAGTTTGCCGGCGGGTCCCAGCAAGCCCTGCTGGCCGTCCGGAAGGAAGCCGGGGTGCTGTCTGCCGCGGATGAGGATATCCGTTCCCTGCGCGAGACTATCACCTACGGCCTCAAAGGGCTGGCGGCCTATGCCCAGCACGCGGCGAACCTCGGCAAGGAAAGCCCGGAGCTGTACGCCTTTTTATATGAAGCGCTGGCCGCTACGCTCGACGATTCCCGCACCAAGGAGGATCTTATCGCGCTGACGCTCAAAACCGGCGAGCACGGGGTACAGGCCATGGCCCTGCTCGATGAAGCCAATACGGCCGCGTACGGCCACCCGGAAATCACCAAGGTGAATCTGGGCGTGCGGGGGAACCCGGGCATCCTGATTTCGGGGCACGACCTTTCCGATCTGGAGCAGCTTCTGGAGCAGACCCAAGGCACCGGCGTCGACGTATACACCCACTGCGAGATGCTGCCCGCGCACTATTACCCGGCGTTTCAAAAATACCCGCACTTTGTGGGCAACTACGGGAACGCCTGGTGGCAGCAGGCGGCGGAATTCGAGGCGTTCGGCGGGCCGGTGCTGTTCACGACCAACTGTATTGTCCCGCCCCGCAAGGACGAGGTGCGCCGGCGGATCTTCACCTGCGGCGCGGCGGGCTACCCCGGCTGTACGCATATCGAAGCCGGCCCCGACGGCAAAAAGGATTTCTCGCCCCTCATCGCGCTGGCCAAAACCTGCCCCCCGCCCAAGGAGCTGGAATCCGGCGAGATTGTGGGCGGCTTTGCCCACAACCAGGTGCTGGCCCTGGCCGACAAGGTGGTGGAAGCCGTCAAGTCCGGGGCGATCCGCAAATTCTTTGTCATGGCGGGCTGCGACGGCCGTCAAAAGTCCCGCGGGTACTACACCGAATTCGCCGAAAAGCTCCCAAAGG
>CAJFOO010000027.1 GCA_904397205.1 uncultured Clostridia bacterium
GGGGTTCCTTTTCTTTATATGCCAAGCCAGCCGGGTACGGCCTGCTTGAGCTTTTCAATCCGCTCCTGAGACAGGGCTTTCGTATCGCCTTTGGCCGAGAGATACGCCTTGAGCTTCGGCTCGGTCCCGCTGGGGCGCACAATCACTTTGTCGCCGTTTGCCAGCCGGTATTCCAGCACGTTCGATTTGGGCAGGTGTACCGGCGTCTCCCTGCCGTTCTCCCAATGCCGCGAGGTCTGGTAGTCGCTCCATCCCGTCACCGGGCTGCCGGCCAGCTCTTTTGGCGGATGGGTGCGCAGGGTTTCCATCATGGCCTTCATTTTTTCCATGCCTTCCACGCCTTCAAAGGTAAAGTTCAGCAGCGCGTTGAGGAAATAGCCATGTTTTTCGTAGATCGCCTGCATGGCGTCCAGCAGCGTCAGGCCCTGGCGCTTGTAATACACCGCCATTTCACAAATCAGCATACTGGCGTTGACAGCATCCTTGTCGCGCACATAGCTTCCCGCCAGATAGCCGTAGCTTTCTTCAAAGCCGAAAATATACCGGTCTTGCTGCCCCTTGGCTTCCAGAAGGGCAATCTGATCCCCAATGTACTTAAAGCCCGTCAGCACGCCGATCATCTGCACGCCGTATTCCTGCGCCACCAAATCCGCCAGATCCGTCGAGACGATGGTCTTGATCGTCACCGGATCGCGCGGCATGGTCCCCTGGGCCAGCCGGTTTTTGGCAATAAAGTCCAGCAGCAGCACGCCCACTTCATTGCCGCTGAGCAGCCGGTATTCACCGCTGCCCGCGTCCCGCACCGCAATGCCCACGCGGTCGCAGTCGGGATCGGTCGCCACCAGCAGATCCGGCTGCACCGTCTCGCACAGCTCCAGCCCTTTTTGCAGGGCCTCCCGGAACTCCGGGTTCGGGTAGGGGCAGGTGGGGAAATGGCCGTCGGGGTTTTCCTGCTCCGGCACAATCGTGACGTCCTCCACGCCGATGCGCCGCAAAATCTCGGTCACGCAGGCTTTCCCCGCGCCGTTTAAGGGGGTGTATACCACCTTCAGGCCCGATCCCTTGCAGTCGAGGATACTCTGCGCCTGCACATCCCGCAGGAACGCCTCCTGCACCTGTGGGGGGATAATCCGGATTTTGCCGGCCTGCACCGCCTCGTCGTAGGGCATATGCCGCACATCCGCAAAAATATCCAGGCGGTTGATTTCGTGCAAAATGGCGTCGGCCACTTCCAGGGCTACCTGGCTGCCGCTGGCGTCGTAGGCCTTATAACCGTTGTATTTGGCCGGGTTATGGCTGGCCGTAATATTGATGCCGGCCCTGCACTTTAAATAGCGCACCGCATAAGATAGGGCAGGGGTAGGCATCAGCTGGGGATAGATATGGGCAGTGATTCCATTGGCAGCCAGCACTTCCGCCGCCGTTTTGGCAAACGTCTCCGATTTGATCCGGCTGTCGTAGCCAATCGCCACATGCGCGTCCGGCCCCTGCCGGTTGAGGTAATTGGCCAGGCCCTGGGTCGCTTTGCGTATGGTATGGATATTGATGCGGTTTGTGCCCGCTCCCAGGATCCCCCGCAGGCCCCCGGTACCGAATTCCAGATCCTGATAAAACCGATCCTTGATTTCCGCCGCATTCCCGGCAATGGAACGCAGCTCCTCGGCCAGATCCGGATCCTCCAGATCCTGGGCCAGCCATCTTTCATATTCTGTGTTCATGGGGTTCCCCCACCTTTCCATTTGTGACTTTGCCGCCCGCTGCACTGCGGGCTGCACCGGACGTCCCGGCAGGCTTTCCGATAGGGTAAGCGTACCACGGAATCCCCGGGCTGTCAAGGAAGCCCACGGGATTTCGCGCTACACGCGGACAATCGAGGGCGCAATCCCCGAGGGGGAAATTTCCAGCACCCCATAAGATCCTTTCCCTGCGCTTACCTGGTGGAATTCCAGCGAACCGGGATTCATCAGATAAACCCCGCCCGCATACTCCATCATCGGCACATGGGTATGCCCAAACAGGGCCACCTGCACCCCTTCCAGCCTGGCTTCCGTTTTCAGTTCGATCAGGTTCTGCTTGACGTTGTATTTATGCCCGTGGGTATAAAAAATGCATACGCCCTCCACCGTCAGCCGCTCCTGAAGCGGCCAGGCGCAGCCTGTGTCGCAGTTGCCCTGCACCTGGAGGAACGTCTTTTCCGGGAATTCTACCCGCAGGTCGTCCACATCCTGTGCGCCGTCGCCCAGATGGATGATATATTCCGCCTGGGGCTGATCCAAAACTGCCTGGCGCAGTGCGCGCGCATTGCCATGCGTATCGGATACTACAACAATCCGCATGGTTTCCCCTCCTTTCCCAAATAGAACCCAGGCCGATGCGGTCCGGCTCTTACTCATATTGTACACTATTTTCGCATAGGAATGAGTAACTTTCTCAAATTTTTCTCAAAAAAACCCACCAAAAAAGGAGGTGATTTTATGCCGAATCAGAACGAATTGAACAAATTGCTGCAAACAGCGGCCGAGCGGCTTGGCACAGACCCGCAGTCGCTCAAGCAAAAAGCCGAAAGCGGGGAGCTTTCGCAGCTTTTGGGCCAGCTTAGTCCCAGCGACAGCCAAAAAATGCAGCAGGTGCTCAGCGACCCGCAAGCCGCCAACAAATTACTGAGCACGCCACAGGCCCAGGCCCTGCTCAAAAAATTTATGAACTAACAATAGAAACGGGGGTGAATCGATGGACGATTTGACGGGGAAAATCAGCGAAATTTTAAACGATCCGCAAGCCATGGAGCAGGTCAACGCCCTGGCCGGGATGCTGGGTATGTCGGGAAACGCCCCGCCGTCGGGAACCCCTGCCCCAAAGGAACCGCCGCCGGCAGCAAACCCCCTTGGCGCCCTGGGAAACCTGGGGGCCCTGGGAAGCCTGCTCGGGAACAATCCCCCCGCCGCCGCACCGGCCCTGGATAACGACATGGCCCAAACCATGATGAAAATCCTGCCGCTTTTGGGCAGTATCCAGCAGGAGGACGACAACACCCGGCTGCTGCGGGCCCTGCGCCCCCTGCTCAGCGAAGAGCGGCGGCATAAGCTCGACGAAGCGGCAAAAATTATGCAGATGCTAAAATTATTACCCCTGCTCAAGAGCCAGGGGATTTTGTGAGGTGCAGCCCATGGCGATGGATCCAGAGATGAAGCGGATGCAGCAGGAAGCCGTGCGGCGGGTGCAGGAAATGCATAACCGCGCGCAGCAACGGGTACAGGAGAACCCGCCGGAACCAGGCCCTCGAGAGAAACCGCCCAAACCGGAGGAAGGCGGCAAGCCCGCTGCGCCGGCCGCCCATCCCGGAAAACCCTTGCCGGCCACCCTGTGGGATGGGCTGATGCAGGACAGCGAACGCACACTCATTTTGATTTTGCTGCTGCTCCTGTTTACGGAAAAAGCGGATACCAGCGTCCTGTTTTCCCTGCTTTACCTGATTTTATAATCGACAGCCAGTACGATAAACGATAGCGTACTGGCTGTTTTTCCCTCCGAAAAATCAGCCGCGCAGCTTTTCCCAATTTTATGGTTGAAATTGCCGCCGGCTTGTGGTATAATAACTCTATTCCTCTGAAACGGGGAAGTGTATCCGCCCGTAGCGAAGCTGGATATCGCAACAGATTCCGATTCTGGAGGCCGGGGGTTCGAATCCCTCCGGGCGGGCCAACCGGGAGCCTCGGTATGCATCTGCTTTCGAGGCTCTTTCTTTATTCATGGGGCGGCATATGCCGCCCCGGCACTTGGCAGGGGCTTTGCCTGTCTGCCATATTCCGGATAGTTCCATTTTGGGTTGAGGCGGCCGTCTCAATGGACAAGGGGGCTTTGCTGATTCCCGCCAGGGAAACGCAAAGCCTCTTTTTTCTTCCTGCCGCTTGGCTACCCCATATAAAAAGGAGAGACCCGATTTGAATATTTTAGTCATCGGCTGCGGGCGCATGGGTACCCGCCTGGCCGAAACGCTGGATTTGCAGGGCCACGATATTGCCGTCATCGACTCCAACAGCGATGCATTCCGCACCCTGCCCGATTCCTTCAGCGGGGCCACTGTCTGCGGCACTGCCATGGACATGCGCGTCCTCAAAAGCGCCAGTGTCGAAAGCTGCGACGCCGTGGCCGTTGTCACCTCCGACGATAACCTCAATATCACCGTCTGCCAGATTGTCAAGGAATTCTTTGGGGTCACCAACGTGCTCGCCCGCATTTCCGATCCCACCCGCGAGCAGGTTTTCACCAGGTTCGGCCTGAAAACCGTCTGCCCCACCAACCTCGCCGCCGACACCATGGGGATTGCCCTTGTCGAACCCTGGGCCAGCTGTAAAGCGGTCTTCGGCTGTTCCACCCTGTCCATGGTGCCCATTGAAGCAAAAGAAGAGTGGATCGGCATGGATATCCGCCATTTGGAAATTGGCAATGGCCGCTCCATCATCGCGGTAGTCCGGGCAGACGGCCGCATGGAGCTGGTGCCCCACCATACCCGTATCACGGTGGAGCGGGGCGATCAACTGATTATGGCCAGCGTCAGCGATTAGGAAGGGGAAAAATATGGCAAAAAGGACTATTATCGTCGGCGGCGGAAAGCTGGGGCTGGATCTGGCCAACAGCCTGATGGAACGCCGGTACGACGTACGCCTGATTGAAAAAAACCGCGTGAAATGCGTGCAGCTCGCCAACGACCTGGACGCCGAAGTCATCTACGGCGACGGCACGGAAATCGAAATCCTTGACGAAGCCGGCACCAAAAACTGCGACTGCTTTATTGCGGTAACCGGCAGCGACCAGGATAACCTGGTCGCCACGCAGCTGGCTAAAAAGGAATTTGGAGCCAAAAAGGTAATTATCCGGGCCAACAACCCCCACAATATGGAAGCCCTGCGCAAGCTTGGTACAGATATTGTGGTGAGCAGTACGGAAATCATTACCCGTCTGATCGAGCAGGAAGTGGATGTTGCAGAAATGCATATGCTCGCCACGCTTAACAAAGGCAAAGCCAGTATCTGCACCATGATCCTGCCCCAAAACAGCGCCCTGGACGGCTGCGAACTGCGGGAGATCACCCTGCCGCACGGCTCCCTGATCATTTCGATCCTGCGCAAAGACGAAATGATGATCCCCAACGGGTTCACAGTCATCCAGGCAGGGGACGAGGTTGTGGCGGTGTGCGAAAACGAGAGCCGTAAATCGCTGCTGAAAATCCTCAATGCCAAACGGTAGCCGGCAGCCCGGCGTCCATTCCCTTACAGCGGCCAAGCTGCCCCGGGAATTCTATTTGCAGGATACCCTCACAGCCGCCCAGGCCCTGCTGGGAAAGGTACTGGTGCGCCGCACGCCCGCAGGCGAATGCCGTGCCCGGATTGTCGAGACGGAAGCGTATCTGGGCGTGACCGACAAAGCCTCCCACTGCTACGGGGGAACCCGCACCGCCCGCACACAGGTTTTGTACGGGCCGCCCGGCCATGCGTATATTTACCTTATCTACGGTATGTATTGCTGTCTGAATCTCGTCACCCAGCCCGAAGACGTGCCGCAGTGCGTGCTGCTGCGCGCGCTCGAACCCCTTTCCGGACAACAATGGATGAGCCAAAACCGTCCCAGGGCCAGGCGCGAGGAGGATCTGTGCAGCGGCCCCGGGAAACTCTGCCAGGCACTGGGCTTATCGCGCGGGGATTCGGGGCTGGATGTATGCGGGGATTCGCTGTTTGTTGCTGACGACGGGTTTCTCCCGGCACCGGAGCAGATTGCCGCCGGGCCGCGCATCCACATTGCGTATGCCGGGGAAGCCGCGCAGTATCCCTGGCGGTTCTGGGTGCGGGGGAACCCGTGCCTTTCCGTCAAAGAGCCCTGTGCCGCAGGATGAAACACGAGGCCAAAAGCAAACGGGACTTACCAGGGTAAAAATAAATGTACGATCTTAGATACATAATGTCTATTTTTGACCTGATGGATCATCCGGATTTTGAAAATCTATGTAACTCTCTGGATCTGCAAATCGAATCATCCTGGCTCGAAAAAGAATATGATGGGAACCCGTTTGGCCAAGGAGACGCATATGACGCATGAGCAGGATATAAACTTGAATATTCATTATTCCGCCCCGAAAAAAGTATGGGACGCCATTGGGGAAGTGTACCGCTCCATGCCATACTGGGCAGGGAATGAGAAAGAAGCAAAATGGGTAGGCAAGAACATAGATTTATGGGCCTCGGTCGAACCCAGTGGAATACAAATTGCCGGCACAATGCCGGATGAGATTTGGGATGGGTGGATCCGTTGTCTGAAAAGCCGACTGACAGACGCGCTCGGATACGAGATTGGGGAGCCGGAA
>CAJFOO010000028.1 GCA_904397205.1 uncultured Clostridia bacterium
CTGATGGCAAAGCTGCCGCCGCGCACGGCTTCGTCAAAGCCGCCCATATGCCAGCGGATCGCCACCGCCTCCGACGTTTTCAGCCGCAAAAACCGCTCAATCAAAAACACGGATTTTTCCCCATGGCCATAAGGGAAGCTGTCCTCTACCTGATAGAACGGCTGTTTCTCCCACTGGCCGGTCTGCTCGTTTTTCACATTCCGGGACGATACCTTGTAAAACTGCGTCTTGCAAATGTCGTGCAGCAGCGCGCAGATTGCAAAGCTTTCTTCGCTGTCCGTCTGCGGGTCAAAATGCTTTTCCCGCATCACCTGATACACGCTCAGGCTGTGCCGCACCAGCCCCTGCTCGCAGGCGCAGTGAAATTTTGTGCTGGCCGGCGCGGTAAAAAAATCCGTTTTGCCCAGCCATTCCAGCAGTTCCCTGCTGCCTTCCCGTTGAATATGCTTCTGATAGATCGCTTCAAATTCTTCCCGATATTCCATAAGCGCCTCCTATTTCTGTGCGATCCCTGTGCTGCCAAAGCCTCCTTCGCCCCGCTGTGTTGGAGAAAGCGTGCCGGTTTCCTCGAACACAGCGCAGAGTACCGGCGCAATTACCACTTGGGCAATGCGATCCCCCGGCTGTATGGTAAACGCTTCCGGGGAATGGTTATGCAGGCCGATAATCACCTCTCCCCGATAATCCGCATCGCATACCCCTACGCAGTTTGCCGGGGCAATGCCGTGCTTTACTCCTAATCCGCTGCGTCCATACAGGAACGCCGCATAACCCGGCGGGGTTTCTATCGCCAAACCAGTCCCAATTTTTACCGTCTCCCCCGGCTGGATCGTCACCGGTTCTTCCAGGCAAGCGTGCAGATCCGCACCAGCGGCTTCCGGCGTGGCCCGGTGCGGCAGCACGGCATGGGGAGATAATTTCTTCACCCGGACAATCATATGTATATCCTCTCCTTCTTATGCTTTTTCATAATACCACATCTGTGGCAGGCCGATCGTGCCGGCGGTTCACTGCGGCTATTATAGCATAGCCCCCGGCAAAAAGAAAGCCCTCATCCCAGGGGAATGAGGGGGACGGTATATAACCGTTTAAGAAGACTGCTTCGCGTTGGGCCGTTCGATCAGGAAATAATCCCCGGCCCGGATCAGCATGGCGCCGGCAGCATTGCCCAGGCTGACCATGAGGAGTACCAACCAGCTGCGGCCGATCCCCATGCTGTTGGTGACGCAGTAATAGAACATATCCGCAATACTATGTTCAAAACCGCACTGGATAAACACAGCGATGCACAGGAAGATCCCAATATAACCGGTCAAATATACCCCGCTGCTTTTTCCCCGGCGGAACAATGCCACGGTAAGGTACATCAGCATACCGCAATAAATACCCAAGACAAATAAACTCAACAGGCTGTCGCCCGATTTGGTATCGACCAGCGCCTGCGCCGCCGTTTGCAGGTTGCCAAGCTGGCGGGTAGTCTGCAGCAGCAGGGCTGAAAGCCAGATTCCAATCAGATTCCCGCCCCAAGCCATCAGCACCGTGCGGAGATACTTGGGAGAATGGTTGTCAAGCAGGAACCCAACCCGGCCAGTATAGAGATTGAGATCCAAATTGCAAACCACGACCATCCCCAAGGAGAACAAAAGCGAAGAGAAGATCCGGCTTTCCACCAGAAGGAACATCGAAGCTCCAAAACTGATGATCCAACCTGCCATGACAGACTTTCCAAATTCGATGGCAACTTCCTTGAACAACCGCATGTTTTCACCTGCATTCTTTCTAAAATTTATCCGAATAAAAGGACATAGGGGCATTATACCATAAAGCTTTTTGAAAAGTCCATGGAAATCGGGATTTTCCCCTTAAATTTAGTAGAGGAAATTTGAGACGAAAATTGTACATTTTGTACATTTTTCCTCAAAAAATAAAAAAAGCCTATTTTTGTTTTCCAAAAATACATAAAAACCGCCTTATCATCCAAGATAAGGCATTACTTCAGCCGGCTATCCGGGAGGAAACAGCCAGCAGCAATTCCCGCAAAATTTTGCAGGCCAGCGCTGTAGAAGCCCCGCTCGGGTCGTAAACCGGGCTCAATTCATTGATATCAAACCCCACCATCCACAGCCCGCTCACCTGTAAAACAGCCTCCAGCAGCTCCGGGAAATCCACCCCGCCGGCTTCCGGGGTTCCAGTCCCCGGGAATACCGCCGGATCCAGTACATCCAAATCCAGCGAGAAATATACCGGCTTGCCTTGCAGCTTCTGCACGGTTTCGCGCAAGCGGTCAAACGTAAATTTTTGGGTAAATACATGATCCTTCGCCCAGCGGAATTCTTCCCGCTCCCCGGACCGGATCCCAAACTGGAAAATCCGTCCGTCGCCAAGGATATCCCATACCCGGCGCATCACGGTCGCATGGGAAAACGGTTCCCCCAAATACTCCTCGCGCAAGTCCGTGTGCGCGTCAAAATGGATCACATGCAAATCCGGATACCGTTTCGCTGCCGCGCGCACTGCCCCCAGCGTGACCAGATGTTCCCCGCCAATCATCCCGGGGATTTTTCCATCCGCCAAAATCGCCGCCGTACGCTCTTCAATCTGCGCCAGGGCCTTCTGGGAGTTGCCGAAGCAAAGCTCCAGATCCCCGCTGTCAAAAATGGAGTAGTCCTCCAGATCCAAGTCCTGATAGGGGCTGTAGGTTTCCAGCCCATACGATTCCCCTCGCATTGTCCGGCTGGCAAAGCGGGTCCCCGGCCGGAACGACGTGGTCGAATCAAACGGTGCGCCGAACAGCACAATTTTCGATTCCGCGTAATCGCCGCCGCATCCGAGAAAGGTTTCTACATTCCGTTCCATGGCTCATTCCTCCAGCAATTCGTTGACATAGGTGGGCAGGGCAAAGCAGCCGCGGTGCAGCCTGGTGTTATAATACCGCGTATACAGCCCCAGGGCGTTCCAGGCGGCGGCGGCCTCCGGACCGAAATCCTCCACCGGATCGTACCGCTTGGACGCGAACCCAAACAACCAGTGTCCGGAAGGGTAGGTGGGGATATGCGCCTGATACACCCGGCTAACGGGAAACAGGCTGTGAATCCGTAAATAGGACCGGCGGGTAGCTTCCGCATACTTTTCATAGTATGGGCTTTCCTGCTGGTTGACCAGGATGCCGTCCTCGCGGAGGGCTTTATAACAGTTCCCGTAAAATTCGCGGGTAAACAGCCCTTCCCCCGGGCCGAACGGATCGGTCGAATCCACCAGGATCAGATCGTATGCGTCCTCCTTGCCCCGTACAAACCGCAAGCCATCCTCATACACAATCCGTACGCGTGGATCGTCCAGCTTGCAGGCGGTCTGGGGAAGGAATTCCCGGCACACCTCCACCACCATCGGATCGATCTCCACCAGATCGATATGCTGTATGGAAGCGTACCGGGTCAACTCCCGCACCGTACCGCCATCCCCGCCGCCAATTACCAAAACATCCCGGATGCCGTCCAGATGGGTGGCCATCGCCACATGTACGAGCATATCGTGATAGATAAATTCATCCTTTTCCGTCAGCATCATCAGGCCGTCAAGCGTAAGGAAACGGCCGAATTCCTGGGATTCCAGCACATCGATCTTCTGGTACTCACTCTGCTGGCTGAAAAGCTGCCGTTCCACCTTGATGGAAAAACGCGCGTCTTTGGAATGTTTTTCGGTATACCATAGCTTCATGGGATTCCCGCCTTTCTTCTTACAGGAACTTGACCGCCGTGCCGTAGGCCAGGATTTCCGAGGCTTCCTGCATCACGCTGGAAGTTGTATACCGCACGCAGATAATGGCGTCCGCCCCCATTTGCTGGGCCTGCTCGATCATCCGCTGGGTGGCGAGCTGCCGGGCTTCCATAACCATCTCCGTATAGCCGGTAATCTCGCCGCCCACAATGCTTTTAAGGCCCGCCATAAAGTCCCTGCCGATGTGCTTCGACTGGACAATTTCCCCGCGGACCAATCCCAGTTCCTGGAATTCTTTTCCATGGATAGTAGACGTGGTAGTCAACAGCATAAAAAATCTCCTCCTATTTCCCGATATTCTCTACAACATTGATGGACTCTATTGCAATATCTTCTGTTCCCGTGAGGAAACAGCCCTTTTCCTTTGCATACCGGATATATTCCAAAATATCACCCGTAATCCGTTCCCCCGGGGCCAGGATCGGGATGCCCGGGGGATAACACATGACAAATTCACTGCAAATCTCCCCGGCGCTCTCCGCGATGGGAATGGAACGCTTTTCCGCGTAAAAGGCCTCCTGCGGGGCCAGCACAACCTCGGGGTTGATATATTCCTGCTCCAGCATCCCCTTGGGACTGTGGGCGCAGCAGCGTTTGATTTCTGCCAGGGCGGCAACCAGGCGTTCGATAGCCAGCTTGTTGTCGCCCACCGAGATGATCGCCAGGATATTGCCGATATCGCCAAACTCGATCTGGATATCATACTCGTCCCGCAGCAGGTCGTAAACCTCAATTCCGGCTAAACCGATCTGCCGGGTGTGGATCGACAGCTTTGTCAAATCAAAATCATAGATCGCGTCGCCGTCAATGAGTTCGCGGGAAAATGCATAATATCCGCCGATGTGGTTGATTTCCTCCCTTGCATAGGCGGCCAGGGAAGCCACCTTGCGGAAGATTTCTTTGCCGCGCAGCGCGAGGTTGCGCCGGGAGATATCCAAAGAAGAAAGCAGCAGGTACGATCCGCTGGTGGTCTGGGTCAGGTTGATGATCTGACGCACATATCCCGGCCGTACCCGCCCGTTGGAAAGCAAAAAAGAGCTTTGCGTGAGGGAACCGCCGGTTTTGTGCATGCTCACCGCGGCCAGATCCGCCCCGGCTTCCATCGCGGAAACCGGCATCCCGTCGCCAAAATAAAAATGGGTGCCGTGCGCCTCGTCGGCCAGCACCGCCATCCCCTTCTCGTGGGCAACCCGGACAATCTCCCGCAGGTTGGAACAAATCCCATAATAGGTGGGGTTGTTCACCAGCACCGCTTTGGCGTCCGGGTGGGCTTCCATGGCGGCCTTCACGTCGGCCAGCGACATACCGAGCGGGATCCCGAGCTGGTGGTTGATGCTCGGGTTGACGTACACCGGCACCGCGCCGCTGAGGATGAGCGCATTGATGGCGCTGCGGTGAACATTGCGGGGCATGATGATCTTCTCCCCGCGCTTGCACACGCTGAGGATCATGCTCTGCACCGCAGAGGTGGTGCCGTTGACCATAAAAAACGCCTGGGCGGCCCCAAAGGCGTCGGCGGCGAGCTGCTCCGCCTCGCGGATCACCGAAACCGGATGGCACAGGTTATCCAGGGGCTTCATGGAGTTGACGTCCACCGACAGGCACGACTGCCCCAGGAACTGGGTCAGCTCCGGGTTGCCCTTGCCCTGCTTGTGGCCGGGCACGTCGAAGGGTACCACCCGCATGGATTTATACCGCTGCAGCGCTTCCAAAATGGGTGCTTTTTGCTGTGCAAGGCTGTCCATTCTGCGGCCCCCCTTATTTATAAATATTCATGCCGCTGAAAATCTCAATCATCTCCCGGCGCAGCCGGTCGGTGATGGCCAGGCGCTGTTTCGGCGGCAGTTCGTAGGCGTCGGTATTAAACAGGTAGTTTTGCAGCTGGATCTCCTTGATGAGCAGCTTGGTATGGAAAATATTGGACTGATATACATTCACGTCAATCGCGTCGTATTTTTGCAGGGTTTCATCGGAAATATAGTCCTGGATGGAAGTAATATCGTGGTCAATAAACAGCTTTTTCCCGTCCAGATCCCGGGTAAACCCGCGCACACGGTAATCCGTGGTGATGATATCGGAATCAAAGCTGCTGATGAGATAATCCAGCGCATTGAGCGGGGAAACCTCCCCGCAGGTAGAAATGTCAATATCCACCCGGAAGGTAGAGATCGAGTTGTCCGGGTGGTATTCGGGGTAGGTGTGTACCGTCAGATGGCTTTTATCCAGGTGGCCGTGCACGGTCTCCCGCCGCCGCAGGATGTCCAGATCCCCCTGGTTGCAGGAAGGATCGATGCCCTGTACAGGCAAATTGTTCTCGCTTATGAGGATATTGACGCTCGCCCCCTGCGGGTCGTAATCCTGCTTGCTCACATTGAGCACATGCGCGCCGATAATCTCCGTGACATCGTAGAGAATGTTCGTCAGACGCTCCGAATTGTATTGCTCGTCGATATATGCGACATAATCCTTCTGCGCACGCTCACTCTTGGCATAGCACACATCGTAGATGTTAAAGCTAAGGGTTTTGGTGAGGTTGTTAAAGCCATACAATTTCAGCTTGCTTTCCAACCCGAACATCACAGCCTTTCGCTAAAATTTGATTATCTTGATAATACAAAAATTCAGCGAAAAAGTCAAGGTATTTGCGATATTTCTTGCCGTTTTCCCTTTATTCCGTATTTTATGGAAATAGGACGGGGATTCTCAAGAAAACTCCCGATTTCTTGGGTTTTCTCTTGATTCTTTTACCAAAACCGGAGCCCAAACCATTGCCCGCTCGGCAGCCAGGCCGTTTGCTCGTCTGCTTGATCCGAAAGCCATACCGTGCGGTACCAGCGGTGTTCCCCCTGCTCCTGAAGGTTGTCCGCCTGGAACCCCGCCATCATAAACCCGATACAGCCCAGGATCAAGCCTGCCAGTGTCAACGCCCCTGCGCAAAACAACACACCGGCTAATACTGCTCGTTTCATGCTTCTCTCCTCCTCCAATCCCCTCTGCAGGCCCGCGCCATTTTCCTCACGCCCCATACCGAACCTTTTCCCAACACTTTTGCCAGATAAAACGTGGCCACCCCCGCAAATAATGCCAGTCCCAGGGCGGCCACCCCCGCACCGATTTGAAACATCCCAGCCGGTACGGCGTCCAGCAATACCATCGGCGAACCCACAAGCGAAAGCATACCGAAAGCAAACAGGCCCACAGTGACACTGGCGGATGTCACCGGGATACACCAGATAATCAAATACACCGAAAATACGATACAGAATACCGCAGCCAATATGGGGCCCCAGAACGGGAATCCGAGCACCACCAGAACCCATCCCCATACCGGCATCCGTTTGCGGGGCTTGGCAGGCGGGAAAATGTCCTGTTCCCGCAGGATATCCGCCGCAATGGCCTGCACATCGCCCACCTGCGCCACGGCTTCCTGTTCGGTGCATCCGTTTTCCATATGGTCTTCTATCATTTCCTGATAATACAAAACAAATTTTTCCCGTTCCTCTTTTGGCAGATCCCGCAGCGCCCGCCGCAGAGCCGCCAAAAATTGTTTTTTATCCACGTTCATTTGCCTCCTTCACAAAACGGTAGATGCCCATCACCTGTTCCCAATCCTGTAAAAATTCCTGAAGATAGGTCCTCCCCTTGCTCAAAATGCGGTAATATTTACGCAGGCGGCCGTTATGCTCGACCGAATAGGTTTCCAGGTACTCGCCCGCTTCCAGACGTTTTAAAATGGGGTATAGGGTGGATTCGGATATCGCTACACAGCGGGAGACATCCTTAATGATCTGGTAGCCGTAGGAATCGGACGGGATGAGGGCGGCCAACACACAAAATTCGAGCAGTCCTTTTTTTAATTGCGCATTCAACTAAACACCTCCCATCGCATTATACTATATATTACATAGTATGTCAACCAAAAAAGAAACCGGCAGGATCCATGCCGGTTTTGTCCCTCTTTGGGACTATTTTACATCCTCGGTCTTCTTTTCGAGGGGGATTTCCAACAGTTCCGGATTCTTCACATATTTCGTGAGCAGCCGGATTGCCCGCGCAAAATATAGGCCGTCACAAATGCGTTCGTCCATCACCAGGCTGAACGGCACCACCTTCTTGGCCTGGATCTCCCCCTGCTGGGTACAATATACCTTCATTTTTTCTTTTCCCATGGCAAAAAACATGCCGTTGGTGCCAAAATCGGTCAGATGATGGTAAATATAATCCAGTCCCAGGGATTTCAGATTGGTAAAAAACAGCGATGAATGCCAAGGGCTGGCATCAAGCACCGCCTTGGGCATACAATTATGGCGATCCATAAAGCGGAGGGTCTCGATGAGCGTGCGGATTAAAAGCCGGGGCGCAGACATCAAAAACTTGGCCACCTGATCGGTTTCGGTTACCTCCCCGCGCAGGACCTTCTGGATTTCCGCATCAATGGTATCGCCAATCTGCTGCAAAGTTTCGGTCCCTTCAAAGGGGATTTTTACGGTAGTTTCGGTAGCGTCTCCCCGCAGCGTGCGTTTGATAGTAAAAGAAAGCCAAATCTTATGGCGCGCATAAATCTGCCCGTTGATAATGAACCGGTTCAATTTTGGCCGTTCAGCAATGGTACGGATGGAAGCCGCCAAAATCAAATTCATATAGTTAAGTTCTATGCCCTCTTGTTTTTTCTTGGCGATATACGCATCCATCCCCTCGCAGGGCAGGGAGCCGTGAAACATATTCTGCGCACCGCTGCGCTTATCCATGACATAGGGGATCACACGGTCAAACGGTTCTACTCCCAACACACGGCGCCCATCCGGTCTTTTTCCTAACATATATCCTATCCTCAATTCCTCAAAAGTCAATCAGGGGGTCAAAACAGCCGCAAAAATGAATGATTTTTCGGGCTTCTTTGTTATTGTAGCATAAAAAATCAGAACAATCAACTGAATTTTGCTTTTTTCCACAGGCTCTTTCCCCTTCCTGTGTCCATTGTATGAAATCCAGAACGATTCTATGCACAAAGCGCGAAAACCCACCATGCTCCCCGCGCGGGTGCGGCACAGGGAAAAAGAAAACCTACGGGGCAATCTGATTGCCTCGCAGGTATTATGGAGCTGGAGATCGGACTTGAACCGACGACCTGCTGATTACGAATCAGCTGCTCTACCGACTGAGCCACTCCAGCATATTAAAAGGACAGGACTCCCCATCCTTATGTATTTATCCAATTTTTTCAAATGCACCAATGGCTTGGCATAGCGGGCAGACATCCAAACGCTGATCCGCCAGGTAACCACAGAACATGCAGCGATGTGTCGGAGCTTTGACAGGACCAGCGGTTTCTTCCTGTTCCCGGACCTCCAACTCTTCTTCTTCGAGTTTTTCCGCAGCCGCTTCCACGGAAGGGGAAGCGGGAGCATCGGCATACGCCTTCACATACTCCTCCATGAAGGTACGCTCATGATTTTTTTCGATGTTGGCAACCATCTCAAAAATCTTAGCCAGCTCCGGCAAACCGTCGGCGCGGGCCTGCTCTGCAAAATCGGGGTACATAGACTTCCATTCGTAATTTTCCCCTTGAGCGGCATTGAGCAGATTTTCCTGGGTGCTGCCCGTTCCCTGAATCAGGTTAAACCAAATCCGGGCGTGAGAAAGCTCATTGGTAGCCATCTTTTCAAACAGCTCCGCCATTTTTTCATTGCCTTCTTTGCGGGCTGCTTCTGCAAAATAAATATATTTGGAACGCGCCTGGCTCTCGCCTGCAAATGCAATTTTTACGTTTTCCTCTGATTTTGTGCCTTTTAACCCTTTCATCTTCCCTCTCCTCCCTGCATTAGTCGTCCCCGCGGATGAGCCAATCCATCAGCCGGAACCCTTCTTCCACATATACGCCGGTAGATTCCGCCGTGGCTTCTGTGTACCGATCTACCCCGCTGCACCGCTCGGTATTGCTGCGGTACAAGGCAAACGGAACCGGATCCGAAGTATGGGTACGCAGTTTCAACGGGGTGGGATGATCCGGAAGCACCATCATACAGTACTCTTCCCCGGCATCCTCCATGGCTTTGCGGATAGGAGCGATAATTTTCTCATCGATCAATTCAATAGCGCGCACCTTATTTTCTGTTTCGTGGCGATGCCCGCACTCATCCGGGGCCTCCAGATGCACATAGACAAAATCGTTTCCCTCATCCAACAGGGTGCGGATCGCCGCCTGGGCTTTCCCATCGAAATTGGTGTCGATATTTCCGGTAGCGCCTTCTACTTCGATGCTTTCCAAGCCAGCGCAGATGCCAATCCCCTTGATGAGATCCACAGCGGATACCACCGCGCCTTTTTTGCCGTATTTTTCTGTAAACGAAGCTAAATTGGGCTTTCTGCCTTCTCCCCAGAACCAAAGGGAAGAAACCGGGCGCAGGCCCTTTTCTATCCGGCGGAGATTCACCGGGTGATCCTTGAGGAGTTCCCGGGATTTTTTCATCATCTCCAGCAGCCTATCCCCATTTTGTCCATGGGGAAGATGGCCGCGCACCCCTTGTTCCAGAATATCATGGGGCGGGGTACACACAGCGCCATCTCTGGCATTTTTCAGGACCAGGCAATGCCGGTAACTGATGCCAGGATACAGACGCAAATCCTCGGTTTCAAACACTTTGTTCAAATCCTGGATAATCTCGGTGGATTCCGGGGTGGAGATTTCATCGCAGCTGTAGTCTATCATGGTGCAGTCTTCATACTCGGCTTCGTCCGACAGAGTAACCGTATTGCACCGGTAAGTTACATCTGTGAGGGCCAAATCGATCCCCATGCTCACGGCTTCCAGCGGAGAACGGCCGGTATAATATACTTTCGGGTCATACCCAAATGCAGATAAATTCGCCGTATCGCTGCCCGGCGGCATCCCTTCGGGCACGGTCTTTACCAAACCGCATATCCCGTGACAGGCCAGATCATCCATCTGCGGATGCTTAGCCACTTCCAGCGGAGTACGGCCTCCCAATTCCTCGGAAGGCAAATCCGCCATACCGTCCCCTAAAATCACAATATATTTCATCGCTTTCTGGGAAGCCCCCTCTCTTCCATCCAAAAAGCCGCGCACGGCATACTCTCGGAAGGGAATTTTTAAAAACTGTATTCCCATTATACAAAACCGAACGGAAACAGTCAAGGCATATTTTTGAAAATTCGAAAATTATACGAACTTTTTTCAAAAACCCATAAGTGAAAAACGCTCACAGTGAAATTTCATCACATTTCTCCTTAAAGCTCCACATTCCCTTCTATAATTTATTTTGATCTTAATTTAGGGCTTTCATTTTGTTACTTAAAAATAAAGGGGGAATAAAGTTGGCTGATATAAACACTGTAAAAATTGGGAAAAAGCTTCGTTCCCTTCGTGAAAAATTCGGCTACACCCAACAACAAATTGCAAATACCCTCAGCATCGACCGTTCAACCTATTCGTACTACGAAACCGAAAAAACTACACCCGATCTTTCTACCCTTGTTGTTCTGGCTAACATTTTTGCTGTTACGGTAGACGAACTGTTGCAGCCGGACGATGAATCTGCTCCCGTTATGCTGCATGATCGCGGTGCGGAACGCAAAAATATCTCTGCCGGCCCCCTTCCCAAGGTCGGCACGAACCAAAGCCATATTTATGACTTATCCAAGGGGGAAAAACAAATCATTTGTTTTTACCGTTCCATGTCTCCTACGCAACAGCAAGAGCTGCTGGAGAATGCTGCCGCTATTGCCCGGCGCGAACAGGACAGACGCAAAGAAGGGCGCGGACGCAAACGGAAAACTGCCGACGAAGAATAATCACTCTGATTTCCTGATATTTTTGCCTGTGGAAGATAAGGAAAATTTCTTATCGTTTCACAGGCTTTTCAATTTTTGCAAATTGTGGTATAATAATTGCAGGAAATGAGAATCGGGGGCGTTACAGCCCAATTGATTCAAGCCAGGCTCGTGATCTGTTTGCAGGCTTAATCTGCCGCGATCTTTTCACGGTAAGGAGAAGATCTTCAAGCTATGAGAAATCATCCTGGCTTATTGAGGAAAAGGGAGGATCCTATGAGTTTTGACGCTTTTACCGGAGGCATTGATCCCGGTGGCCTGCGTACCCAAAGCGATATCCGGCTGCTCATCTGTTATTTATTGGCAAGTGTCGGCGCCCCTCTTTCCAAAAATGATATTGTCACCATTTTGCAGGGGAACGGGCTGGCCAACTATTTTGAAACTGCCGACGCCCTTTCGGAAATGCTTGAAAAAGGCAATGCGGATACGCTCCCGGATCAACCGGACTTATGCGTAGCCAACGACACCACGCGGGAAATTGCCGACCGGTTAGATACCGTCCTTCCTCCTGCCGTGCGGGAAAGAGCAGTCAGCGCTGCATTGAACCTCTTAGCCCGCGCCCAGAGAGAAAAAGAAAACAAAGTGGAAATCCAAAAGCAGGAAAATGGATACCGGGTAACCTGCCATATTTCGGGGGGGCAAGAAGATCTGTTGTCGTTTTCCCTTCTCGTTCCTGACATGCATCAGGCAAAAATGGTCAAAAAGAATTTCCACCAGGATCCCGAACACATTTATCAAGTATTGCTTTCCCTAGTTACGGGGGATCGTACCTTATGGCCATCCTGAATTCCTTTGAAATACCGGGAATTGCCCAGCCGGTATTTTTTGCAGCATAATAGTTAGCATGCGCTAATCAAAAAATTTTATCCATACACAGGCGGCCGGCCGCCTCAGAAAAGGCTTTCTTTTGCAAATAAAAATAACGTCCCTTCCCCGGCTGGGAAAGGGACGTTGCTTTTGTTGTATGCGTTGCTTTACATCATGGCCTCGGAGATTTTTTCACACAGATCAAAAACCTCCTGCGCAGTATGGCCCAAAATTTTTACGGAGGTATCCCCGCTTTGAATCAGGGAAGCGCCGCCTTCAATATTGGGAGTTTCGTCAATGAGCGCGCGGATCCGTTCCAAATCCGCCGCCTTATCCTGCATATTAAAGAACAGCAGGTTTGCCATATGGGTAAAGTTTTCATACATGCCCATGCTTTTCATATCGATTTCCGAAGGGTTATAACAAGCGTTGTCGTTATAAATCAGCTTGCCAGCCTTACGGACCTGGACTTGTGCATTGTAATACCGATACACAAACTCTTCGCCATAGGCAATGCGTCCGCCGCAAAGCACTTCCAGAAGGATCAGCTTGGAAGTATCGTCTGCGAGCTCGACTTGAATCGTGCTGTCAAAACCAGAGTCATAAAACGGGATGGTCGGCAAAGGACTGTATTTAAAGAATGCATTTTTGCCTACTTTAATTTTACAGTCTCTGCGGGCGCTGCCGCCGTCCATTTTATGCAGCTTTTCAAACGACTGCGAGAGCAGCTCTGTTCTGGCGTTATCCCGGATATCAAAACTCATCTCCTGGGTATCGCCCTTCAAAATACCGGCAGAAGCCGTCTGCATCATGACGGTCATCAGATCCTTTTTGATATGGAACGGCCGCATGACTTTAAACGGCGAGGTGAAAAACACATCGCTCAGATACGACTTGCCGTCTTTAAAATCCGCAGTCAAATTTAAAACACAGGTCCGGAAATACCGGTTTGGGGAAGTGGTTGTGGTTGGCATAACGGCAACTCCTTACTTTACGTCCTCAAAAAGAACGTCACTTTTAATCCATTTGATAACCTCGGCAACGCCTTCTTTGCCTCTTACGTTGGTGAAAATAAACGGCTTGTCCCCGCGCATTTTCTTCGAGTCGCGGGCCATAACCTCCAGGCTGGAGCCCACATACGGAGCCAGGTCAATTTTATTGATCACGAGCAAATCGGAACGGGTAATGCCAGGGCCGCCTTTTCTCGGGATCTTGTCGCCTTCGGCCACATCGATAACAAAAATGGTTGCATCTACCAGTTCAGGGCTGAAGGTAGCGGAAAGGTTATCGCCGCCGCTTTCAATAAACATCAGTTCAATATCCGGGAATTTGGAAATCAGCTCGTCCACCGCTTCCAAATTCATCGAAGCGTCTTCACGGATTGCTGTGTGCGGGCAGCCGCCGGTTTCCACACCCATGATTCTTTCTCTGGGCATAACGCTGTTTTTGGAGAGGAACTCCGCGTCTTCCTTGGTGTAAATGTCATTGGTGATAACGCCAATGCTGTAAGAACTTGCCATCTCTCTGGTGAGAGCCTCGATCAATGCAGTTTTGCCAGAGCCGACAGGACCGGCAACGCCAATTTTTTTATAAGCCATGAGCTACATAACCTCCAAATGTAAAAATAGGATGAGCAATTCCCGTTCGCAAAAGCCATTACGACATGTAAAGCCGGGAATATAAAACTTCGTGCTGCATGCAGCGAACATCAAAGCCAGGGTTGGAGAGGCAAAGATAACTTTCGTCCAAGGTTTGGAGCTTATCCAGCGTCTCGGTGAAAACCGCATGGCATTTTTGCAGAATCTGCTGCCCTTGCGTTTGGCTCAAAGGAACCGTCTTTACACAGCTGACCACCTTACCGGAAGTGTTGGTGTAAAGGAAACATTCCATTGCGCGCCGTTGATCAATTCCCACTGCGGCACAAAACACACCGTATGCCACCGCGTGTGTAGGAAGCAATTTTTCCATTTCCTTGGCATATTGCTTGAAGATGGGAGAAACATATTCCACATCCATGCTCAAGACTGTTTTAATAAACCGGGAGCCCAGCTTTTGCGCAGCAGCACGAATTTCTGCTGGGGATTTGCTGGCTTCTATCAGCTCTTCCAGCTCCAGGATTTTTTTCAACTCTCCTTTTTGCGCATATTCATACGCAAGGCGGGCAGGCAAAAGTTCAGAATACAGAAAGCTGTGAGCGATGCTGCTCTTCATAAACTCAAAAGCCGTATCCGGATCTTTGACAAGGTTTTTTTGGATATAGGTTTCCAATCCATAGGAGTGAGAATACCCGCCAATCGGGAACATAGCATCGTTGACCTGCAACAGAATAAAAAGTTGATTTTCGTTCATGTTCTTTCTCCGCTATAGTTTCTCCAGCGACCAATAAAAAGACCGCCATCATTTGTCGCTGAAAAATGATGGCGGCTTTGCTTTAAATATTAGTGCGTATGTGCGTTAATAGAGGACGAGATTCTCTTCTTAAAGTCGAACTTCACAACTTTCCGTTCCACTTCGACGCCTAACTTTTCCATCAGCGCTTTTATCGGTAAATCCAAGGGGGTGATAAATTCGAAATCCGTTTCTCCCCAAAAGATTGTGGCATGTTTATTTCCAATCTCGTAGCAAACCTTGGCAACCATATGCGGATCCTTGACCCGGATAACCAACGCTTCACAGGCAGGAATATTTACGGCAACGGCAGTGTCACCGTCCATACACACCACATCATCTTGTTGTAACCCTTTGGTTAAAATCTCATTGCTGAGCTGGAGGCCGATTTCTTTTCCAGACTGTGTCTTTTTTCGATGTAGTTTTTTGAAGGCATCATACCAATCAATATCTACATAATCTACCGCACAATCTTTAAATTTATCATCGCTCAGAGTACCTAAAATTTCTTCACTATATAACATGCTTGAATTCTCCTCATGTTGTTTTCATGAAGGAAGAGCCTCTTTCCCTCCTCCACACACTACGCGTTTCCTACATCGTGAGTAAGTACTAAATAAAAGCGACAGTTTTACCAAAAGATGTAGGATAGAACCCCCATATCAATTACAATACTTTTCCCAAAAACTTGTTACTGAAACTAAATGCTAGAATTAGAACAAGTTGTAGATCTGGGTCAGCGGCAGGGACTTAGCGATTTCGCAAGTCATAACAACGCCGTCAGCCTTAACCACATAGGTCTCAGGATCTACAGTGATTTCCGGAGTAGCGCAGTTGAACTTCATGTCCTTCTTGCCGATGTCTCTGCAGTGCTTAACAGCTTCGAGTCTCTTCTGCAGGCCATACTTCTCCTTGATGCCGTTCTCCAAGCTAGCCTTGGAAACGAAGGTGATGCAGGTATCATATTTAGCGGAACCATGAGCGCCAAACATGTGCTTGTAGATGATCGGCTGTACGGTCGGGATGGATGCGTTAGCGTCGCCCATCTTGGAAGCAGTGATCATGCCGCCCTTGATAACCATGTCGGGCTTAATGCCGAAGAACTTCGGATTCCAGAGAACGAGGTCAGCGAACTTGCCAACTTCAACGGAACCAACAATGTGGCCAATACCCTGAGCAACAGCCGGGTTGATGGTGTACTTAGCAACATATCTCTTTGCACGGAAGTTATCATTGCCCTCAGCATCTTCCGGCAGCTTGCCGCGTTGTTCCTTCATCTTGTGAGCGCACTGCCAGGTACGGGTGATAACCTCAGCAGGACGGCCCATAGCCTGGGAGTCAGAAGACATGATGGAGAATACGCCCATGTCATGCAGAACGTCCTCAGCGGCGATGGTTTCCGGACGAATTCTGGAGTCAGCGAAAGCTACGTCCTCAGGAATTCTCTTATCCAAGTGGTGGCAAACCATCAGCATGTCGAGGTGCTCATCCAGGGTGTTAATGGTGTAAGGCATGGTCGGGTTGGTAGATGCCGGCAGAATGTTCGGGAATGCAGCAATCTTGATGATGTCAGGTGCGTGGCCGCCGCCTGCGCCTTCAGTGTGGAAGGTGTGCATGGTTCTGCCGCCGATAGCGTCAACGGTGTCTTCTACGCAGCCAGCCTCGTTCAGGGTATCGGTGTGGATAGCAACCTGAATGTCATAGTCATCAGCTACGGTCAGGCAAGCGTCGATGGCAGCCGGAGTGGTGCCCCAGTCCTCGTGGATCTTCATGCCGGCAGCGCCAGCCAGAACTTGCTCTTCGAGCGGCTTGTAGGAGGAGCAGTTGCCCTTGCCGTAGAACAGCAGGTTCATCGGATACTCTTCACCAGCGCGGAGCATCATTTCGATGTTCCAGGGGCCAGGAGTACAGGTGGTAGCGTTGGTGCCGTCTGCAGGACCGGTACCGCCGCCAGCCATGGTGGTGATGCCGCTGAACAGAGCGGTGTCAACCTGCTGCGGGCAGATCCAGTGGATGTGGGTGTCGATACCGCCAGCGGTAACGATCAGGCCTTCTGCAGCCAGAGCTTCGGTGGAAGCACCAACGGTCATGCCAGGGGTAACGCCGTCCATGATGTCCGGGTTACCAGCCTTGCCGATGCCAGCGATGTAGCCGTCTTTCAGGCCGATATCAGCCTTGTAGATGCCGGTGTAGTCCAGAATCAGAGCGTTGGTGATGACCAGATCCAGGTCGCCGTTTGCGCTCAGAGTGGTGGAGGACTGGCCCATGCCGTCACGCAGGGTCTTGCCGCCGCCGAACTTGCTTTCATCGCCGTAGTTGGTCAGGTCCTTCTCAACCTCAATGATCAGGTTTGTGTCGGCCAGGCGAACCTTGTCACCAGTGGTAGGGCCGTACATCATGCTGTATTGCAATCCAGAAATTTTCATTTCAAGTATCCTCCCTTATGTTCCTTATTTAACAAATCCTTTTTTGGCTGCTCTGTCCATTGCGGTGGGCAGAGTGGTCGGAACGGTCTGGCCGTTGGTCAGGCCGTTGAGGCCAAAGCTTCTCTTGTGGCCGCCGAGCTCAACGAGAGTAACAACTTTCTCTTCACCGGGCTCGAAACGTACAGCGTTGCCGGACGGAACGTCCAGACGATAGCCGAAAGCGGCAGCTCTGTCAAACTGGAGCATTTTGTTTACTTCAAAGAAGTGGAAATGAGAGCCAACTTGTACTGGTCTGTCGCCAGTGTGAGTAACTTTTACCTGGATTGTCTTTTTGCCTGCGTTTAACTCGATTTCTCTCTCTAGTGGCATAACTTGTCCGATAAGCATTTCTGGTATCCCCTCTCTACTATTATTGAATTGGATCGTGAACGGTTACGAGCTTGGTGCCGTCCGGGAAGTTTGCTTCGATCTGTACCTCGTGGATCATCTCCGGAACGCCCGGCATAACGTCGTCCTTGGTCAGCATCTTAGCACCCAGTTGCATGAGCTCAACAACGGTCTTGCCGTCTCTGGCAAGCTCGTGGAGTTCGGAGCTGATGTAACCAACAGCCTCAACATAGTTGAGCTTGGTTCCTCTAGCCTTTCTCTCCTTAGCCAACTCGCCAATAGCGTGCAGCTGCAACTTTTCGAGTTCTCTTGGTGTTAATTTCATTTCTGATAACCTCCTATTTCTGTCGGAAATTTTAAACAAAAAAACACTTCTGTTCCACTGCTATTTCGCAGAAATGCTTTTGTTTGGCAAAACAATTAGGGATGATAAAAGCTACAATCGCATTATACACGAAAAACCCTGAAATGTCAACAAATTTTTGTGGAAGGACATGGATAAAACCGAAGGAAAAAATTCTCTTTTTTCTTTCTGGAAAAGGCCGCTTATCCTCTGGATTTTCGGGTACAACGCATCCTCCTGCAACGAGAAAAAAACCTGTTGCCGCGCAAAAATTTTCACTTGTCAGAGTGCGTCTAATTACTGCAAGAGCCAACGGCTCTTTTCAAAACAGGAAAAATACGCACCGGGAATAAAAAGGAAATCCTTGCGAGGTTGTGCAGATATTTTTCTGCTGCTCCTTTATTGTAGTCCTTTTCCTCGGTTTTTTCAAGGTCTGTTCCTCATTTTATTCTTATTTTTCATAACGTTTGCCTATTTTCTATAATCTCAACTATTTTACCGATCTATTTTTGTGGAATACTTATAATTTTTTGCCTGATTTTTCATGCTCGCTCGCGATAAAATAATTTCTTGAGAATTTTTTGAACAGTAGTTTTGAATTTTTTTGGATTTATTTGGTCAAAAAGCTGGGATTCATAGCCATTTTTGGCATAATTTGCCTGCCGGATCTCCTCTTTTGCCAATCCTACCTGTTCCGCATACTGTGCTTGGAGCTGTGCAATTTTGTCCGCATATTCTGCGTCCACATCGTCTGCGGCGGCGAGGGAATAAAAATCCAGAATCGTATCCGTATCCCGGCTGGGGAAGTACTCGTGCGGGGCAGTGCTGTCGAAAAACCCCATCCCCAGCTCCCGCACCACTACCAAATCCAAGCTGCCCGGGTCAAAAGAGCAGTGGTAGATTTCTACCCGGAACCCATTTTGGATCGCCCGCTCCGCCAGCTTCTTCAGGAAGGTGGACTTCCCCGTCCCCGGGCGCCCTTTAATAAAATACCGGTGTTCCAGATTCTCCGTCAGGTTTTCAATATAATCCACCGGGCCGTCCTTGGTTGCCGCGCCAAAAAAGCGATGGATCCCCGTCCCCTTGCGGTTGCGGGTATGCCCGCCCAGAAGCTCCAGGATCGTCTCGGAACCAAACTGGTTCAAACGGGAGAAATTCATGTGGGAGATATAGATTTCTTCCCATGCGTCATGGATTTTTTTTGCCTGCGCAAAATAGCCGTGCGCTTTCAGCAGATGGTCACGGATATCCTGCACCTGCGGGTTGTCAAACAAACGGTACACGGAATACCCATAATCCACATAGGCCGGAATGTTCATCAGGCCCGACTGGAATTGCGGCAGGATCACCCCTTCGGGACGGTTATCCAGACAGTTATGGATCACCTCTATTTGATATCCCTTTTCGTTTGCCGTCTCGCAGACCCGGCCGATCACCTCCTCCACCAGCGGCGCAGGATAATCCTCCAGGCGGATCACCTGACGCAAGGCTCCAAAATTGGATTTGAAAAAACTACTAAATCCCTGCGATCCGTTGGTGTTCACAAAATAGTGCAGTTCTTCGCGCAATATACCACATCCTTTCCAAGCATCCTTGCGGGGGAGCCGCAAACAAGCCCCCTCTGCACTAGTATATGTGCCCCGGACGGAAACATGACCGGGGGATCGAATTTTTTCAAAATGCCTGCAATAGAAAAATCCCGGCAGGGAACCCCCGCCGGGATTGGAAATCTCAATCGCCCTTATACCGCAGCACGCGGATCGCGTTTAAAATGGCCAGGACAGCCACGCCTACATCAGCAAACACAGCCCACCACAGGTTGGCAACCCCCGCCGCACCCAAGGCAAGAGTGGCAATTTTCACCACAAAGGCAAACACAATATTCTGCCGCACAATGTTCAGCGTCTTTTTGGAAATGCGCATCACGGCGGCCAGCTTGGATGGTTCGTCGGTCATAATGACAATGTCTGCGGCTTCAATCGCCGCGTCGGAGCCCAGCCCCCCCATGGCCACACCGATATCTGCCCGGGCCAGCACCGGCGCATCGTTGATGCCGTCACCCACAAACACCAGCTTCCCTTTCGGGGATTTCTGCGTAAGCAGTTCCTCCATACGCTCCACCTTCTCTGCCGGGAGCAGCTCCGCATACACACGATCCATATGCAGCTTTTTCGCCACCATATTGGCCACATATTCGCCGTCCCCCGTCAGCATGGTCAGATTCTTTACCCCGCTTTTGCGCAGATCCTCCACTGCTTTGGGAGCATCGTCCTTGATTTCGTCCGAAATGATGATATATCCGGCATACTTCCCATCCACCGCCATATATACCACCGTACCCATGGTTTCCACTGCCGGGCAGAACAGCTTTTCCTGCGCCATCAGCTTATCGTTGCCCGCCAGCACAAAATGATGCGAAAGCTGCGCACGCACGCCATGCCCCGGGATTTCCTCCACATGCCGGATCTTCGCCGGATCGAGCTGCTTCCCGTATGCTTTTTGCAGGGAACGGGAAATCGGGTGGCTGGAGTAGCTTTCAGCATAGGCCGCCAGCTCCAGCAAAGCCTCTTCGGTCATCCCTTCCGGATGGACCTCCGTCACCGAAAAAGTGCCTTTCGTCAGCGTACCGGTCTTGTCAAACACCACAATCTCCGTTTTGGCAAGGGCCTCCAGATAATTGCTCCCTTTCACCAATACGCCCTGCCGCGACGCCCCTCCGATACCGCCGAAGAATCCCAGAGGAACCGAAATCACGAGCGCACAGGGACAGGAGATAACCAGGAAGGTCAGGGCGCGGTAAACCCACTCCATCCAGACCTCGCCCTGGGAAATCCCCAGAAACAGCGGCGGCACAACGGCCAGAAGAAGCGCAGCACCCACGACCGCCGGGGTATAGACGCGGGCGAATTTGGTGATAAAATTTTCCGCATGGGCCTTTTTGCTGCTGGCGTTCTCCACCAGGTCCAGAATCTTGGAAACCGTCGATTCTCCAAAGGTTTTGGTCACCTCTACAATCAGCGTCCCATTGGTATTGACACACCCGCTGAGCACCAGGCTTTCCGGCGCTGCCTCCCGCGGCAGGGATTCACCCGTCAGCGCACGGGTATCCAAAAACGAGCATCCCTGGATTACCTTGCCGTCCAGGGGCACCTTTTCCCCCGGTTTGATCAAAATCTGTTCGCCAATTTCCACCGTGCCGGGATCGACCTTCTGTTCTTCGCCGTCCCGCAGGACATTGGCATAATCCGGGCGGATATCCATCAGCTCGGTAATCGACCGCCGGGAACGCTCTACCGCATAATGCTCGAACAGTTCCCCTACCTGGTAGAACACCATGACCGCAACGCCTTCCGTATATTCGCCGACGACGAACGCCCCGACGGTAGCAATCGCCATCAGGAAATTTTCGTCCAGCAGCTTCCCCCGGAATACGTTGGAAATCGCCTCCAGGAGAACATCCCCGCCAGCAGCGAAGTAGGCGATCAAAAAGACTCCCAGCCTGCCCCATTCGTTCATCCCGGTATCGATGCTCGTAATCCCAATGGCGAACGCAGTCAGGACCACACCGAACACGATGCGGGCCCATTGCTTCCTCATATTGCCCAATCCTCCCTCCAAGCCCGGGGCTACCGCTACCGGGGTTTTACCTCCACTTTAGGTTCTAATTTTTTGATAATCCGGCCGGCTTCCTGCACGACCGCGTCCATCTTTTCCTCCTGCGCTTCAATCACCAGGCGTTTGGTCATAAACGTCACGGTAGCACTATCCACTTCCTTCATCTTGTTGAGCGAGCGTTCCAGCTTCGCAGCACAGTTGGCGCATCCTAAATTTTCCAGAGTAAATATTCTTGTCATATCCCGTTCCTCCTCCGTTATTCTTCAATGTGTTCCAGTCCCTGGTTTAAAATGGTGGTCACATGGGAATCCGCCAGGGAATACAGGACGGTTTTCCCATCCCGCCGGTATTTTACCAGCTGGGTCTGCTTGAGGACCCGCAGCTGATGCGAGATAGCCGATTGGCTCATCCGCAAAAGCTGGGCGATATCCCCCACGCACAGCTCGGATTGGAACAGCGCGTATAAAATCTTGATCCGTGTGGAGTCTCCAAATACCTTGAACAGTTCTGCAAGGTCGTAGAGCACCTCCTCGTCGGGCATTTCGTCGTCTAACTGCTGCAGGATTTCCCTGCTCTGCGGCGCCTCCCGGGGCGCTTTCTCCTGTTCCGGCATACCATCGCCTCCAATATATGAATATTAGTTCATATGTTCATTATATGCTTCCGTTTCGGAAATGTCAAGAGCTTTCCGACAGAATTTTTTCAACACGACATTTTTTGCAAAAAAAACAGCCCCGAAGGGCTGATGAATTTTTGCAAAAAGCCACGAAACTTGCCTCTCGGAGTGTATCACTCCCAAAGGGAATCCTGCATTTTTTTGATTTTGGTACGGCGGGCGGCCGTTTCCTCCGCGTCGATAGACAAGGCCCCTTCGTCGCTGATGCGCAGCACATCCCCTTCTTTTGCACCAGGAGGCAGTTCCGCCACCTCAATCGCATACATTTTCACTTCTTTGCCGGGGCCGTCCCCCTCGCAGATGGCAAAAGCCCCTTCAAAACGGTCAATCCGCATCGTTCTGGCCATCGTTTATCCTCCTTTCTGTTATGCCGCCGGGGAAGCTCCCTTTTCGGTAAATACGGCAATTTCCTCCCCGTCGCTGGTAAAAATGACTGTACCGTGCTGATCGGTGCGCCAGGTAGAAATCCCTGCTTGGCGCAGACGGTCAAGCGCTTCCTTTTTGGGCAGGTTATGCTGGCTCTCCCCCACGGGAATCACCGCATACTCCGGCGATACCTGTTTCAAAAACGCCGGGGAGCTGGAAGTATTGCTGCCGTGGTGCCCTACCTTCAGCACATCCGCCGACAGATCGATCCCCCGTTCCATCAGGCTGTATTCCTCGTCCCGCTCCGCATCACCCATCAGCAGGAACCGGGTCTGCCCATAGGTGACGCGCAGCACCAGCGAATTGTTGTTGCTGTCCTCATGCAGCTCCACCGGGCCGAGCACCTGGACTTCCGCACTCCCTAAAGCAAACGTCTCGCCCACGGCAGGATAACGGCGTACAATATGTTCCTGCTGCAACACCTGCTCGGTGTTCCGGTAAGCTACACTGTCAGGCAGGTATTCCTCCGGCAGGCGCGGCGACAAATACGTCCCGACGGCGACCTCCTCCAGCACATCCGCCAGCCCGCCGATATGATCCTTGTCCGGGTGGGTGTTGACTACATAATCCAGGTATGTAATCCGGTTTTTCTCCAAATACCGGCACACATTCACGCCCTGATCCACCGTACCGCCGTCCACCAGCATGAAATGCCCCTCGCATTCCAGCAACAGTGCATCGGCCTTGCCCACATCCAGCACATGGAACAGGAATGGAGACCCGTCGGCCTGCGACGCAATATCCCCGAGGCCCGCTGTGCGGAATAGCCTTTCCCAGCCCTGCGGGCCGAAGAAGATCCCAAACAGCAGGGCCAATACACACAGGACGGCCGCCGCAACGGCAAGGATTATTTTTTTCGTTTTCCTCCGGGGTTTTTCTGCCGCGGAACGGAGCCCTTTTTGCGGTTCCATGCCGATTTCCCGCCCCCTTTCCGCTTCGTATCCTGCACGGGGGTTGCTTCGCCCGGCAGGGGACGGACCAGGCAATGGGGACCTGTGCCGATGAGATCCGGACGGCCGGCTTCCCGCAGGGCCTCCACCACGATCCGGTGGTTTTTGGGGTCAAAATACTGGAGCAAGGCCCGCTGCATGGCTTTTTCCCGATCCGTGCGGGGGATATGTACCTCCTTTAAGGTGTACGGATCCAGCCCGGTATAAAACATACAGGTGGAAATCGTGCCCGGAGTAGGATAAAAATCCTGCACCTGCTCCGGCCGCAGCTTCTCCTGCTTGAGGAACAAAGCCAGCTCCACCGCGTCGCGCAGGGTGCTTCCCGGGTGGGAGGACATCAGGTACGGCACCAGATACTGTTCCTTCCCCACTGACTTGGTGATTTCATAAAACCGTTTCTGGAATGCTTTATACGCCTGGATATGCGGCTTGCCCATCCGGTCGAGCACCTGGGCGGAACAGTGTTCGGGAGCCACCTTGAGCTGGCCGCTGACATGATACCGCACCAGTTCCTTGAAAAAGGTGTCGTCGGGATCCTGCATCAGGTAATCGTACCGGATACCCGAACGGATAAACACCCGCTTAATGCCCGGCAAAGCCCGCAGACGGCGCAGCAGCCGGGTATATTCTGTGTGATCCGCCCGCAGGGCAGGACAGGGCGTAGGCGCAAGGCATTTTTTCGCTTTGCACAGCCCGTGGGTATCCTGCTTGGGACAGGGGCCGTGGCGGAAATTCGCCGTAGGACCGCCCACATCGTGGATATACCCCTTAAAATGCGGATGCTTCACCAGTGTTTCGGCCTCCCGGACAACGGACTCCTCACTGCGGGACGAAATGGCCCGTCCCTGATGGAAAGCAATCGCGCAGAAATTACAGGCCCCAAAGCAGCCGCGGCTGTGGGTGATGGAAAACTCCACCTCCTGGATGGCCGGCACCCCGCCCAGCGGTTCATAGCCCGGGTGGTACGCCCGCTCGTAGGGCAGTGCGTACACCGCGTCCATTTCCTCCTGGGAGAGGTGCGGCATCGGAGGATTCTGTACCACAATCCAGCCGCCGTGCTTCTGGATCACCCGCCGGCCCTGTACGTCGTCCTGTTCGTCCTGCTGCTTGCGGCACGAAACCGCATACTCCTTTTTTGAGGCGCACACCTGTTCATAGCTGGGGCAGTCCACCGCCGGGCCGGGCTCGTACTCCTGCGTGGGGACAGCATAGCAGGTGCCCCGGATGTCCCGCAGGGCAGAAACCGGTTCGCCGTCCCGCAGGCGGCCGGCGATTTCGATGGTCTGCCGCTCTCCCATGCCGTAAGACAGCAGATCCGCCCCCGAATCCAGCAGGATCGACGGCCGTACGGCATCATCCCAGTAATCGTAGTGCGCGAACCGCCGCAGGGAGGCTTCCAGACCCGCAATCACCACCGGGCAATCGGGGTACAGTTCCTTGATCTTCTTTGTGTAGACCAGCACCGCCCGATCCGGACGCAGTCCCGCCCGGCCGCCCGGAGAATAAGCATCCTCTCCGCGCTTGCGGCGGGCAGCGGTATAGTGCGCCACCATGGAATCAATATTCCCGGAGGTCACCATAAACCCCAGCCGGGGCCGTCCGAACCGGGTGAAATCCCTCCCTGTGCGCCAGTCCGGCTGGGCCAGGATGGCGATCCGGTAGCCATGGCTTTCCAACAGGCGGGAAATGATCGCCACCCCAAAGGACGGGTGATCCACATACGCATCCCCCGTCACCAGCACAAAGTCCGGGACATCCCAGCCCAGCGCCTCGATTTCTTCTTTGGAAACCGGTAAAAATGCCATCGGCGTCGCCTTCCTTCCTTATTCCTGGCTGTTTTTCTCGTCGTTTTTGCGCATACTCATCTCCAGCCACTGTTGATGGGTAATCAGTACCTGGCGGGGCTTGGATCCTTCGTGCGGTCCCACCACGCCCATCTGTTCCATTTCGTCGATCAGGCGGCCGGCGCGGGCATAGCCCAGACGCAGGCGGCGCTGCAGCAGGGAAGTGGATGCCTGTCCGGCCTCCACTACGCACTGCACGGCTTCCATGATCATGGGATCGGAACTGCCGGGCTCATCCCCGTCGTCTGCCTTGCTGCCCTTTTCGGCCACCGCGTTCTTTTCGATTTCTTCCATGACCCCCTGGTCATACCCGGCGTCCTGCGACTGCTTCACAAAGCGCACGATGGATTCAATTTCGTGATCCTCCACCAGACAGCCCTGTACGCGGATTGGCTTAGGAGAGCCGATGGGCGAAAACAGCATATCGCCGCGGCCCAGCAGTTTTTCTGCGCCGCTGCCGTCGAGGATGGTGCGGGAATCCACCTGGGACGATACCGCAAACGCGATGCGGCTGGGGATATTGGCCTTGATGATGCCCGTGATGACGTCCACCGAAGGACGCTGGGTGGCAATCACCAGATGCATCCCGGCAGCCCGGGCCATCTGCGCCAACCGGCAGATGGAATCCTCTACCTCGTTGGGAGCCGCCATCATCAGATCCGCCAGCTCGTCAATGATAATCACGATCTGCGGCATCGGCGACAGCGTCACCCCATCATCCCGGGTCAGACCGTCTCCCACCAGCGCATTGTAGGATTTCAGATCGCGTACATTGTTGTCCGCAAAGGTCTTGTAACGGCCCAGCATTTCCGTCACCGCCCAGCCCAGCGCCCCCGCCGCCTTGCGGGGATCGGTGACTACCGGCACCAGCAGATGCGGGATCCCATTATAAATGCCCAGCTCCACCACCTTGGGATCCACCATCAGGAAACGGACCTCGTCCGGCGTGGCCTTGTAGAGC
>CAJFOO010000029.1 GCA_904397205.1 uncultured Clostridia bacterium
CGGTATAATTATCGCACACGCCGTCGCCGTTGGCGTCGACAAAGCGGCTTCCATATCCAACCCAGGCCCCGCTGTGGGCGGCGGTACAATTATCGCACACGCCGTCGCCGTTAGCGTCGACGAAACGGCTGCCGGAGCCCGGGCCTGCGGCAAACACTGTAGTTGTTCCAATCGAGGCGGCCAGTACCGCTATGCAAACCCCAGTCAATACACCGCGAAATACTCTTTTCATACCTTTTTCCTTGAGTTAAGATAGCCGTTTTTGGCTTCATCTACAATACGATTGGGAAGGAGGAATCCATTCAAAAATTAAAAAATTTTTTCTTGCAGAAAATTCGGTTTTTTCCGGTTCTCATGGCCAGTATATCATATTGCCAATCCCGGTACAAGGCCGGGACAGCGCCTGTTTTACCGGGGATTTCCTGAGTTGTCTCTGCCGGAAAGAAAAGATCTGCCAAATTCCCTCTTGACTTTTTGGAGGATTTGTTGTATAATTTGAAAAGTGTAAAGGGAATTGCTTTACAGGGAGTGGTCAGGAAAACGGGCGCACGGAGGGGAAGCATGGGACGCATGGCAAAAAATTTAGAAATTTCCTTCCTGCTGGATTTCTATGGCAGCATGCTCACAGAAAAGCAGCGGGCGGTAGTGGAGTATTACTACAACGACGACCTTTCCCTGGGGGAGATAGGTGCCAATGAAGGGATCAGCCGCCAGGGTGTGCGCGACGCTATCAAGCGGGCGGAGGCCCAGCTTCTGGATATGGAGGAACGCCTGGGCCTTGCCAAACGCTTCCGCGTGATGAAGGACGGCCTGGAGAAAATTTATCTGGCCGCCGCGGATATCCAGGAGTGGAACGAAGAAAAAATCCAATCGCCGGCTGTGCGCGAAAACACCCAGAAAATCATGGATTTGGCCGCTGCGCTGGCGGACTAGCCCCGCCTGCCAAACCGGTGGAATCACATTGGGAAAGGAGTGCTTCTTTTGGCGTTTGAAGGTCTTGCCGAAAAATTAGCCAATTCATTCAAGCGGCTTCGATCGAAAGGAAAGCTCAGCGAAGCCGACGTAAAAGAGGCCATGCGCGAGGTGCGCCTGGCGTTGCTGGAAGCCGACGTCAACTACAAGGTGGCCAAGGACTTTACCAATACCGTGACCGAACGGGCCGTGGGCGCCGAGGTGATGGAGAGCCTCACTCCCGGCCAGATGGTAGTCAAAATTGTGGATGAGGAGCTCACCCGCCTGATGGGCGGCGAGCAGGCGCGCATCCAGTTTGCCTCTAAGCCGCCTACTATCGTGATGATGTGCGGCTTGCAGGGCGCGGGCAAAACCACCCATGCCGCTAAACTGGCCAAGATGCTCAAGGGCAAGGGGCACCGCCCCCTGCTGGTTGCCGCGGATATTTATCGTCCGGCCGCTATCAAACAGCTCCAGGTAGTGGGCGAACAGGCGGAGGTCCCGGTATTTGAGCGGGGGCAGAAGGATCCGGTGGAAATCTGCCGGGAAGCTGTGCGTTACGCCAAGGATTACGGCTACGATATCTTGATTATCGACACGGCGGGCCGTCTGCAAATCGACGAGGCCCTCATGGAAGAGCTTCAGCGCGTGAAGGCGGAGGTTAATCCCCAGGAAATCCTGCTGGTAGTGGATTCCATGACCGGCCAGGAGGCTGTCAACGTAGCGAAAACCTTCGACGAAACGCTCACGATTACCGGCGTGATCCTCACCAAGCTCGACGGCGATACCCGCGGCGGCGCGGCGCTTTCGGTGCGCGCGGTAACTGGCAAGCCGATCAAGTTTGCCGGCGTGGGGGAAAAGCTGGACGATCTGGAGGTATTCCATCCGGAGCGTATGGCGTCGCGGATTCTGGGCATGGGCGACGTGCTCAGCCTGATCGAGGATGCCCAGCTCAAAATCGACGAGAAGCAGGCCGAGGAGACCGCCCGGCAGATGCTCCAGGGCAAATTCGATTTCAACGACATGCTCGCCCAGTTTGCTCAGGTGCGGAAAATGGGGCCTATCAAGTCGGTGCTTTCCAAAATCCCCGGGCTGAACAGCCAGCTCAAGGATGTGGATTTTGACGACCGGCAGATAGACCGTCTCGAAGCGATGATCCTTTCCATGACCCCGGAGGAACGCAGCAAACCCCAGCTCATCAATCCTTCGCGCAAGCGCCGGATTGCTGCCGGCAGCGGGATGCGCGTGGAAGACGTCAACCGGCTGCTCAAGCAGCACGAGCAAACCCAGAAAATGATGAAATCCATCCGGGGCAAAAAAGGCAAACGCCGCATGAACTATGGCCTGCCCGGTATGCCCGGCGGCATGATGTAACCTGGTATTCATCCAATGTTGGTGAAGATATATTTTATTATTTTATAAAGTTTTGGAGGACAAACATATGGCAGTAAAGATTCGACTTCGCAGAATGGGTGCAAAGAAAGCCCCTTTTTATCGGATTGTAGTAGCGGATTCCCGTTTCCCCCGGGATGGCCGGTTCATTGAGGAAATCGGATATTACAACCCCATGAAGGAGCCTTCCGAAGTCAAGGTGGATGCGGAAAAGGCCAAGGCCTGGATCGCCAACGGCGCTCAGCCGACCGATACGGTAAAATCTCTCTTTAAAAAGCATGGCGTGCTGTAAGGCATAGGAGGAAACTGCAATGAAAGAGTTGCTTGAAACCATGGCAAAAGGCCTGGTGGAACATCCGGAAGCGGTGGAAGTCACCGTGGATGAGCCGGACGAGACCGGTTTGGTTGTATATCATCTGCATGTGGCCGAGTCCGATATGGGCCGGGTCATCGGCAAGCAGGGACGTATTGCCAAAGCCATCCGCGTCGTGATGCGCGCTGCGGCTACCCGGGTTGACGGGAAGGTCGCTGTGGAAATCGACTAAACACCTGCATGGAAGCTGTAACCTTGGCGTTACAGCTTTTTCCTTGCAGAAAGGGGGACAAGATGCGCCAGGCTTTTTTGGAAGCGGGAAAAATCGTGGGGACCCACGGGGTGCGGGGCGAGCTGCGCGTGGAATCCTGGAGCGATTCCCCGCGGTTTTTGACCCAGTTTTCCGTCTTTTATAATAAGGAAGGGCAGCCGGTGTATGAAGTGGAGTCCAGCCGCCCGCACAAATCCCTGCTCCTGCTCAAGCTGCGGGGGGTGGATTCCATTGAACAGGGGGATATGCTGCGCGGCCGCGTGCTGTATTTCCGCCGGGAGGACGCCAAACTGCCGGAAGGGCGGTATTTTATTGTGGATCTGCTGGGGCTTTCGGTGGTGGATGCGGATACCGGGCAGCAGTACGGCGAACTGACGCAGGTATACCAAACCGGGGCGAACGACGTGTATGAAATTACCGCGCCTACGGGGAAAAAATATCTGATCCCGGTCATTGATTCCGTGGTGCTGGATACGGATCTCGACAGCGGGATACTGACCATCCGGCCGATCCCGGGCATCTTTGAGGAATAGCGCCATGCGGATGGATTTTTTGACGCTGTTTCCGGATATGTGCCAGGCAGTGATGGGAGAGAGCATCCTTGGACGGGCGCAAAAGAAAGGTGCTGTGGAGATAGGGTTTTCCCAGATCCGGGACTTTGCTTTCGACAAGCACAATCGGGTGGATGACTGCCCGTTCGGGGGCGGCAAGGGGATGCTGATGATGGCCGAGCCTATTGCCCAGTGCATTGAGGATCTGCTGGCAAGATCCCATACCCGGCCCCATATCATCTACTTGTCGCCGCTGGGGAAGGTGTTTTCGCAGCAAAAAGCGCGGGAGCTGGCGCAAAAGGAGCATTTGGCCTTTTTGTGCGGCCACTACGAAGGGGTGGACGAGCGGGTTCTGGAACGCTATGTGGACGAGTATATTTCCATTGGCGATTATGTGCTCACGGGCGGGGAACTGCCGGCGCTGGTGGTGGCGGATGCCGTGTGCCGGATGCTGCCGGGCGTGCTGGCAGAGGATGTGTGCTTTGAGGAAGAGAGCCACTACCACGGCCTGCTGGAATATCCCCACTATACCCGTCCGGCCGAGTGGCGGGGGCAGACGGCGCCGGAGGTGCTGCTTTCGGGCCACCATGCGAACATTGCGAAATGGCGGCGGGAACAGTCGCTGCTGCGGACAAAGAAATACCGCCCGGATTTGCTGGAAACAGCCGAATTGACGCCGCGGGAGGAAAAATTTTTGGAAGAATTACATGAAAATCCCGGGGAGGACAAGGACTAAGGAACGAAACGGTTTGGCGGGGCATAGGCTGGGGTATTCGATTCTCCAAACAGGCAGGATGTATAAAAGTTCTCCACATTTATGGCAATCTGTACAAAGGATGGATTGTCGAATTTCCTGGAATAGGTGATCAATCCAAAATTTTATTTTTTTCTTTTTGGTTTGTTGATCTAATCCGGAATTATGGTATAATAATGCTGATTTTATATAATCATCAAAAAAGCTTCCCAAACAAGGCGTTCATTTTGATGGATACGTTTTTCCGGGATAGGAAAAGCGTCGCAATCAAATTTCTTATTGATAGACTTTTGTATAGGAGTGAATGGATTTATGTATGTACAAGAAGTTACTGTGCAAAACCAAGTAGGCCTGCATGCCCGTCCGGCGACTTTTTTTATTCAGAAAGCCAATGAATTCAAGTCTTCCATCTGGGTGGAAAAAGAAGAGCGCCGCGTCAATGCCAAGAGCCTGCTGGGAGTTTTGTCCCTGGGTATCGTAGGCGGCACGCAGATCCGGATTATCGCAGACGGTACCGACGAACAAAACGCTGTAGACGAGTTGGTGAAACTGGTGCGTTCCGGTTTTACAGAGTAATTTTTGTGTACAGTCCGGGTATCTCCTGCCAACAACAAGACGCTGAACACCGCCGGGAGCGGTGTTTTTTCTTTTTCACGCGGCCAGCCCAAGATCCCCAAAGGAGGCACAGGAAAATTATGCAATCCCATTTCCCAGAAGAAACCAGAAACCCCAAACTCCCCCTGCTGCGGGAAAAAGCTATGCGCCTGCCGCTGCAGCCGGGCGTATATCTCATGCGGGACGCCGGGAAGAATATCATTTATGTCGGCAAAGCAAAGGCGCTTAAAAACCGGGTAAGCCAATATTTTGGATCGGATAAAAACCACGACGCCAAGGTCCGCCGCATGGTCAGCCAGGTAGACGATTTTGACACCATTGTCACCGACAGCGAGTTTGAGGCCCTGGTGCTCGAATGCAGCCTGATTAAGCAGTATTCCCCCAAATACAACATCCTCCTCAAAGACGATAAGGGCTACCATTATATCCGTATCAGTCCGGGGCCTTGGGCGAAAATCAGCGAGTGGAAGGGCAACCCTCCCGACGACGGCGCCCGGTATATCGGGCCGTTCCTGAGCTTTTGGGCAGTGCGCGAGGCAGTGGACGAGGCCCGCAAGATTTTCCTGCTGCCTTCGTGTAACCGGCGTTTCCCGCAGGACTTGGGCAAGGGACGGCCGTGCCTCAATTACTTTATCAAACAGTGCTGCGCGCCCTGCCGGGGGAAGGTGAAAGAGGCGGAGTATGCGGAAAGCGTAGCGGAAGCGGTGGATTTTCTGATGGGCGGGAGCGCCGCTTCGGTGAAGCAGCTGACGCGGAAGATGGAGCAGGCGGCGGAAAATTTAGAATTTGAAACCGCGGCCCATCTGCGGGACCGATTGGCGGCGATCCGACGGATCACAGAAAAGCAAAAGGTAGTTTCCGCCAAAGTGGAAGAGCAGGACGTGATCGCGTTGGCACAGTCCGGGCTGGAAGGGGCTGCCGCCTGTTTTGAGGTGTTCCGGTTTTCCGGGGGGCGGCTGTATGACCGGGAACATTTTGTCCTCAAAGACATCGGCAATACGGAGCAGGCCCGTGGGGAGTTTCTGGAGCGGTATTATTCCATGCGGGATAAAATTCCGCCGCGGATCTCGCTGGATGGCAGTGTGCAAAATCCCGCACTGCTGGAGCAGTGGCTCTCGGAAAAGGCGGGGAAAAAGGTGACGGTTGCGATCCCCCAGCGCGGCGAACAGGCAAAACTGGTGGAAATGTGCCGCAACAACGCAGCCGAACATCTTGCGCAGTCGGTGGGGCGCACCGGCAAGGAAACCTCCGCGCTCGACGAACTGACCCGCTTGCTGGGCCTGGAACAGCCGCCGGTGTTTATCGAGTCGTACGATATTTCCAACCTGGCGGGCGGGGAAAACGTGGCCGGGATGGTGGTGTTTGAAAACGGCAAGCCGCTCAAATCCGCATACCGCAAGTTCCAAATCAAAACGGTGGCCGGCCAGGATGACTACGGCTCCATGCGGGAAGTCATCAGGCGGCGGTTTGGGGAATACTTTTCCCGTAAGGAGAAAGGCGAAACAGAAGGGTTTGCCCAGCTTCCGGATCTCATTCTGCTCGACGGCGGCAAAGGCCATGTGGCGGCAGTCCGGCCGGTACTGGAATCCATGGGGCTTTCGATCCCGCTGTTCGGCATGGTGAAGGACGACAAGCACCGCACCCGCGCCATCACCAGCGAGGGGGAGGAAATTTCCATCCATTCCTACCGCCGGGCCTTTACGCTGGCGTCGGCTATCCAGGAGGAGGTACACCGGTTTGCCATCGGATACCACCGCCAGAAACGGAAGAAAAAAGCCCTTTCCTCCGAACTGACCTCCATTGCGGGGATTGGCCCTTCCCGGGCAGCGGCGCTGCTGCGGTATTTCCGTACGATGGCGTCTATCCGGGAAGCCACGGTGGACGAACTCGCAGCGGCCCCTTCGATGACGCGTCCGGCAGCACAGAAGGTATACGACCATTTCCACGCGGAGAAGGATGTGGAATAAGGATTCTTTTCTGCAAGAATTGACATTTTTTGCAGATGGTGCCATAATATAGAAGATTATCAAACCCCACGATCAAAACAGGCAGGAGGAACGTCATGCGGATTATCACCGGAAGAGCCAGGGGAAAACGGCTGGCTACCCTGGAAGGGGAAGCGGTGCGGCCCACGTCGGACCGGGTTAAGGAATCGCTGTTTAATATTATCCAGTTTGATCTGGAAGGCCGCAAGGTCCTGGATTTGTTTGCCGGCAGCGGCCAGCTCGGCCTGGAAGCCGTGAGCCGGGGGGCGAAGGCCGCTGTTTTGGTGGACAGCTCCAAGGATGCCGCGGCGGTCAGCCGGCAAAATGTGAAAGCCTGCGGGTTTGATACCGTGGAGGTGATCCAGGCGGATTATGCCGCGTATCTGCTGCGCCGGGATCAGCGGTTTGACATCGCGTTCCTGGATCCGCCGTATGGCACGGGGACATTGCAAAAGGCCCTCCCGCTGACGGCAGCGGTTATGCACCCGGGCGGTACAATCGTATGCGAGCATCCCATAGCCGAGGAACTGCCCGAAACAGCGGGCGACTTCCTGCGGGGCCGTACCTACCGCTATGGGAAGGTAGGGATTACCCTATACCGGCATAAGGATGTGATGGGGCAGTGAGTGTTGCAATTTATCCCGGCAGCTTTGACCCTATCACGTTGGGGCATCTGGACGTGATTGCCCGGGCGTCGCGGGTGTTTGACCATGTTGTAGTAGCGGTGATGGTCAATCCGGCCAAACGGTTCAGCTTCCAGGCGGAGGAACGGGTACGTTTGATCCAGCGGGCTGTCCGGGACGCGGGGATCCCCCGCGTAGAAGTGGAATCGTTCGGGGGGCTGCTCGCCGACTATGCCCGGCTGCGGCAGGCCTCGGTAATTGTGAAAGGGCTGCGGGCGCTTTCTGATTTTGAATACGAATTCCAGATGGCTTTGACCAATAAAAAACTCAATCCCGATTTGGAGACCATCTTCCTGACGACCACGGCGGATTATATGTTTTTAAGTTCAAGCATGGTCAAACAGGTGGCCGGATTCGGCGGGGATATTTCCGCATTTGTACCGGCCTGCATCCGGGAAGATATCAGCCGCAGGCTTTCCCCGGAGGGATCAGCGATAGGAGGAGCGAATCATGAGTGACCGAAACGTAGACGAATTGATGGACGAACTGTACAGTTTAGTGGATCGTGCCTGGAAGCTGCCGATGAGCGGCGGGCGCACCGTAGTGGACGGCGGGGAAGTCAAACAGCTCCTCGACGAACTGCGCGAAAACCTGCCGGACGAGACACGGCAGGCGCGGGCGATTGTAGCGGATCGCGCCCAGATTATTGCAGACGCCAAACGCGAGGCGGAGCAAACCATCAGCAAAGCGGAGGAGCGCGCCCGGAAAATCCTCAATCAGAGCGAGATTGTCAAGCAGGCGCAGGAACAGGCCAATTATATCCTTAAACAGGGGAAAGTCAAGTTTGACGAGATGAAGAAAGCGTCGAACGAATATGTGGAAGACCTGATGAAGCGCGCCGAAGATGCTTTGGCCGAAAACCTGGCGGAACTGCGCAAGACCCGCCAGAATATTAAAGCGTCGCAGAGAACATCCCGGAATGGATAAATTTGGATAAAAACCGCCGTTTTCCGGGATTTCCAAAAAATTAATAAATCGTAAATATTACAAACGTTTTACTTTTTGCACCGCTGTATATAGTGGTGTAATTTTTATTTTCTCCATATATTGGGTTTTTTGTGAACCTTTGCTTCTAAAAAGGGAAAAAACACCCGACTAACGGTTGCAATTCCCTCCTCAATGCGGTATAATTTAGATGACAGTGGGGAAAGGTGGGAGAAAGTGGGGCGCAGGAGATCCGGCGCCGCTGCTTTCCCCAAAAAGGAACCATTATGCTGATTGGGGAATACCAACATAATATTGACGCCAAAGGGCGTGTGATTGTCCCCGCCAAGTTCCGGGAGGACTTGGGGGCGTGTTTTTATCTCACAAAAGGGCTCGATGGCTGCTTGTTTGTCCTTTCCGCCCAGGGATGGCAGACGCTTCAGGAGCGCATTGCCGCCCTGCCTCTTTCCAAAGCCCGTACCCTGCAGCGGTTCTTTTTTGCCGGCGCCGCTGAGGCCCAGCCCGATAAGCAGGGAAGGATTCTGATTCCCCAGCAGCTCCGGGACTATGCCGGCCTGGAAAAAGACGTGACGTTTTTGGGCACGTCCACCCGGGCGGAAATCTGGAGCACGCAGAAGTGGGAAGCATTCCACGCGGGCCTGACCGAAGAAAGCATCGCCGAAGCGATGGATCTGTTAGATTTTTAAGGCGGTGTGCACAGCATGGAATTTCAGCATCAGCCGGTCCTGTTCCGGGAGACCCTGGACGCCCTGCAAATCCGGCCGGAGGGATATTATATCGACGGTACGGCGGGCGGCGGCGGTCATTCCGAAGCGATTTTGCAGCGCCTTTCCACGGGGAAGCTGCTGTCTATCGATCAGGATCCCGATGCGATTGCTGCGGTAACCAAACGGCTTTCCCCTTATCCCGGCTCGGTGATCCGCCAAGGGAATTTTTCGCAGATGGCGGAGTTTGCCGCTTCCTGCGGGTTCCCTCCGGTGGACGGGATTTTGCTTGATATCGGGGTTTCTTCCCATCAGCTGGATATGCCGGAGCGCGGGTTTTCTTACCATCACGACGCGCCGCTGGACATGCGTATGAGCCAGGACGGCGTCAGCGCCAGGGAGTTGGTGAACCGGCTTTCCTGGCAGGAGCTGGCGCAGATCATCCACCGGTACGGCGAGGAAAAGTACGCCCGGCAGATTGCGCAGGGGATTGTGCGGGCCCGGGAGAAGGGGCCGGTTGAGACGACCGGGCAGCTCGCGGAAATTGTGAAATCTTCCGTGCCGGCGGCTGTCCGCCGGGAAGCCGGGCATCCCGCCCGCCGGACATTCCAGGCTTTGCGCATGGAAGTGAACCGGGAACTCGAACGGCTTTCGGAGACGCTCGACACAGCGTTCGATCTGCTCCGGCCGGGCGGCCGGCTGGCAGTGATCACCTTCCATTCGCTGGAGGACCGGATGGTCAAGCAGCGGATGCAGGCATGGTGTTCCGGCTGTACCTGCCCGCCGGATTTCCCGGTTTGCGTGTGCGGGAAAAAACCTTTGGCACAGTTGGTGTATAAAAAAGGGCTGGCTCCTTCCAAAGAAGAACAGGAGCAAAACCCCCGGTGCCGCAGCGCGCGGCTGCGGGTGTGTGAAAAATGCGAAGGCCCCTCAGAATAAGACAGAAAGGAATGGTGGGATATGGCACGTCATCATGGTTCGGCGGCATACGATTTCTCCCGCTTTGAAGTACAGAACGAAGCGGCGGCGATTCCGCAGACGCCGGACGAGATAGGCCGCGCGGAAAAAGACAATGTCATTGCCATGCCGGCCGAGCAGACGAAAAAATATGCCAAATCCCGCAAGCGCGCCCGTCTTCTTCGAGTGACAAGCGTATGCGGTGGCTTGGGCGTGATGTTTATCATTTCCAGTATCCTGATTTTCAACCAGGTGCGTCTCACCGAGCTGACCGAGCAGATCAATACGCAGAGTTCCGCCCTGCGTGAGAGCCAGAGCTTGTATACCCAGCTGCAGGCGAGATCCATGAGTGAATTTACTTTGGCAGATATTGAGGAATATGCGACAACGCGGCTCAATATGCAGCAAACTGCCCATAATCAATATAATTTTATCGAGCTTTCCTCTGGAGATAAGGCCGAAGTAGTACAAAATGCGAGTCCGAATTGGTTTGTCTCTGTTTGGAATGCGATTGTGAATCTGTTGTCATAATCTAAATATCATATCAATAAGTATTAATACCGATTAGAACCCAAGCCCCTTTATTAGTGCTCATGTTGGTATGCGGGAAGAGAGTTGAGAGGGATCTTAACTCTCCTTTTTATAACAGGAGGAACGTGCATGGCAAAAGGAACAACGGTAAAAATGTGGAGAAGGACCATCGGCGTATTGGCTGGCCTGCTGATCCTTGGGTTTGGGGCAATCCTGTTCAGCCTGGTGCGTCTCCAGTTGATCGACGGCCAGGAACTGCAAAGGGCCGCCGTGGATCAGCAGCTCAAGGATACCAACATTACCGCGCTGCGCGGCACGATTTATGACGCGAACATGAAGGAGCTGGCGAAAAGCGCCACCGTCTGGCGGGTAGTGCTCGAGCCAAAATATATTGAAAGCGAAGGCCAGCGCCAGGCGGTGGCCAACGGTTTAGCTCCTATTTTAGAGATGGACGCGCAGGAAATCTATACGATCATTGCCGATAACCCGAATTCGTATTACCAAGTGGTGAAATCCCAGGTGGAAACCGATGTGCGGGATCAAATCCTTGTCCTGCGGGAGGATTTGGCCGATAAAGATAAGTATGGCGAGGACGTGGTCACTGCGGGTATCCGTCTGGAAGAAGATTATAAACGGTATTACCCCTATGGGACGCTGGCCTCTACCGTGCTGGGATTTACCAATACGGACGGGCAGGGCATTGAGGGCCTGGAGTACCAGTATAACGAATACCTTACCGGTACGGCCGGCCGTCTGGTCACAGCCAAAAATGCCATCGGCACGGATATGCCGTTCCAATATGAGCAGATGGTCGATGCACAAAACGGATATAACCTGGTGCTGAATATCGACCAGCGCATCCAGCATATCCTGGAGAAATATCTGGACGAAGGGGTAGCCAACAACGAAGTAGCCAACCGTGCCACCGGCATCATCATGAACGTCAAGACAGGGGCGATCCTGGCGCTGGCGGTATCCGGCGACTACGATCCCAACGATCCCTGGACTATTACCGACACACAGGCGCTGGAAGAGATTGAAAAGCTCACGGATGAAAAGGAAAAGCAGGAGGCAACCCTTGACGCGCTGTATACCCAGTGGCGGAATAAAGCCGTAAGCGATACTTACTATCCCGGATCGGTGTTCAAGATGGTGACTGCTTCCATGGCGCTGGAAGAA
>CAJFOO010000030.1 GCA_904397205.1 uncultured Clostridia bacterium
CCCTTACGGGCGGGGAACCTCTGCTGCATCCTGGGGTGGAGGAGCTCTTGGCTTTACTGAATGAGGATCCCGCCCTGCAAGTCCATGTGGAGACGAATGGTTCTGTCGATCTGCGCTGGTGGAAAAAACAGTTCCCCTGGGTTTCCTTTGTTGTGGATTTCAAGCTCCCCGAAAGCGGGGAAATGGAAAAAATGGACCGGGGGAATTTCCGGGTGGTGGACAACCGGGATGTGTATAAATTTGTCATTGCCAGCCGGCAGGATCTGGAATATGCGGCCTGGCTTGTCCAGGAAGAACAGCTTTGTCAACGGACTGCCGTCCATTTTTCTCCCGTGCTGGGGAAAGTGGATCCGGCAGAGATTGTGGAATATATGAAAGAGAAAGGGCTTTCGGATGTGAAGCTGCAAATGCAGATACACAAGCTTATTTGGAAGCCGGATCAGAGAGGAGTATAACAAGGCATGGCAAAACCAATGGATACCGATACCATCGAACGGTGTATACGGGAATTGCTCGTGGCACTGGGCGATGATCCGGAACGGGAAGGGCTGAAGGATACCCCTAAACGGGTAGCGCGGATGTTCGCGGAAGTCTTTGAGGGGATGCAGTATACCAATGCGGAGATTGCAGAAAAGTTCGGGACCACGTTTGACGAGGAGGAGTATGCGGATGCACCGGAAGGCAACCTGGTTGTGGTAAAAGATATCCCGGTTTTCAGCTATTGCGAGCACCATCTGGCGCTGATGTACAATATGCGGGTTTCGGTTGTTTATCGTCCGGCAGGAAAAATCATCGGCCTGTCGAAAATCGCCCGCATTGCCGATCTGGTAGCGAAACGCCTGCAGCTTCAGGAACGGATTGGCCGGGAGATTGCACAGGTGCTGGAGATGGTGACAGGCAGCCCGGATATTGGGGTGCGGATTGAAGGCGAGCATAGCTGTATGGCAGCCCGTGGGATCCGCAAAACCCATGCCCCAACGGTCACGACCTTTTTTACGGGCGGATTCCAGGCCGATCCCCAGCTGCGCCGGGAAGCGCTGGAATTGATGCGATGGGGTAAAAATGATTCAGATTCAGGAGTGGGAGGATATGAAAATGAAAAGAAAATATAAACTATTTAAAATAATAAAATGGACAGTGCTTGTTATTTTGGCATGCATTGTGATATTCTTCCTGGTTCGGGCGATAGGGCAAGCCATTTACAAACAGACGCCGGATGGCGGTATTAACGAGTCGATGTATCTGGATGTGAATGGTACGCAGCAGTGGATCAATATTTATGGGGAGGACATGGATAATCCCGTCTTGCTGTATTTGCATGGCGGCCCGGGCTCGGCAACCAGTATGATAGATTACGCGTTTACGAGAAAATGGGCGGATGTATATACAGTAGTAACCTGGGATCAGCGGAATTGCGGGAAAAGCTATGATGCAAGGCAGAACGATATTGTTCTGACACGGGAATTATTGATGACCGACGGAAAGGAAGTAACAGAGTTTATCCTGGATTACCTTTCGAAAGATAAGATTACCCTTCTTGGGCATTCGTGGGGGTCGATTTACGGGGCAAACCTGGTGCTGGAATACCCGGAATATTATGCGTGCTTTATTGGGACGGGGCAGCTTGTCGATCTCTTGGAAAATGAGGAGGCTTTTAAGCAGCAAGCAGCATTGTGGGCTGAGGGGGACGAAGAAACCCTGAAACTGGTCAATCAATTAACACCCGACAATTTTACTATGGAACATATTACGGCAAGAAATACCATTATGCAAAAGTATGGCTATGACATGATGGCAAACGGATCGGATTACAATTTGGTTACAACCATACTGTTTAATCCGAACTATTCTATCATGGATTGGCTGAATTATTTTAAAAGGGATATGGGCGTCTATTTGGATTTTATGGCTTCCGAGGAATTTGCTTCGTTCTCCTTGAAGGACAGGGTGGATTATCCAGTGCCATTCTATAATATAAACGGGGATAAGGACTATCAAACAAACTATCAACTGGCACAGGAATATTTCGAAGAAGTAAACGCCCCGTATAAGCAAATGTTTTTGATGGAAAATATGACGCATGGTTTATTGGAATCGGATTCCGAAGGTTTTTCTGCGATCATCCATCAAATTGCAAAAACAGAAAACGAGAGGAACCTGCGTTTTCAAGGGGAGAGTATGTAAAAGGGGAAATGTTTTGGAGAAGCAGGCGCTGGGGCTATCCGGGAAAACCGTTGCTTTTCAAAGCAAAACCACATATAATTTGAACAGGACATATCTGGCAAAGAAGAAGCATGAAACAAAATGGATGAAGCATGGTCAAGGAGGGAACCACAATGAATCAAAAAGCAATCGTCGTATTCAGCGGCGGGCAGGATTCCACTACCTGTTTATTTTGGGCGCTGGAGCGGTTCGAGGAAGTAGCTGTCGTGACGTTTCATTATGGACAGCGGCACTGGATGGAAATTGAGTGCGCCAAAAACATTGCCCGGCAGTGCGGGGTGGAGCACTATATTTTCGACATGGGGCTGCTGAACCAGCTTGCCCCGAACGCCCTGACCCGGGAAAACATCCCCGTGGAGGCGGGGGAAGAAGGGGAGCTGCCCTCCACGTTTGTGGAAGGGCGCAACCATCTTTTTTTCAGCTTTGCCGCAGTACTTGCCAAGCAAAAGGGCTTCCATCATATTGTGGTGGGGGTTTCCCAGACGGATTTCAGCGGGTATCCCGACTGCCGGGATGACTTTGTGCGTTCCCTGAACGTCACGCTCAACCTCGCGATGGATTATTCCTTTGTGTTCCACACGCCGCTGATGTGGCTGGACAAATCGCAGGTATGGGAGCTGTCCGATACATTGGGGAAGATGGAGTACATCCAGGAACACACCCTGACCTGCTATAACGGTGTGATTAGGGATGGATGCGGAACCTGCCCCAGCTGCCTGCTGCGGAAGAAAGGGCTGGAGGAATATCTGGCCAGAAGAGGAGGGAAATCGCATGACTGATCCGATCCAAAGAGAGCGGGAAGGTTTAACCCTGCTGGGGAATCAAGGCGGGAAATATCCCGACGACTACTGCCCGCAGATCCTGGAAACCTTCGAGAATAAACATCCAGATCGGGATTATTTTGTCAAATTCAACTGTCCCGAATTTACCAGCTTATGCCCGATTACCGGGCAGCCGGACTTTGCGACAATCTATATCAGCTATATCCCGGATATCCGTATGGTGGAGAGCAAATCTTTAAAATTATATCTGTTCAGCTTCCGCAACCACGGCGATTTCCATGAAGACTGCGTCAACATTATCCTGAAAGATTTGGTCCGCCTGATGGATCCCCGTTATATCGAGGTCTGGGGAAAATTTACTCCCCGTGGAGGGATCAGCATCGATCCGTATTCCAATTACGGCAAACCCGGTACTTTCTTTGAAGAAATGGCACGGCATCGCCTGATGAATCACGACATGTATCCGGAAAAAGTCGATAACCGGTAATATCCAGGTCGAGAACGTCCGCAGCTCCCCATACAAGAAATCCGTAATTTATGGAGATATTGTAGGAATTTTCGTTGCTTTTTGTGGGATTTTATGATAGGATAAAGAAAAATCCAACGCAAGAGACAAGGGGGATTCTTATGAGCCGGTTATATATTTTGTATGCGTGTGATGCAGGACAGACAAAAAGCAGCCTCCAATTTTTGGGGGCCACGAAAAACCGCCGCAAAGTGATCGGCGTGATGAAAGATCGGATCAAAGACGATTTGATGCAGTTTGAAGGGGAATCCGGCCGTGCGGCGGTCAAACGTTTTCAAGATTATGTTTCGCAAAGGGAATTCCAGGATCTGAACCAAAAACTGACCTATGGCTATTTGATGGACGTAGAAGACGGGCAGTTTTTATCGGGAAATTAAAGCCATCGGATGACCGCTCCTAAAAAGGAGCGGTTTTTTTATTTGGAAAAGTAAGAAAATTCAGCAAATTTTTGTTTTTCTTCCATTTTTTCTCTGGAAACCATTCCAAAAACAGGAAAGTCGTGATACAATAAAGCATAGAACCGTAAAATATGATAAAAACAAATAAAATCTGTGGAAAATTATTCCATAAACCGATGAAAATGCAGGGGGAGGTAATTGTATGAATGGGAATCCGAAAAAATATGAACTCACACAGGAGCAAATCCTTGTGCAGGGCCGCACGCTGTACCGGATCCGGGCGCTTACGAGTTTTGGTGATGTCACAGCAGGGGCTTTGGGAGGCTGGATTGAGCAGGAAGAAAATTTATCCCAGCAGGGGAATGCCTGGATATTCGGTCACGCGAAGGCTTATGGCGGCGCCGTAGTAGACAGCGATGCTATCCTCTGTGGCAACGCTGAGGTTAGCGGCAGCGCCATGGTCTATGGCAGTGCAAAGATTTCCGGTAACGCCAAAATTCTGGAACAGGCGCGGATCTCCGGCAACGCCCGTGTTTATGGGGAAGCCGTGGTGTGTGGCAATGCTGTGGTAGCCGGCAATGGAAAAATTTTTGGTCATGCTCAAGTAAGCGGGGATGCACGGATATTGGATGATGCCGAGGTATACAGCAACGCACAGGTGCTTGATCAGGCAAAGGTTTCGGAACAGGCGCAGGTATTTGGCGATGCAGTGGTCTATGGCAATACCGTTTTATGCCGGCAAGCGCAAATCGGCGCCCCGGGGGATTTCCTTCTCTTGGGCGGGATGGGATGCGGCGCACAATTCCTGACCTTTTTCCGCGACGCCAAAGAGGGGATTGCCGTGCATGGAATGGGCTTTGTGGGAAGCGTAGAGGAATTCCTGAAATGGGCTCCGGAACACAGTGAAGCTTCCGGCGGAAACCCGGCGGCGTATCAGGCAGCCGCCGAACTGGCAAAAGCGCAAATCCTTCGGAATATGCTCGATCTTCCTGCCGGGCAGACGCTTCCGCAGACCGCTGCAACACCGAACTGTCAGAACCATTTTTATAATATTTATTTTATCCGCAACTATTTAGGCAAAAATTAATTGGCGCCACTATGGAAAAATCTCCCTTTTCCTACGATAATAAAAGTAGAAAGAGAAAAGGGGGATTTTTGATGTATGCAGTGTTTGGAACAAAACAACAGCATGCCTCAGCGCAAACTGAACGGGTTTCTTCCATGGGGAATCTGTCCGTAGGAGGGGATCCTTCTGTTTCTGCATGGGGAACAAGAGAGGACGCGGCTGGCACACTTTCTGCAATCCGGCAGGCATTTTCCCAAACGAAAGTATCTGTCGCCTGGTTATCCCAGGAACAGCAAATCCAGCAATATGCTGCTTCGGCAGGATTAGGGAACCATTTGGTAATCGCTCCCGATTTTGTAGAATGGATGGCCTCCGGAGAGGAAGCCTTCCGGCAAGGGATGACGTTTCTTTCTGTAGCGATGGCCGGACAGGATCAAAAGCAAAATACAGGCTTGTTTTATAATTCCGGTACGGTTATCGGCGAAAACGGAGAAATTTCCTATTGGTCCTCCACCAGGGAACAGGAAAACAATACGGCATTTGAGATGATGAACCGGATACTGGAGGAACAGAAAGAAGAAAATAAGCGGTTAACCCAGGAAAGACAAAAAAAGACTGCGGTAAAAAAGAAGATCGGCTACAGCCAGGGGAGGGACATGTCCCGTCTGGCCCGCAGCTATACAGTCAAAGATGTGCGTTCCCTGATTTCCAAAGTGTACGCACAGAAAATTTCCGTCAAGGGCAACGGTTCCTATGACAAAGAGGAAGTGTACATGACCACGGCACAAATGGATCGGGTAATTGCCTGTGCCCGTTCTAAAATCCGTGCACTGGAAGAAGAATCCGTGATGGAACGCAAGCAGAAAAAAGCCGAGCAGCAACAGCAGATGAAGCGGGCTTTGCAGATCCAACTGGCTTTGAAAAAACGGCGTGCCGCGCGGTATAACCGGGAATACCGTCAAATTTTTGAAGAGCTCCCGTATTTGGCCCGCCAGCTTTTGAAAGCATATCACGAAAGTTTACAGCCGCAGGATCTTTCCGGCCAGATTGCCGGTATGCCGGGGATTGCTGCCGGTACTCCTGCAGTTGGCGCTGGCAGCGCTGCGGGCAGTATCATTTCGCCGCCGGCTGCGTCCGTTTCTGTCAGTGTGTCCGGAGCGGCTTCCCTGAATGTGGTGATATGATGCGTCAGGCAGCCGTAGCCATACTCCAAAATGAAAAAGGGGAGATCCTGTTTTGCCGCCGGAGCGCAAAGGGAAGCGGTGCAGGATTATGGGAATTCCCAGGAGGGAAAGTGGAACCAGGGGAATCTCCGCAGGAATGCGTTGTGCGGGAGTGCCGGGAAGAATTGGGAATTACCATAGAAGTGGAATCGTTGTTTTGGGAGTCCAAAGCAGTTTCTGCAGACGGTGCCTTTGATCTTTCGTTTTGGCGCACACGGATGGTCAGCGGCACGCCTGTTCTTTGTGTCCATACGGAACTGGCTTGGATCCCGGTATGCCGGCTGCCGGAATATCCCACGTTTCGAGCCAATATGGAAGTCATACAAGCCCTTCTGGATGCTTTCTCTGACGGACAAGACAAGTGAATTTTTTCTGAGCCGTTTGCATTTTTTAGATAAACGGCTTTTTCTTTTTAAAATTTAAGAAAAATTCTCGATTTTTAAGGGAAACGCTTGACTTATATCAGGAAAAATCTTATTCTAGATAAGGATAATAAATCATTTTTGATTTCATTGTAGAGGTGAGGAAATGCGGAGAAATCTGAGGCCTTCAAATTCCAGCCCCAAAACGGGCAGTATCAAACGGAAATTGATCGTTTCGACGGTAGTTCCTATCGTGTGCCTTGTCGTGGTGTGCGCAGGTATTATGATTTTTATGATGCAGCTGCTGATGAATACCATTTTGTTAGATACTCTCCAGCCTATGGCAAGAGAGGCTTCCAAAAATGTGGAAAACAGCTTACATATGCTGGTAGACCGGATGATGGGTTTGGCAGAAGAAGAGGAGTTTACCAACCCGGAGATGGAAAACAGTGCCAAGCAGGAAGCCCTGCTGCATGCCAAGGAAATCTACGAGTTTTATACCATTGGCCTGTATGATCTGCAAGGCAATCTGGTGGTTGGGGATGGCTCTGCGGAATCCTCGATTGCTTCGACTTCTTTGTTCCAATCGATCCAGGAAACAGGCCATTTTGTCATTCATGATATACCGGTAACCTTTGAAGATAATTTGGGGTTATTTATGGCTTCCCCTGTGGCACAGGATGGGGAAACCGTGGGATATCTGGTAGGCCGCTATAAATATGATATCGTCTATGATGTAATCAGCCGGATCAACATTGGGCAGAACGGCAGCGCCATGATTTTGAACCAGGATGGCATCGTAGTCGGTTCCTCCTCGCTAGACGTTGTCAGAAGAGGGGTGAACATCTATGAAACGGAGAATACGGCGCAAGCCCATACGCTCTTTGATCGGATGATCAATGAAGAAACCGGCTCTGTTATTGAAACGGTGAATGGCGCCCGTTCCTTTATTTCGTTCACGCCTGTCCGGGGAGTAAAATGGTTTTTAGCTATTACCGTGCCGGTTTCTGATTATGAGTATATTTTGATAGAAGGCATCTTGATCACCTTGGGTGTGACGGTCATTATGTTTGCTATCGTCCTGTTCATTATTTTCCGCCTGTCCCGGTCGGTTTCGAGATCGCTGCGAACCTCCACGTCCCGCATTGAAAAATTGTCTCAAGGGGATTTAACTTCTGCGGTGGAAATACCTCCCAGCCGCGATGAACTTCAGGTTCTGTCCGAGTCTTTGAAAACAACGGTTCACAGCATCAACTCCTACCTCTCCGAAATTAAACAAGTGCTGGGGCAGATTGCCGGAGGGAATCTCGACGTTACCGTCCAGGAGGATTTCCAGGGTGATTTCGTCGTAATCCGGAAATCGCTTGTCCATATTCTCGACGCCCTGAATCATACCATGTATGAGATCAACCATACCACCATGACTTTGTCCAATATGGCAGAATCCCTGAGCAGCCAATCCTCTTTACTCCATCAGGCTTCAGAGAACCAGACGCAGTCCATGACACAGCTCACGGGGGAAGTTGACATGATCCGGAGCAGTCTGGAAGTGGTATCTTCCAATACCGATGAGACCAAACAGATGGTTGGAGAAATCACGGAAAAGATTTCGGACGGGATGGCTAATATGAAACAACTGCTTCAGGCCATGGACGATATTTATAAAAATGCCGAAGAGATTTCGAAAGTCAGCAAGCTGATCGAAGACATCGCGTTCCAGACCAACATTTTGGCCCTTAACGCAGCAGTAGAGGCAGCCCATGCAGGCGAAGCCGGAAAAGGGTTCTCCGTGGTTGCGGAAGAGGTGCGCAATTTGGCTTCCAAGAGTGCAGAGGCTGCGAAAGAGACAACCAGCATGATAAATAAATCCCATACGATTGTGGAAAGCGGCGTTGTCCTGACCAATTCCCTGTCCGATGCGTTTGATAAAATTTCTTCGGTATCTCAGGCCATTACCTCCATTACGGATCAGTTATCCCAGTCGGTAGATAACCAGGAGCAGTCTTTGGAAGAAATTACCGTGAAGATTGAGGACGTCTCTACGATCACCTCGCAGAACCTCCAAAGCTCTGAGGATATTGCGGATGTCAGCAACCAGTTATCGAAAGAAGCCGATATATTGGAAAAAATGATTCAGCAGTTTACATTGAGAAAGGATGAGGAAACGTGAGACGCAAAACCATCGGCCTGATTTTGGGGATCTTGACGGCGGCAGCGGTAACGGTTTCTCTTTCCGGCTGCGCCTCCAGCACCGCGTTGAAGGACGGCTATTATACCGCACAGGCATCCGATTATTGGGGATCGGGATGGAAAGAATTTGTCATGATCACCGTCAAGGGAGGAAGAATTATCGCGGTAGAATACAATGCGGAAGACGCAAATGGATTTGCCAAGAGCTGGGATACGGAATACCTGCAAAATATGATGGATTGCCAGGGGACCTATCCTAACGAGTATATGCGTGCCTATATTAACCAGCTTTTGGAAGAACAGTCTGCCAATCAAGTCGATGCGATTTCCGGTGCAACCACTTCGGCGCGATATTTTGAATATTTAACACAAGCGGCGATTGAACAGGCAAGAAAAGGGGACTCACAAACGGTGATTGTGGAGGTTCCAAATAGCTGATTGCCAAGTGTGAATGGAGCAAAAAGGGATTGCTGCAATATTAAAAAAGCACAAACAGGAAAAATTTGAAAAAATTTGCGAATAATCCCTTGACAAATCGATTTTTTCTGCTATAATAATTACTGTTGCTTCTGAAAAATCTTTTTGAGCAACAGTAGATACTGTGGTATTGTGTAAAGGTAGCACAGCAGACTCTGACTCTGTTTGTCTGGGTTCGAATCCTAGTACCACAGCCAAATGAAATAATGCCTCGGTATTCCGGGGTATTTTTTCGAGGTGTGGCTCAGTTTGGTAGAGCGCCACGTTCGGGACGTGGAGGCCGGAGGTTCAAATCCTCTCACCTCGACCAGTCGAGAGTCTCGACACGCAAATTGCGTGCGGGACTTTTTCTTTCCCCAAAAATCTGGTGTTTGCTTCGGGAGCGGGATCTTTTTCGTTTCCTCTTTACATCCAAGTCAGTCTGGACACTATCATGGGTCCAGGCTTTTTTTATTTTACTGATGCTTTCAAGTAACCGTTTATTGTTCCCATTTTTATATATCATTTCTGCAAGAAGGAACTTATAAGATAGAGAAAGAATAGGATAGAATAAAAAGCAAGAAAGCGGGGAGAAAATGGAACCCTGGTATCATTATTATACTTGTCCTGCCTGGTATTTGCCTTGCTGTCAGCCTGTTTCTTGTGGGGCAACGGGGGAAATGGGCCCTCCCGGCCCAACAGGAGCTACAGGAGCAGCGGGGGAAATGGGCCCTCCCGGCCCAACGGGTGCTACAGGAGCAGCGGGGGAAATGGGTCCTCCCGGCCCAACAGGAGCTACAGGAGCAGCGGGGGAAATGGGCCCTCCCGGCCCAACGGGCGCTACAGGAGCAACGGGGGAAATGGGTCCTCCCGGCCCAACGGGTGCTACAGGAGCAGCGGGGGAAATGGGTCCTCCCGGCCCAACGGGTGCTACAGGAGCAGCGGGGGAAATGGGCCCTCCCGGCCCAACGGAAGACGATATTTTTGCTTCCTTCTACATTTTGCAAGCATTATTCACAGTGGGGAGTTTGATTCCGCTGTTCCCAGAAGTCAGCGATCCTACGGGACATATTGTACCTACCGATGCTGAGCATATTGTTTTGTCTCCTGGATATTACTTGGTTACGTATAAGGTATCTGCCATTTTTGAAACAGCTAACTATATGCAGATTGTCCCTTCCTATAATGGGATCGCCCATCTTGAAACCGGTATCTATTTTGCAACCCGGACAGATGGTTCCAGTGCCTGCGGAGCTTCCTCTATGATTATCCGTGTACCGTCACAAACGGTATTTACTCTGACGTATTCCGGTTCCGGCAATGCGTTTGATGGGCAGGTGAATTTAACTATCCTTCGCTTGCGCCGGTCTTTATCACCTTAAAATATCCCTTCATTATTCCCGGCATAATAAGAGGGATCCACACGCATTTTTGGAATGGCAGTCTCAAAGGGAACTTACTCCAACGATCCTCCATATACTATTATAGGGGGTGAAGGATATGACGTGGCTTCTTTTTATTGGAAAAATTTTGTTTGTTTTACTGGCGATATGGGGACTGGTTTCTCTGGGGCATACGGTGGTGCGCTGGATGCTGCGTTCTGTCTCTCAAAAGGAACGGGATTTTTTTCTTGTTGTCTGTGTACAAGGGCACGACGAGGAAATCGAATATCTTTTGCGGCAGCTTCTTTCCCACTATCAGGGGGACAGGATCCCTCCAGGACGGTACCAGATCCTTTGCCTCGATCGGGGAATGGATTCGGAAACTCGAACTATCTGTGAAAAAATGGCGAAGCAATATCCGATGATCCGCATTGTGGAGGGGATTCTTCCGAAGGAAATCTCTGCAATTGTTTGCAAAGAAGAAAAGAAAGTAGTATGATAATAGGGAAAACGGTTCTAGGAGAAAACGAATGGACGACAAATTACGGGAAATGTTGGGCGTAATCGAGCATGTAGTTTACCGGAATGAGAAAAACGGATATACCATTTTGGATTTTGCGGTGGGGGAGGAACTGGTCACCGTCGTGGGGAACCTGCCTTTTGTGAGTGCCGGGGAGGAATTGCGCGTACTGGGAAGATGGGTAAACCACCCTACCTTTGGGGAACAGTTTAAAGCCGAAACCTTTGAAAGGAAAAAGCCGAAAACAACCGCTGCGATCCTCCGATATTTATCCTCTGGGGCAATCAAAGGGATTGGCCCGGCCATGGCGGCCCGGATGGTTCAAACCTTTGGGGAGAATACCCTGGAGGTGATGGAAAAAGAACCCGAAAGGCTGTGTGTTATTAAGGGGATTACCCCTGCCAAAGCAGAAAAAATACAGCAGGAATTTGTCCGGATGCACGGGATTAAGGAACTGATGGTATATCTGGGGAAATACGGCATCACTCCCGAAGAAGCCATTCGGATTTGGAAAGTGTTTGGAAGCACCGCATCGGAGCAGATCCAGGAAGATCCTTTTTGTCTGTGTCAGGCCGAAGTGGGGATCGATTTTGTGCGGGCAGACGGGATTGCGGAAGCCTTTTCCCGACCGCAGAACGATATACGCCGCATCCAGGCGGGATTACGCTATGTGCTGGAGCACAATACCCAAAACGGACATACCTGTTTGCCGATGGATAAGCTGGTTTTCGCCACAGCGCAGATGCTGGGAGTCTCTCCGGGATTCACGCAGGAGTGCCTGGAAGATATGCTGGACAGCCAAAGCTTACTTCAGGGAACTTTAGACGACCGGGAATATATTTTTATTCCCCGGTTTTTCCATGCAGAAAGAACCATTGCGGAGCATCTCCACCGGATGCTGCGGTTCCCGCCCCAGGCAGTGATAGGGATAGAGAAAAATATCGAAGCGATTGAAAACCGGCTGGGGATCCGGTATGCGGAGAAGCAAAAGCAGGCCATCCGGGAGGCATTGCAAAAAGGGATTTTGATTCTGACCGGAGGGCCGGGAACCGGCAAGACCACCACATTGAATGCGATCATCCTGCTGCTGGAAGAAAGCGGGGAGAAGGTGTTTTTAGCGGCTCCCACCGGCCGGGCGGCGAAACGGATGTCGGAAGTTACCGGCAAGGAAGCCAAGACCATTCACCGGTTGCTGCAAGTCGAGTGGAATGACCAGGACTTACCGGTATTTGCCAAAAACGAAAAACACCCGCTGGAGTGTGACGCCGTTGTTTTGGATGAACTGTCGATGGTGGATATCCTTCTGTTTGAAAATGTGTTGCGGGCGATGCCGCTGGGGTGCCGGTTGATTTTAGTCGGGGACTGTGATCAGCTTCCGTCCGTGGGGGCTGGGAATGTTTTGGCAGACCTTATCCGCTGCCAGGAATTCCCTGTGGTGCAATTGAATGAAATTTTCCGGCAGTCGATGGAAAGCGCGATCGTCACCAATGCTCACCGGATTGTTTCCGGGCAGCTTCCGGATTTAAAACAGAAAAACAGCGACTTCTTTTTTTTGCCCAGCCCCAATCCCCGCAGCATTGCCAAAACGATCGTGGATCTGTGTACACGAAGATTGCCGGCCAGTTTTTCCTATACGATCTGGTCCGATATCCAGGTGCTATGCCCCGGCAGGAAGGGGGAACTGGGAAGCATCGAAATCAACCGCCGGCTGCAGGATGCCGTGAATCCGCCGGATCCGGCGAAAAAGGAATGGAAACGCGACGCTCTATTCTTCCGGGAAGGCGATAAAGTGATGCA
>CAJFOO010000031.1 GCA_904397205.1 uncultured Clostridia bacterium
TCCAGACCTTCACCCCGGAAAACCCTGTTTTGGCCCTGGCGGCAAGGCAGGATTACCTCTCCTTTTACGAAGGGGAGATCCCGTTCCGCAAGGCGATGCTGTACCCGCCGTTTGCGGATCTGGTGGCGGTAGGGTTTACCGGCGGGCACGAGGAAGGCGTGCGCCAGGCCAGCCATGCGTTTTTATGGCTGCTGCGGGACGTGGCGCAGAGGGAATATCCCGATCTGCCGCTGCGGGTGCTGCAGCCTTCCCCGGCATTGATTGCCAAAATCAGCAACAAATACCGGTACCGTTTGCTGATCAAATGCCGCAATACCAAAAGGTTCCGGCAGATGCTGTCGCAGCTTCTGAAAGGGTTTGCGGAAAAACGGGAATATTCCCGGATAACCGTATGGGTAGATACCAGCCCGGAAATGTAATGTTTAAATAAAGTATGTAGACAAAGAAAGGGGATCGAAATGGGAATCCGGCAGATTGTAACAGAGGGCGACGAGATACTCTCCAAGGTGTGCCGTCCGGTGGAAAAATTTGACGAACGGCTGGCCCAGCTGCTCGATGATATGTATGAAACCATGAATCACGCCGACGGGATCGGCATTGCCGCGCCGCAGGTAGGGATTCTGCGCCGTGCGCTGGTGATCGATCTGGGGGAAGGCGACGGGAAAATCGAACTGATCAATCCCGAATTTCTGGAGCAGAAAGGCGAGCAGACCTTCCAGGAAGGGTGCTTGTCCTGCCCCGGACAATGGGGGGAAACGAAACGCCCGGCTTATGTCAAAATCCGGGCGCAGGATCGGCAGGGCGGTTTTTTTGAAATGGAGGCGGAAGGCCCGCTGGCTGTGGCTTGCTGTCATGAAATCGACCATCTCAATGGGATCTTGTTTAAAGAACGATTGATCGGGGAATTGGAAATTGAGGGGAAAGAATAACCCACCGGGTGTATTTGCCGCCCGGCGGCATACAATAAGAAGGAAGAAAGGTGTGGGAATATGCGGATCGTATTTATGGGGACGCCCGAATTTGCCGTCCCCTGCCTACAGGCCGTGATCGACGCGGGCCACGAGATATGCGGGGTATTTACCCAGCCCGACAAACCCAAAGGCCGGGGATACGCCCTGGCCCCGCCGCCGGTAAAGGAACTGGCCTGCCGGTATGGGCTGGAAGTGTTCCAGCCGGAAACCCTCAAGGATGGGGCGGCTTTGTCGATTTTGCAGGAAAAGTCCCCCGATGCGGTGGTCGTGGTGGCGTATGGGAAAATCCTTCCCAAAGCGATCCTGGAGGCGCCGCCGCTTGGCTGTGTCAACGTCCACGCCTCTTTGCTTCCCAAATACCGGGGCGCCGCGCCGATCCAATGGGCGGTGCTCAACGGGGAGGAAACGACCGGGGTAACCACTATGCAGATGGACGAGGGGCTGGATACCGGCGATATGCTCCTGACGGCAGAGACGGCCATTGATCCGGAAGAAACCTCCGGGCAGCTGCACGACCGCCTCGCTGTGCTGGGGGCGCAGACACTGATCCGGACGATGGAAGGTCTGGAAACGGGTTCCCTGCACCCCACCCCGCAGGACGACGCACTTTCCTGCTATGCCCCGATGCTGCGCAAGGCCGATTCCCCCGTCGACTGGAACAGGACGGCGCAGCAGGCGCACAACTGGGTGCGGGGCATGTCCCCCTGGCCGGGAGCGAGCACGCGGTATCATGGGAAAACCCTGAAAATCCATGCCTCCCGCGTGTGCGGGGAATGTCTTGGCCCGGCGGGGGAACTGGTGGAAAAAGACGGACGCATATTTGTATGCTGCGGGGAAGGGGCTCTGGAGCTCCTGACTGTACAATATGAAGGAGGGAAACGGATGCCGGCGCGTGACTTTTTCCGAGGGCATCCCCCGCAAACGAAAGAAAACCTGTCGGCTCAATAAGGAGGTGTCCGTTTGGGGCTTTACAGTTTCCATTATTCCTATTTTCTGTACATGCTGCCTGCTCTTGTGCTCTCGGTTGCGGCGCAGATTTGGGTACACTCTTCGTTTCAAAAATATTCCCGCGTGGGCAACGCAAAAGGGATCACGGGGGAAGAAGCTGCATGGCAGGTCCTGCATTTCGGCGGGGTAATGGGTGTGCGGGTACAGCCCATAGCCGGGAATTTGACGGATCATTTTAACCCATCTACCAAGATCATCGGATTGTCGCAGCCGGTATACGGCCAAGCGAGCATTGCGGCGGTGGGGGTAGCCGCCCATGAAGCTGGCCATGCCGTCCAGCACGCGAGGGGATATTTGCCCATCAAGATCCGCACGGCGTTGGTCCCGGCGGTCAACATTGGATCCCGCTTTTCGATCCCGTTGATTATGCTGGGACTGCTCCTCCCTGTCCAGTATACGGTAGTCGTATATATTGGTATGGGGCTGTACGGATTGGCGGTGCTGTTTTCCCTGGTGACGCTCCCGGTGGAATTTAACGCAAGCCGCCGGGCGCTGCAGGCCCTGCGGGAAACCCGGACTCTCTCTCCTGTAGAGCTGTCGGACGCCCGTAAGGTTCTGACTGCCGCCGCCATGACGTATGTGGCGTCTACCCTGACAGCCTTGCTTTCCTTGGTCCGGCTGGCGTCTATTGTCCACGCCCGGCGCGGGAGGTGAGGCCGATGAAGCGGAATGCCCGGCAGGTTGCTTTGGATGCACTGCTGCAGGTAGAGACGGGCCAGGGGTATTCCAACCTGGTGATAGACAAAACGCTGAAGCGGGATATTCTTGATCCCCGGGATGCCGCACTTGCCACGACGCTCTTTTACGGGGCGCTGGAACGCCGGATTTCCCTCGACTATTATTTGGAACGCTTTTCTAAACCCCCTCTTTCCCAGCTTTCCCCGCGGGTGCTGGCCGCCCTGCGGATCGCCGCATACCAGATCCTGTACCTGGATAAAATCCCGGCTTCTGCGGCGGTCAATGAGGCGGTAAACTGCGTGAAGGCAGACAAGCGTACCGCCCGGGCGGCCGGGTTTGTCAACGGGGTGCTGCGTTCCCTGCTGCGGGGAAAGGAGGCCGTTTCCCTTCCGGATCCGGCGCGTTCCCCTCTGGAAGCGGAGAGCGTGGAATTTTCCTGCCCGGTGTGGCTGCTGCGGCTGTGGCATGATGCGTATGGGGACGGTTTTACCCGGGAGATGCTGCAAGCCTTCATGGAACCTCCGAATCTCTATATCCGTGCCAATACCTGCCGGATTTCTCCCGGGGCCTTGCAGCGGCGGCTGGCGGAGGAAGGAGTACCGGCAGAGCTGGTTCCGGATGTGCCGGGGGCTTTGCTGCTTGGCCGGTCTGGTGCGGTGGATTCCCTGCCGAGCTTTCAGGAGGGGTTGTTCCATGTGCAGGATTTGTCCTCCCAGCTTTGCTGTGCGATGCTGGATCCGAAGCCGGGGCAGACGGTGCTGGATGTCTGTGCGGCGCCGGGAGGGAAAACCTTTACATTGGCGCAGCGGATGGAAAACACCGGCCGGGTGCTTGCGTTTGATTTGCACAAGGCGAAGGTGGGGCTTATCCGCCAGGGGGCGCGGCGGCTTGGCCTGTCCTGCGTGGAAGCCGCCGTGCGGGATGCGGCCCATCCCGGGGAGGAACGCCCTGCCGCTGACGCCGTTTTGTGCGACGTGCCGTGCGCAGGATTGGGGATCCTCCGACGCAAGCCGGAGATCCGGTACAAAAATCCGGAGGATATCCAGTCGCTCCCTGCCGTACAAAAACAAATCCTGGCCGAGTCCGCCAAATGCGTCCGTGTAGGCGGGATACTGTTGTATTCGACTTGCAGTCTCAATCCGGCGGAAAACCGTGCGGTGGCGGATTGGTTCGAGGAAACCCATCCCGAGTTTGTCCCGGATCCCCTGTGCCTGCCGGCAGGGCAGCGGCGGGGGATCCCGGAACCGCCGCACCAGTGGACGCTGTTCCCGCATGTGAACGGGACGGACGGGTTTTTTGTGGCGCGGTTTTGCCGGCGGGGATAACCGAAAAAGGAGGCGTGTGTTTGCACACCATAGACGGGCAGCAAAAACAGGATATTAAGTCCATGACCCTTGAAGAACTCCAGCAGGATTTTGCCCGGCAGGGACTGCCGAAATTCCGGGCTTTGCAGGTGTATCAGTGGCTGCACCGGGGTGTTTCTTCCTTTGAAGAAATGACCGATCTGTCCAAAACCCTGCGCGGGGAACTGGAAGCAAAATATTACATATCTGTAGCAACTATTGAAAAAAAGCAGGTTTCCCTTTATGATAATACCGTAAAATACCTGTTTTCTTTTCCGGACGGGGAGTGCGTAGAAGCCGTGCTGATGCAGTACCATCACGGGTATTCGCTCTGTATTTCCACCCAGGTGGGATGCAGGATGGGCTGCACCTTCTGCGCCACGGGGAAAAGCGGGTTCGCCCGGAATCTGGCCGCTTCCGAAATGCTGGCCCAGATCCAGGCGGCCCAAAGGGATCAAGGCGTACGGGTTTCCAATCTCGTGCTCATGGGCATGGGGGAGCCTTTGGACAATTATGAAAACGTCCTGCGCTTTTTGGAGCTGGTCTCTTCCCCCAAAGGCATGCAGATCGGTATGCGCCATATTTCCCTATCCACTTGCGGCATTGTGGATAAGATCTATGATTTGGCCCGCCGGAAATGGCAGCTGACCCTGTCGGTTTCCCTGCACGCCCCAAACGACGCCATCCGGGAACAGACGATGCCCGTCAACCGGAGATGGCCCATGCGCGAGCTGCTGGAAGCCTGCCGGTTTTATACCCAGACGACGCATCGGCGGATTTCATTTGAATACGCCATGATCCAGGGGGTAAACGACAGCGATGCGTGCGCCAAAGAACTGGCGCGCCGGCTGGAAGGGATTTTGAGCCATGTGAATTTGATCCCCGTCAATGCGGTGGCGGGGGCCGGGTATGAGAAAAGTACGGCGCAGCGCCTGCAGGCGTTTTGCCGCATCTTGGAACAAAAGGGGATTGCCGCCACCGTGCGCAGGACCCTTGGCTCGGATATTGACGCGTCCTGCGGCCAGCTCCGCCGCAGGCACAAAGAGGAGGTGACCTAGCTTGGACGTATGCAGTTTAAGCGATGTTGGTCTTGTGAGAAGCCATAATGAGGACGCCTGCGCCTGCGGGAATCTGCCCGGCGGCGCGTGGGCTGTCGTCTGCGACGGCATGGGCGGGGCAAACGCGGGGGAGGTAGCCAGCCAAACGGCGGTGGAAATCATTGCGCGGGGCCTGGTGGAAGAATACCAGGAAGGCTGCACCGACAACAAGATCAAGTATTTGATGAGCTTTTTGGGATACGAGGCCAACGCAAAGATATACCGCCTGGCCGAAGAGCAGGAAAAATTGCAGGGCATGGGTACCACGCTGGTCATGGCGGTGGTCACCCGGGGGATTGCCCATATTGTATATGCGGGGGACAGCCGGGCGTACCTTCTGACAAAAGAAGGGGCGCGCCAGCTCACCACGGATCATTCCATGGTGCAGGAATTGGTGGATCTGGGGGATTTGACCCCGGAAGAAGCGAAGGTCCATCCGCAGAAAAATATCATTACCCGCGCGCTGGGGGTGCACGCGGTGATTGATTTGGATTATCTGGAATCGCATATGGGGGAACATGACCGTCTGCTGCTTTGCTCAGATGGTTTGACCAATTATGTCGACACGGACCAGATGTATCAGCTTTCTCTCGAACTGGACGGCCCTGCCTATCTGCAGCGGCTGGTGGAACTGGCGAAGGAAGCCGGCGGTAATGACAACATTACTGCCGCGATGATCGGGAACGGATCGTGAGATGGGAGTGAATTTTGGTGGATAAATATACAGGAAAACGGCTGGACGCCCGGTATGAAATCCAGGAGCTCATCGGCGTAGGGGGGATGGCGGTAGTCTATAAGGCGTATGACACCATCGACCACCGTACCGTTGCCATCAAGATCCTGAAGGATGAATTTTCCGGAAATGCGGAATTTCTGCGCCGCTTTAAGAACGAATCCAAAGCCATTGCGGTCTTGGATCACCCCAATATTGTCAAGGTGTATAATGTGAGCTTTGGGGACCGGATCCAATATATCGTCATGGAATATATCGATGGGATTTCCCTCAAGGAATACCTCCTCCAGCAAAAGGAGGTCAAGTGGAAGGAAGCCATCCATTTCACCGTGCAGATCCTGCGCGCGCTCCAGCACGCCCATGAAAAAGGGATCGTACACCGCGACATCAAGCCGCAGAACATCATGCTGCTCCAGGACGGGAGCATCAAGGTGACCGATTTTGGCATCGCCCGCTTTTCCCACAGCGAAACCCGCACCATGACGGATAAGGCCATCGGTTCGGTGCATTACATTGCACCCGAGCAGGCCCGCGGCGATTTGACCGACGAAAAAGCCGACATTTATTCCGTCGGCGTTATGATGTATGAAATGCTTACCGGGCAGCTCCCCTTTGAAGCGGATAATGCGGTGTCGGTCGCCATCATGCAGCTGCAGGCGGATCCCAAGCCGCCAAGGGAGCTTAACCCCGCTTTGCCCGAAGGCCTGGAGGAGATTACCCTCAAGGCCATGCAGAAAAACCCTTCCCAGCGGTATCAGTCCGCGGCGGAAATGCTGCGGGATATTGAGCAGTTCCGCCGCAACCCGAATATCACGTTCCATTACCAGTATTTTACCGACGAAAATTCTAAGAAGTACGATTCTGTCCATGCGGGCAATGGCACGGGAGAGTTCGACTTGACCCAGCGCAGCTCCCAGAGAGGGCGGTATTATCCGCCGGAGGAGCCGCCCGTGCAGTACGATGACAATTACGACAGCTATGCGCCGTATCCGGAAGAATCCCGTTCGTCCCGCGCGCGGAAGATTTCCACCGGCGCCATTATCGGGATCTGTGTGGCGGCAGCCCTGCTCCTGGCGGGAGCCGGGGTGGGGATTTCCGCCCTGCTCGGCGCCTTTGACGGGGGCGATACCTCTTCGGCAGTCCAGGAGGATGTATATCTGTCGAACTTTGTAGGGCAGCAGATTGAAGACGTCATGGCACAGCTGGAAGGGGAAGAATACCAAAACCTGGACATCCAGATTCAATATGAAACGAACACCGAACAGGAAGCCGGGGTTGTCCTGCGGCAGACGCCGGAAGGCAATCTGAATGTGAAGTATAACGCGACGGTGACGTTTATCGTCAACCAGGGCAGCGAACTGATTCCGATCCCCGATCTGCGGGGGCAGACGGAGGAAAACGCACGCCAGATGCTGACCGATCGCAACCTTGTTCCGGAGGTGGTGGAGGTCAATGACGACGAAGTCCAGGAAGGGTATGTCGTGCGCTCCGAACCGGAATACGGCAGCCAGGTGGAAGAAAACAGCACGGTGCGGATCTATGTAAGCAAGGGGCCCAATGAAGAGGGGGCGACGGTTCCGGCAATTATTGCCGACGATCTGGAAACCGCCAAAGCGAAGATTATCGAGGCCGGCCTGCAGGTAGGCACCACCACGCCGAGGGACGACAGCGGCCTGGCACAGAACCAGGTGATTGAATGCAGCCCGGCTCCCGGTTCCAAGGTGGCGAAAAATACGGTGGTAAACATTGTGTACAGCTCCGGCAAATCCTCTACCAAGACCGGGGAGGTTACGGTGACCTTGCCGTCGGGCGTGAACCGGGATATTACGCTGAAAGCCTATGTGGACGGCGCGCTGACGGATCAGCAGACGGTGAACCCTTCCCTGAACGGGACCTATCGGATTTCTGTCGAAGGGACTACCGGCACAAAACGGCTGACTGTCACACTGGACGATCAGCCATACAGCGAATATTCCATTGATTTTGACAACAATGCCAGCGTTGTGCAGACCGCGTCGTATACGTATAATCCAGGAACGGTTTCCACCCCTTCCTCCCCTGATCCGGACGAGGGGATGTTTGGGGATGTGACCCCGGGGTAATGCGCATGAAAAGAGTAACCGGTTTGCTGCGCAAAGGGATCGGCGGTTTCTATTATGTAGAAGCCGCCGATGCGGTTTATGAATGTAAAGCCAAAGGGGCGTTCCGCAAGGAAAATATTTCCCCTCTGGCGGGGGATCGGGTGGAAATTGTGCTCGAAGAAACCGGGCATCCCTCCATCCAGCGTATCCTGCCGCGGAAAAATTCCCTGATCCGCCCGCCTGTAGCCAATGTGGATCAACTGTTCCTGGTGGCTTCTGTATGCGATCCGGCTCCCAATTTTCTGGTGCTGGATAAACTGATCGCCGTGGCGGAAACCAAGGGGATGGAACCCGTTTTGATAGTTTCCAAAACCGACTTGCAGGACAGTTGCTTCCTGACCAATATATATAAACAGGCAGGAATTCCCTGCGTGGAGGTTTCGGCCGAAACCGGCCGGGGCGTGGATCCGGTACGGGAGATGCTGCGCGGGAAACTCTCGGTATTTATCGGGAATTCCGGCGTGGGGAAATCTTCCCTGCTCAACCGCATCGATCCGGGTTTTGCACGGGAAACGGGGGAAATCAGCCAGAAACTGGGCCGGGGCCGCCATACGACCCGCCAGGTGGAACTTCTGAAACTGCCCGAAGGCGGGTATGTGGCGGATACCCCGGGTTTTTCCACGGTGGATATGGAGCGCTACGATATGGTGCAAAAGGATCAGCTTGCCTTGGCGTTCCGGGAATTTTCCCCGTATTTGGACCAGTGCCGGTTCCCCTCGTGTTCCCATACCTGTGAGAAAGGCTGTGCGGTACTGGAGGCGGTGCGGCAGGGGGAAATCCCCCCGTCGCGCCATGCAAGCTACGTTGCGATGTTTGAGGAGGTCAAGGATTGGAAGGAATGGAAAAAACGAAACCGATAACCGGGAAAAAATGTATTGTGGTGGGGGCTTCCCCGGAAGAATGCCAAACCGTGTGGGAACCGGTGCGGCAGGAGGACGCGTATCTGATTTGCGCCGACGGCGGGCTGGATAAAGTCTTGCAGGCCGGGCTGCTGCCGCATTTGGTCGTGGGGGATTTTGATTCGTCCCGCCGCAAGATCCCCGAAGGGGTGGAGCAGATCCGCCTGCCCGCGGAAAAGGACGATACCGACCTGCTGTTTGCAGTGAAGGAAGGCCTGCGCCGGGGATACCGGGATTTCCAGATCCTGGGGGCCTTGGGTGCGCGTTTGGATCATTCTTACGCCAATTTCGGTATCCTGCAATATATCTCGCAGCAGAACGGTACGGGGATGCTGGAAGACGATGCGACCTGTGTCTATCTTCTCGACGCCAGGAAAAAACACTTGTTTTTGGAAGACTGCGAAGGGATGACGATCTCGGTTTTCCCCTTTGCCGCGCCGAGCTGCACCCTCACCTACGAGGGGATGCGGTACCCTCTGGATCGGGAAGTGCTGTCCTCCAATTTCCCGCGGGGGATCAGCAATGTGATTGCCCATCCTTGTGCCAAGATTACCGTGCATGAAGGCCAGGCTCTGGTCATGCTGATGAAGCGGATATAAAATTTGGAACCCTTTCCTCCCGTTTGGATATACTGGAATAAGAGGCAATCCATGAAATACCAAAAAGGGGGGAGCACGATGAAAAATCCAGTCAAAGGCTGCTGCCAGTGCCTGCGCGGATATTGCAAATGCCAGTTTGCAGTAGCGTTCGGTATGGGCTTGCTCATCTCGTGCTTTTGCCCCACCACGCTGACCCTGTTCATAACGGCAGTCATCCTGGTTGCCTTGGGGATTGCCGTCGCCCGCCGGTAGGGCGGCCTCACATAACAAAGGAGGGGTTTTGTATGAAAGTTGTCATTGTAGACCATCCGAAGATCATGGGGTTTTTCCTGCGCAAGTATTATAAAATCAAAAAAGAACCGGAACCAGCACAATAAATATCTGAGAAGGACGGGAAATTCCCGTCTTTTTTGTTAATATGCAGTTTAACGAATGAATTTGCCAAATAAGAAAATTGTCAATATAAAATTTGCAAAATTTTGCAAAAAGGAGTTGACAAGAGGAGGAAGGATGTGGTATGATAGCAAAGCCGCCGGGGAA